>PLEW01000218.1 GCA_003136555.1 Planctomycetota bacterium | reverse complement strand
AGATTACCCTGAACGGTCTGGTCTCGAACGGATTGGCGACCGAGGCCGTCAGTCTGCTGGTCGCCGACCGGGACATCCACTCTGGCGTTCCGCGCACCGACCAGTACGGTCTGACCTCCGACAGTTTCGTGCTGCAAGGCGGCGACCCTTGGGGGTTCGATACCGGCGCCGCGTTTGGGTTGAGCCAGGCCGACGGCGCNNGGTAACCGAACCCGGCACGCTGATGCTGTTTGTGGTGGCCATCGCCGGCCTCGCCGTTGCATCCCGCCTCCGGCCCCGTAAACCCACTCGGCCGCGCCGGCGGGTTTAATCGGCGAAATGCCTTGTCCGGTTGCTGGCCAGGCCATACGTGCCCGAGCGGCATGGTGAGGGGCGTTGTCAGATTTCCACGGGGGTGACGAGCAGGGTCAGCACCTCGGTGCGGCGGAGAAAGCGCACCGGGACTTCCTTGCCGGCACGTTCCTGGGTCAACGAGCGGTGCAGGTCATCGACGCCGGTGACTGGGACCCCGTCCAACGCCAGCAGCACGTCACCGGCCTGCAAGCCGGCCCGCTCGCCTGGTCCGTCCGCCGCGAGTTCGGAAATCATCACGCCCGTGCTTTGCTCCAGGTCTTGGAACCGCCGCACGCGCGTGGTGATCGGCACGGTCTGCGCCGACATCCCGAGCCGAGACCGCCTTACCCGGCCGTCCCGCATCAGCCGGGTCGCGACCCAGATCGCGGTGTCGATGCCGATGGCAAAGCAGATGCCTTGCGCGGCGCCGATGATCGCCGTGTTGATGCCGATCACCGCGCCGGAGGCCGAAACCAGCGGGCCGCCGGAATTGCCGGGGTTGAGCGCGGCGTCGGTCTGGATGACCTGCTCGATCAGGCGGCCGGAGCCGGCGCGCAGCGTCCGCCCGATGGCGCTCACCACGCCGGCGGTGACGGTGGCCTGGAAGCCGTACGGATTGCCGATCGCGACCACCAGGCGTCCCGGCCGGAGCTGGGCGGAATCGCCGAGCACCGCGGCGCTGAGGCCATGGGCGTGGATGCGCACCACCGCCAGATCGGTGTCGGGATCGTCGCCGACCAGGCGGGCGGGAAACTCGCGGCCATCCGGCAGGGTGACGCGGATCTCCTCGGCGCCATGCACCACATGGCTGTTGGTGACGATGAAGCCGTCCTTTGTGACGACGAAGCCCGAGCCCGAGCCCTGCCGGCCGTCGGCGGGGTCATCGGCAGCCGCAGCCTGGACCGGGGCGCCCGGCAGGCGGACCGCCAGCTGGACCACCGACGGTCCGACCATCTCGACCGCACCCATGACGGCGGCGGAATAGGCGTCCAAGAGCTCAAGGCGATCGATCATGGCTGACTCCTGGTGATGGGCCGCGTGGGGGGGCTTGCCGCACCGCTGCGGCGGTCGGCGGCGGGTCGCCTCAGGCTGCGTGCGCCTGCACGAAGCGCTTGAGCTCGGGCAGGGCATGGAAGCCGGTCAGCCGGCCGACCGGCTGACCGCCCTGGAACAGCACCACGGTGGGCAGGGCGGTGATGCCATAGGCGGCGGCCAGCTCCGGTTCGCGGTCGACATCGACGGCGCCGACCGCCAGGCTGCCGGTGAGGTCCTGGGCGAGACGGTCGATGACCGGTGCGAGCATGCGGCAGGGCGGGCACCAGGTGGCGGAGAAATCCACCAGCACGGGCCGGGGCGAGGCCAGCACGTCGCTGGCGAACGTGGCGTTGGTATAGGGCGTGACCATGGCGTCCTCCTGGCAGCTCCGGCAGCGGAGCCGGCTCGCCCACACGCACGCCGTGCCACCATGGCACGATGCGGCGGGCCGATGCGCGAGAGGAGCATCGGCTGTGCCGTTCCCCCGCCTGGCGGCGGCAAGGCTCCACGACGAGGTCCACGACGCACCGGCGTGCGCGCCTGCTGGCGGGGCGTCAGTGGAAGCGGTAGCCGAAGGCCAGGGTGACGTCGAAGCCCTGCGCCCGCACCGGGAAATCGTCGCCGGATTGCAGCTTCAGGGTGTTATGGATGCGCTCGGCGGCGACCACCAGGCCGAGGACGAAGTTGGTGCGGTCGATGGTGTGGTACCAGCCGATCTCGCCGGTATAGCCGGAATAGCTGCCATCGCGATGGTTCAGCGCGGTCTGACCGGTCTCGCTGCTGACGCCCAGGGAGAGGCCGACGAGGAACTCGAGGATGTCATTCTTGCCCAGGTAGTAGCCCAGGCCGCCCAGCACCTCGCCGCCCAGGACATTCAGGGCGATGTCCGGCCCGGAATTGACCACCTCCACGGTCGCCGCCGCCCGGCCGATCACCCCCCGCACACCCAGGACGAAGCCGAAATCGGTGCCGATGTCGACCACTCCCTGGTCCTTGTCGCCCAGATCGCCGGCCATGAAGGTGAAGGCGATCTGCTCACCGTTGTTGCACATGCTGCCGGCCTGGACGCGCAGATCCTCGTAGCTGACCTCGGATTCGGCTGCAAACACCCTGGCACCAGCCAGCAGGGCGATCACGGAGTGCAACAGGGGGAGCGGCGCGCGCATGGCGTACCGTAGGAGGCAGTCGAGGAACTGTAAAGCGCGGACGCTGTCAGACCCATCGACCCCGCCGTGCACCGAGCGGCGTCAGCTGGATGACACCTGCACGCTCGGCGGGCGGCGCGCCGGCAGCTGGCGGATGAGCGCGGCGAATCGGCGCATGCCAGCCGGCGCATCCTCGCCGCTCTGGGCATAGCGCAGGCGGGCATAGGTCGCCGCCGCCTCGCGCAGGTTGCCCGCCTGCTCGGGCAGCAGGGCGCTGGCGCGCTCGGCGAAGGCCAGCGGCCCTTCCCAGGGCTCGCGCGCCGCTCCGCTGCGCGCGAGGCGCGCGCACCAGCGCTGGTAGAGCTGCTGCACCGGATCGGCGGGNNCAGCAGCAGCCGCAGCAGCAGCAGCAGCAGCGCGCCGAGGGCGACCAGCAGCATCAGGCCGGTCAGGGTCCAGGGACCGGGATGCCCGAGGCCGAGGCGGGCCAGCAGGCTGGACTGGCGATCGCCATCGAAGCCCATGAACCAGCCGTCCCAGCGCGCCTCGGCGAATTGCCACCACTGGCTGACCGACTGGTAGGGCGCATGCAGCCAGGCCGGTATCCAGGCCGGGGTGCGGTCGGCCCACTGGCTCAGCGCGGCGCCGGGCTGCTGCGCGGCCGCCAGCTCCTCCCCGGGCTTCACCGGGATGGCGAGGGTGGGATCGACGTGCTTCCAGCTGCCGTCGCCCTCGCGGTACTCGGCCCAGGCATGCGCATGCTCCTGGCGCACCACCACGAAGCCGCCGATGGAGTTGGCCTCGCCGCCGTGGTAGCCGACCACCACCCGCGCCGGATGGCCCATCACCCGCATCAGCGCGGCGAAGGCGGTGGCGTAATGGGCGCAGAAGCCCTCCTTGCGCACGAACAGGAAATTGTAGACCGATTCCTCATCCATGCGTCCCGGCGAAAGGGTATAGGTGAAGCCCTGGTCGTGGTAGTAGGCGAGGATCCTCTCGCAGGCCTGGTCCGCGCTGCCGTCGGTGCCCGCCTTCAGCCGCTCGGCCAGCGCCTGGACCTCGGGGTGGACCTTGGCCAGCGGCAGCGCCGCCTGGTGGTCGGCGTCGGTGGCGCGGTCGCCGAAGCGCGAGGTGATGGCGTAGTGCAGCACATGGTTGACGCGCTGATGGTAGCGTACCGTGCCGTTCTTGCGCAGGTCGGCGTTCACCAGCTCGCCGACCGCATCCTCGAGCGCGAACAGCCAGGGCTGGCCGTTGGGCATCAGCACGATGTCCTGGCTGATCAGCGGCAGATCCGCCGCCCCCGCCCAGACGCTGCGCCGCTCGGCCGGCTCGGTCAGGTTGACCCGCCACAGGGCGCCGTCGCTGCTCTCGTTCATCACCAGGCCGCGCCAGTAGAGCTCGCCCCCTGGCGGCAGCTGGTTGTCGGCGAATTCGACGCGGAAGGCCACCTTGTCCCCGGTGGCCATGCGTGCGATATCGCCTGGACGCATGGTGTCGGTGAAGCCGGAGATGCCTTCGCCGCCGACATTGGGGAGGTTGAGCTGCAGGCGCGGGATGAGCAGGAACAGCACCAGCGCCAACGGCGCGGCCAGGGCCATCAGGCGCAGGCAGCGCGGGCGCATCAGCGCCAGCGCTGGCCCGGCGACCTGGTAGCGCGCCATCGCCATCACCGTCAGGGTGATGGCGATGAGCGCGTAGACGCAGGTGGCGATGGTCTGCTGATCGAAGAGCAGCACCGCCAGCAGCAGGACGCAGAGGAAGCAGCACAGCTGGTAGTCGCGTTCCGACTGCATCTCCAGGAGCTTGAGCCAGCAGCAGGCGACCAGGGCCGGGGCCGCCAGCGCCAGGCCGAAGCCGAGGGCGCCCGAGGCGTAGAGTGCGCCGCCGATCAGCGGCACCATGCCCAGCAGCACATGGCGGTTCACCGCGCCCAGGCCGCGGCGGGTGCGCTGCCAGCGCCACCACGCGCCGCCGGCGATGCCCAGCGCCTCCCAGGGCGGCAGGTCGATGGCCAGAGGCACGGTCGCGACCGCCAACGCTGCGATCAGCCAGCGCAGCGGCCCGACATCCACCGCAGCGCTGGCGCTGCGCATGGCTAGCCCGGTACCTTCGCCAGGGCGCCCATGCAGGCATGGTAGTGCGCCTCGCCGCTGCCGGCGGGCAGGGTGATGCCCGGGACGACCAGCGCAAAGGCGGCGCCGCTCTGCTCAGCGGCGATCACCCGCGCCGCCAGGCGCGACAGGCGGCTCTCGAGATCACGGTCGGGGTCGTCATCGAAGCGCAGCGTGCGCTCGTCGCCGAGGCCGCCGGCGTACTCCTTGACCAGCATCGGACTGCCGCGCGCCACCGCGCGCCAGTCGACATGGCGCTGGGGATCGCCGTGCATCCAGGCCCGGTGGCCGAGGAAGTCGCCCTGGCCGAAGCGCTGGGCCGGGTTCGCCACCGCGCTCGCGCGCTCCTGCTCGCCGAGCGGCAGCGGGCGCGGGTAGATGAGCCAGGTGCTCGAGACCGGCAGGTCGATCGCGGCGCGGAACAGCCCGAGCGGGGCGGTGGTCGCCAGGCGCACGCGGGCGATGGAGAGCACCCCCCGGCGGCGGGCGGGCAGGGTGAAATCGCACGGCGCGCTGCCGCCGGCAGGCAGCGCATCGATGCGCGCCAGCTCATCCGGCGACAGCTCGGGCAGGATCACCCGCACGGCGCTGAGCGCCTGCGCTCCGGCGAGCACCGTCAGCGAGCCGCGCAGTTCCTCGCCCGCCACCGCGCTCGGCATCGCCCTGGCGACCACCTGGATCCCGGTGAGGGCGCTGCGGGTGGCGACCAGGGCGACCAGGGCGACACTCGCCATCAGCGCCAGCACCAGATAGCCGGCATTGCTCTGGTAGTGGATCGAGCCGCCGTAGATCGCCGCCAGCACCAGGCTCAGCAGCGGGACCGCCGCCGTCGGCCGCAGGCGGATGCGCCCGCAGGGCGGCAGCCTCGGCGCGGGCGTGGCTGGCGCAGCGGGCCCAGTGGAGGCGGCCGGGTTGGCGGCAGGCGCGCTCACGCTCACCAGACCTGGCGCCCCGTCGATCATGGCACCGCCACCGTGCGGATGACCTGCTCCGCCAGCGCCCGGCCATCCGGGCTGCCATCGTTGACCATGCCGCGCAGGCGATGCCCCATCACGCTGACCGCCACCTCCTGGACATCCTCGGGCACCACCATGTCGCGGCCGGCCATCAGCGCCCAGGACTGCGCCGCGCGCTGCAGCGCCAGGCCGGCGCGCGGCGACAGCCCGGAGCCGGCCGGGCGGTGGATGCGGGTATGGGCGAGCAGGTCGAGCAGGTAGTCGAGCAGCGCGGGGGCGACATGCACGGTGGGCACGAGCCGCTGCAGCGCGACCAGGCGATCGCTGGTGAGCGCCGGGGTGATCGCCTCGACCACGCTGCGCCGGTCGGGGCCGGTGAGCATCTCGCGCTCCGCCTCGCGATCCGGGTAGCCGAGATCGATGCGCATGAGGAAGCGGTCGAGCTGCGATTCCGGCAGCGGGAAGGTGCCGATCTGATGGTGCGGGTTCTGGGTGGCGATGACGAAGAAGGGCGCCGGCAGGGCATGGCTCTGGCCGTCGACGGTGACCTGCCGCTCCTCCATCGCCTCGAGCAGCGCGCTCTGGGTCTTGGGGCTGGCGCGGTTGATCTCGTCGGCCAGCACCACCTGGGCGAAGATCGCGCCGGCATGGAAGACGAACTGGTTGCGCTCGCGGTCGAAGATCACATTGCCGACGATGTCCGCCGGCAGCAGGTCGCTGGTGAACTGCACCCGGCGCAGGTTCAGCCCCAGGCAGCGCGCCAGCCCGCTCGCCAAGGTGGTCTTGCCGACCCCGGGGATGTCCTCGATCAGCAGGTGGCCGCGTGCCAGCAGGCAGCACAGCGCCAGGCGCAGGGTGCGCTTCTTGCCGAGGATCACCTGCTGCAGCTGCGCGAGGACGGCATCGAGATCGTCTGGCATGGGCGCTCCACCCGGGCACGGGTCCAGCGCACTATCACCACCCCCGCCTCGCCGGCAAGGCAGGACGGGCGCAGGCGCCTGCTGGATGCCGCTCACGTCCCGGCGGCCGGAGCGCTTCCCTGCAGCTCGAGCAGATGGGCGAAGTGCCCATCTGGGCGCGCCTTGAGCTCGGCGGGGGTGCCGTCCTCGATGATGCGGCCGTGCTGGAAGACCAGCACGCGGTCGACCCGGCGCAGGGTCGACAGGCGGTGGGCGACGATGAAGGTGGTGCGGCCGCTGCACAGCCCATCGAGGTCCTGCTGCAGACGCGCCTCGGTCTCCAGGTCCAGGGCGCTGGTCGGCTCGTCCAGCACGACGATGCGCGGATCGCGCAGGAACACCCGCGCCAGGGCGATGCGCTGGCGCTGGCCGCCGGAGAGCAGGGCGCCGCGCTCGCCGCAGACGGTATCGTAGCCCTGGTCGAGCCGGCTGATGAAGGCGTCGGCCTGGGCCTTGATCGCCGCGTCGATGACCTCGGCATCGCTGGCCCCGGGGCGGCCGAAGCGGATGTTCTCGCGCACCGAGGCGTTCCAGATGAAGGCCTCCTGGCCCATGATGGCGATGGCGCGGCGCAGCTGCCTGAGCCCGATGTCGGCGAGCCGATGGCCATCGTAGAGGATGCTCCCCTGGGTGGGGGCGTAGAAGCCGACGATCAGATCGAGCAGGGTGCTCTTGCCGGCGCCGGTCTCGCCGACCAGCCCGATGCAGCTGCCCGGCTCGATGGCGAGGCTTATGCCGCGCAGCGCCGGCTCGCCGCTCGCGTTGGGGTAGCGGAAGGTCACCTGATCGAAGGCGATCCGCCCGCTCAGCTGCACTTCCCTGGTCGGATGCGCATAGCCCTCGAGCTCATCGCTGTCGAGGATGCCGAACAGCGCCTGCATGCCCGGCTTGGCCTGCATGTAGGCCTCGTAGCTGGCGGTGAAGGCATGCACGCCGGAGATCAGGAAGCCGAGCGAGCCGGTGAAGACCACCAGCTGCCCGAAGGTGGCGTTGCCGAAGCCGCGCACATACAGCGCGGCGCCGACGCACCACACCAGCACCGGCATGAACTGCGCCGCCATCTGCATGCCCATCGCCACCCAGCGCATGCTCACGCTCGCCTCGAGGCCGGCGATGCGCAGGTCCTCGATCGAGTTGCGCAGCCGCAGCGCCATCTCCTCCTCGTTGCCGAAGCTCTTGGTCAGGCGCATGCCGCTGATGAACTCGACCATGTGCGAGGAGAAGCCCTCGCCGGTCATCTGGGTGCGCCGGTTGAGCCGGTCGAGCCGATGGCCGAGCAGGCGCAGGATCAGGATCTGCGGCGGGATCACCGACAGCGCCACCGCGCACAGCAGCGGGTTGAGCCACAGCAGGTAGAGCCCGGTCGCCAGCGCGAGGGTGAGATTGACCATGAAGCCGCCGGCGATGGTGGCGAGCAGGTTCTCGACCTTGCCCATGTCGACGGTGACCTGGTTCGACAGCGCGCCGGCGCCGCGGCGGGTGAAGAAGCTCAGCGACATGCGCTGCAGCTGGTCGACCACCAGGCGGCGCAGGCGGGCGACCATCGAGCGCACCAGCGCCTGGCTGAGCGAGTAGGCGCGCACCGTGCACCAGCCATGCGGCAGCCACCACAGCAGGTTGGCCGCCGCATAGGCGACGATCGGCCACAGCACCATCTGCGCTCGGCAGTACGGGATGATATGGTCGATGAGGAACTGCAGGCCGAAGGTGAAGGGCAGGTAGGTGGTCGACTGCAGCGCCTGCATCGCCGCGCCACGCACCACCAGCCGGCGCTCGACCTTGGCCAGGGCCCACAGGCGCGCCAGGACGGAGGCGCTGCGCTGGCCGGCAGCCGGTGGCGTGGTGGCGCCATGAACCGGCAGCGGGAGGCCGCAATCCGCGTCGACATCGTGGGCCATCGCCGGTGCATGCTAGCGAGGAGCGGGAATTTGCCATCGCCTGCGCCGGCTGCCGCAGAGGCGCATTCAGCGCGGCGCTCAGCCGGCGGGCGCCGCGCGCGTGAGTTCGCCGATGGTCGCCGCCGCCACCGCCGCGATGCCGGCGACCAGCGGCGCCCAGCCCGCCAGGTCATGGGCGCCGGCGAGCCGCTCGATGCGCGTGCAGTAGGCGGCCATGCGCGCCGCCCCGAGGATCTGGCTGGAGCCGCGCAGCTTGTGCGCCAGGCGCCGCAGGCGGTCGTCCTCGCCCGCCGCCGCCGCGGCGGCGATGGCGGCGCACTGGCTCGGCGCCTCGAGCGCGTACATGCGCACGATGTCGCGGATCACCTGCGCCTCGCCGATCTCGCGCGTCAGATGGCCCAGGGCTTCGGCATCGAGCAGCGCGGGAAGCGCCGCCTCCCCGCCCCCCTGCGCACGCCCTGCATGCTCGCTCGCGGTGGGCGCGCCAGCCGCCGCTGCCCCCGGGCCGGCCGCGGCTGGAAGCGCGGCGGCGGGCTCATCGACGCGCACCAGCCAGCGGCCCATGACCTCCTCGAGCACCTCGATGCGCACCGGCTTGGAGATGTAGTCGTCCATGCCCGCCGACAGGCAGCGCTCGCGGTCGCCGCCCATGGCATTGGCGGTCATGGCGATCACCGGCAGCCGGCTGCTGGCGCCGCGTGCCTGTTCCCGCCGGCGCACTTCGCGGGTGGCCTGGTAGCCATCCATCTCCGGCATCTGGCAATCCATCAGCACCGCATCGTAGGGCAGCTGGCTGATCGCCGCGAGCGCCTCGAGGCCGTTGGCGGCGACATCGGCGCGCACGCCGAGCTTGGCCAGCTGGGCCACGGCGATGCGCTGATTGACGATGTTGTCCTCGACCACCAGCACCCGCCCGGAGAGCCTGGCCACCGGCAGCGAGGTCGGCTCACGCGCCGGCTGCCGGACCGGCTGGTGCACCAGCAGGCGGTTGAGCGCCTGGTAGAGCTCGCCCTGGCGCACCGGCTTGCTCAGGCCGGCATCGATGCCCGGCTCCAGGCGCTCGGCGCGATCGGCCACCACCAGCGGATTGAGCAGGATGATGCGGAGCTCAGGCTGCGCGCCCGCGCGGCGCACCTGCTCGCACAGCTGCATGCCGTCCACGCCCGGCATGCGGCGGTCGACGATCAGCACGCGGTAGGGCGTCCCGGAGGAGCTGGCGCGCTCCAGCTCGGCGGCCGCCGCCGGCGCATCGCCGCAGCCGGTGCAGGACATCCCCCAGCCGGCCAGCTGCTCGGCGAGGATGGCGCGGCAGCTGGCATTGTCGTCGACCACCAGCACGCGCACCCCCGCCAGGGCGACGTCCGCAGCCGCGAGGTGGGGGCTGAGCTCGAGCAGCGCGACGCTGAAGCGGAACACGCTGCCCTGCCCCGGGGCGCTGGTCACGCGGATGGCGCCGCCCATCAGCTCGACCAGGCGCTTGCAGATCGCCAGTCCGAGGCCGGTGCCGCCGAAGCGCCGGGTGGTCGAGCTGTCCGCCTGGCTGAAGGATTGGAACAGCCGCCCCTGGGCCTCGAGCGGGATGCCGATGCCGGTATCCAGGACCTCGACCTCGATGGTGATCGGCTGATGGCCGTCGGGGTGGGCCTCCGCCGTCGCGCGGCCGAAGCCGCAGGACACGCGCACGATCACCTCGCCATGGACGGTGAACTTGACCGCATTGCCGATCAGGTTGACCAGCACCTGGCGCAGGCGGCCGGGGTCCCCGCGCACCTGGTCGGGCACGTCGCCGGCGATGGCGCAGGCGAGGTCCAGCCCCTTATCCTGCGCCGGGCGGCCGAGCATGCCCACGGCATCCTCGACCACCGCGCGCAGGTCGAAGTCGACGGCCTCGAGCTCCAGGCGGCCGGCCTCGATCTTGGAGAAGTCCAGGATGTCGTTGATGATCACCAGCAGGCCCTCGGCGCTGCTGCTGAGGGTGTCGACCATGGCGCGCTGGCTCGGGTTCAGCGGGGAGTCGAGCAGCAGCCCGGCCATGCCGATCACGCCGTTCATCGGCGTGCGGATCTCGTGGCTCATGGTGGCGAGGAATTCGCTCTTGGCGCGCGCCGCCGCCTCGGCCGCCTCCTTGGCGCGCCGCATCTCGGACTCCTGGCGCTTCTGCCCGCGGATGTCGTTCTTGACCAAGGCCAGGCAGATCGGCTCGTTGGTCTCGGGATGGCGGACGACGAATTCGGCGGCATAGGCGTCGATCAGCTCGCCGGTCTTGAGGTTGCGCAGCTTGGTCTCACCCTGCCAGGAGCCGCCCGCATGCAGCAGCGGCAGCGTGTGGTCGCGGAAGCGCGCCCACACCTCGGGCGGGAACCACGCCTCCAGCGGGATGGACTGCACGTCGGCGGCGGAATCGAGGCCGATCAGCGCCCGGCCGGCGGGATTGATGTAGAATGGCTTGCCGGCCAGGCTCACCATGGCGATGAAGCCGCTGCTGTTCTCGACCAGGGCGACGAACTTCTGCCGCTCCTCCTCGGCGTGCTTGCGCTCGCTCAGGTCATGCCAGACCACCAGCAGCACGCGGCGGCCGCCGAGCTCGACCGGGGTGAGGGTGACCTCGACCGGGAAGACCTCGCCGGTGCTCCCGAGGTGGCTCCACTCGAAGCGCAGGTAGCCGTCGCGGTAGGCCTTGGCCCTCAGCTCCGCGCTCTTCTCGCTCGACAGCCGGCCATCGGGCTGGCGCTCCGGCGACAGCGCCGCCGGCTGGAGGCCGAGCACGCCGCTCTTGTCGGCGAGCTTGAGCATCTTGACCGCGGCATGGTTGCAGTCGAAGAAGCCGTCGTCGTCGATCAGCAGGTGGGCGTCGGAGGAGTGCTCGAAGAGCACGCGGAACTTCTCCTCGGTGGCGACCCGCCGGGTGATGTCCTGGGCGATGATGCTGATGTAGCTCCCGCCCTTGGCCTGCCACATCGACAGCGACAGCTCGAGCGGGAATTCACGCCCGTTCTGCCGCAAGCCGGTCAGCTCGGCGGTCTTGCCGATCGCCTCCGGCCTGCCGAGCGCGAGCTCGCCGGCGGGCTCGGCGAAGCAGCCGGCGTGCAGCCGCTGCGGGATGAGCGCCGATAGCGGCCGGCCGATGATCTCCGCCTCGCTGTAGCCGAAGATGTCGTGCGCCCCCTGGTTCCACGACAGGATGGTGCCGTGATGGTCGGCGAGGATGATCCCGGCATGCGAGGACTGCACCAGCGAACGGTACTTGGCCTCTGACTCGGCGAGCGCCTGGGCGGCCTGGCGGCGGTTGGTGATGTCCTCGCAGGTGCCGACATAGCCGAGCGCACGCGCGTCATCGCCGGACATGCGGGTGGCGCGCATCTGCACCCAATGCCGCTCGCCGGCGGCGGTCCGCCAGCGGAACTCGCCGCTGAAGTCCGTGCCCTGGCTGACGCACGCACGCCATTGGGCGTCCACCTCGGGGCGATCCTCGTCGCATACCGCCGTCAGCCAGCCGATGCCGAGGCAGGCCTCGAAGGTCAATCCGGAGATCTGCTGCCAGCGGGCATTGGTGTAGATGCACGCGCCCTCGCCATCGGTCTGGAAGATCCCCACCGGCGAGGCGGTCGACAGCAGGCGGTAGCGCTCCTCGCTGGCCTGGAGCGCCTCGGCGATGCTCCGGCGGTTGGCCAGCTCGGCATCGAGGGTGGCGGTGCGCAGGGCGATCTGGTGCGCCAGATCGTCGGCGTGGATGACCAGATCCTCGGTCAGCGGCCGGACCAGCAGGAAGATCCCCAGCGAGCCGAACAGCGCCAGCACCATAACCCCGCCGCCGAGGGCCAGCAGGTGCCGGTCGGCGTTGCCGTAGACCGCCTCCGCCCTGGCCACCACCACCACCCCCCAATCGCCGCCCGGGACCGGCGACACCGCGGCCAGCAGCTGGCGGTCGTTGTCGTCCGAGGCCAGGGCGTCGGGATGGCGGCTGAAGGCGCGTTCGGCGGAGCGCTGGATGAAGGTGCCGGGCTGCGGGAAGGAGGCATGCAGGATCAGGTCGGTGCCGGGCGCGAACAGCCGCAGGCGGCCCTGGTCGTGGGTCGCCAGCTGCATCTCGCCGGCGGCGGCGATGGCGCCGCGGTCGGAGAGGATGGACTCGAGGTGCCCGGGATCGACGATCACCAGGTCGGTGCCGACGCGGTGCCCCTGCACATCGAGCAGCGGGACGACCACCGCCTCGCGATAGCTGCCACCCAGCAGGACCAGCTCGGGAGCCGTACGCGACGGGGCTCCCGGCAGCGCCGCGGCGAGCCGCTCGCTGGGCAGGGCGCCGGCGCAGGCGAGCAGCCGGTCCTGCGCATCGAAGCGGGCGAAGGCGATCAGCTCGCGGGAGGAGTGCAGCGCCTGGACCACCAGCTGGTCGGCCGCCGACGCCTCGAGCATGCCGCTGGGCGACAGGCGGATGGGCTGGTGGCTGCTGAGCTGGCGCGCCTGCTCGTCGACCAGCGCGACGTGCTCGGCGATCATCGCCGCGCGGGTATGCGCGAGATCGACCAGGCGCTCGCGTTCGGAGGCCTGCATGCGCACGTAGAGCGGCGCCGCCGAGAGCGCGGAGGCGATCACCGCGATCACCGCGCTGCCGACCACCGCGTAGATGACGATCGCCCGGCGTAGCTCGCGGATGTTCAAGGGCGCGCTGATATGGCGCAGCAGCACCCAGCCGCACAGGGTCGCGCCGCAGATGACGAAGCCGATCGCGGTCAGCGCCGACATGCGCGTCAGGTTGCCCCAGCCGACGGTCTCCGGCAGCCCGAGCAGATAGCCGATCAGCACCATGCAGCCGATGGCGACGATGCACGCCCCGCTGGCGCCCAGCACCAGCGGCCGCTGCTGGTGCGCCGATGTCCTGCCGAGCACCAGCAGCGCCAGCCCGGATAGCGTCATGCACACCGTCGTCGGCACCCCCATCAGCCCGGGACGGATGCGCTCGGCGACGAAAGCGGAGGTCAGCATGAAGCGCTCGAGGCCGAGGTCGGCGCCGCTGAGGCGCTCGATCAGGCTGCCCAGGCCGAGGGCCAGGACCAGCGCACCGGCGGCGCGCGCCACCGTCGGCCAGCTGCATGAGGCGGCGAGCAGCCCGGTGCCCAGCAGCAGCAGGCCGAGGGCGGTGTTGTACTGCATCGGCACCCAGCCGGGGCTGATGCGCACCAACGCCCCGAGCTGCAGATGCCAGCCGACCAGGACGGTGAGCGCGAGCGCGAGCAGCAGCACCCCGCCGATGCGCAGCAGGCGCAGCGGCCACGGTCCGTCGCTGCGGGCGATGGCCGAGGCGGAGCGCGCATGCGCGGCAGTAGACGATCGGCTCATGGTCGCAGGCGCATGCATGTGTCCTTCGGATACCCGGCACCTCCGCCCATGCGGCGGCAGGCGCGGGAGCGTTCAGCAGGCAGGGGAGTGCAGTATACCCGCTGCCGATAGGGAGGGCAAATCGACCCTCGGACGCAGACCTCGGCAGCGCTACCGGCCCGCCTCGTGCAGCGTCTCCACCTGCGCGGCCGGCCCATCGGCCGGCAGGCTGATCCACATCCAGCGGCGGCCCCAGCGCAGCGCCTCGGCGTGGGTGACGAAGCGCAGATCCAGATGCACCACATGGCGAACCGCGTCCTGGCGCATCGCCCCGCCGGTATCATCCACCAGGGCGGTGCCATAGCCCGGCACCTCCAGGGTCATGCGGTAGGGGATGAGGGCCGGCGCGGCGGCGATGCCGAAGGGGAAGGTGGCGACATCGCGATTGATCGCGGTGTGCCCGTTGGCGAACAGCCCGCAGCACAGCGCGCACGGGCAGTAGCCGGTGGTCAGCACATGCACCCACGCCCGCCCCGGGGCCGGGCTGATGACCGGCTTGGGCAGGGAATGCTCCTCGAGCACCACGACGTGCAGGATGCGGCCGAAGCTCCAGCCGACGGCGATGCCCAGCAGCACGCCGACCAGCAGGAGGCGGAAGCCGGGGAACCAGGTGCGCGCATCGCTCAGCCCGGCGAACCACCAGGCGATGAAGCGCAGCGTCCTTGATGGTGCAACGGTTCGGCCTGGCAGCATGGTCGCATGCTGGGCATGCGCCGGAGGCGGCAATGGCCGACCCACCCCACCTGGGGACAGGATGGCGTGGGCGAGCGCAGCGCCTGGCGCCTCAGCGCGGATTGGGCACGTAGGAACCGCCGCGGCAGCGGATGAGGTGGTTCAGCGCATGCACCTGGCCGGTCATCTCCAGCTCGCCGCGATAGACCGGGTCATGCCAGCCCTCGATGTCGATCGAGCCGCGGAAGCCCCCGGCGCGCAGGTCGCTGATGATGTCGCTCCAGTTGGAATCGCCGAAGCCCGGGGTGCGGTGGAAGACCCAGGGCTCCTTGCCGCGCAGGCCCTCCCTGGCCAGCACATCCCGGCGCACCGTCGCGTCCTTGCCATGGACGTGGAAGATCTTCGCCACCCAGCGGCGCAGCTGCGGGCCAGGATCGCACAGGCTGGCGAGCTGGTGGCTGGGCTCCCACTCGAGCCCGAGATGGGGCTCCGGCAGCGCGTCGAAGAGCAGCTCCCAGGCCGCCGGCGCATGCGCGAGGTTCCAGTCGCCGGCCTGCCAGGTGCCGCCCATGTCGCAATTCTCGAAGGCCAGGCGCACCCCCTGGTCCTTGGCCCGCCGGGCGAGCTCGCCGAAGACCTCGCGGAAGCGCGGCAGCGACTCGTCGATCGGCCGCCCGCGCAGGCGGCCGGTGAAGCCGGTCACCAGATCGCAGCCGAACAGCCGCGCGGCATCGATGCAGCGCCGCCAGGCATCCAGGCTCTCGAGGTCCTTCTCCCCGACCTCCAGCGGATTGCCGAACACCGAGAGGCAGGAGATCACCGCCTTGCTGCCGGCGAGCTCGGCGGCGACGCGCTTGGAGAGCTCGGCCAGGTCGGTTGGGCCGAGGGTCTGCCAGAAGGTGATGCTGAAGGACTCGAAGCCATGAGGCAGGATCTGGCGGATCCAGGATTCTGCTGCGACGCGGCCCAGGCCGTTGACCAGGGTGCCGATGCGGATGCGCTGCTCATGGGCAGGGGTGGCGGGCTCGGTGGTCATCGGCGATCTCCACGCTCGGGCTGGCAGGGTGAATCAGGGGCGGATGGCGACCCGCGTGCCGGGCCGCACGAAGGCGAACAGGGTGCTGATGTCGCCCTGCTGCAGGCGCACGCAGCCGTGGCTGCCCTGCTTGCCCAGCCAATTGTCGGGCGAATCGCCGGTGAAGCCATGGATGCCGATGCCGCGGAAGAGCGCGTCCGGTCCCGGGGTGAAGCCGATCCAGTAGCCGCCCAGCACGTTGCCGGGCGCATTCGGCTTGTACACCCGCCCGCTGTCGGGATCGCGCCACTCGGGGTTGCGCACGCAGCTGGCCACCGTGGTGCTGCCCAGCGGCGTCGGGTGGCCGGCCGCACCCAGGCCGACCGGGACGCTCAGGACCAGCACGCCATCGCGCCACACCAGCATGCGGAAGGTCGAGCAGCCGACCACCAGCTCGAGCGGCTCGTCGCTGAGGTCGAGGATCTTCAGCAGGCTGCCCGCCTGCAGCGCGCGGGCCGAGAAGCCGTGGTTGAGCTGGGCGATCAGGTCGATGCTGATGCGGTAGCGGCGGGCGATGCCGATGGCGGTCTCGCCCGGGGCGATGCGGTGCAGGTGCAGGCCGATATCGGCCATGTCATCGAGGCGCTCGCTGCTCCAGAAGGCGCGCCGGCAGTAGGGCTCGAGGCGGATGGCGAGCGCGGCCGCCTGCTCGGCCGGCAGTGCGGCGATGCGCGTGCTCGCCGCCTCCAGCAGCGGCACCACCGCATCGGCATCATCGGCCGCACGGGCGAACTGCGCCTCGAGCTCGTCGCCCGCGCCGGCCGCCAGCGCCGCTCCGGCGCACAGCAGCAGGCTGAGCGGCAGGAGCAGGATCCGGCGGCGGGGGACGTGTCGGAGCATGCGTTCGTGACTATGGCCGACGGATGCGAGCGTCAACGCGACGGGCCTGGGCCGCGCGTTGACGCTCAGCGGACACCGGCAGCGGCGGGGGCGACCTCGGTCTCGGGGCGGCAGATCAGGAAGGGCTCGCCCCATTGCGCCTGGTCCTGGACATCCCAGCGCACCGACCCGGCCGCCTGCGGCTGGTCGATCCGCGCCAGGCGCAGGCCCTGGGGCCCGCCGTGCAGCAGGCGCGCCGGACCGTCGCCGCTCTCCTCGATCGGCGTGACCCAGGCGGCCACCGGCCCATCGGCCCAGCCGGTGATGGCGCACCACTGCCAGGCGCCCGCCAGGTGCAGGCGCACGGCGCTGATGCGGTTGCCCGCTCCGGTGGACTTGAAGGTGGCCATCGCCGGCGCAGGGAGGTTGTCGTTGGCGTCGATGTCAAGGTACATGGTCACTCGCCCGGGGCTGGTGGACGCAGGGCTTGTAGCGGATCGGCCAGCAGGCGTAAGCCCCACCTGCGCCAGGGCTCGACGGCGCGCGGCGGGAGATCGAGGCGGTTCTTGAAGCGGCGATGCTGCCAGAAGTACTGGCCCGGCACCGCCTGGATCATCACCGCCAGGAGGTCCATCGACGCCTGGGTCAACCCCGCCTCGTCGCCCGCGCCGGGCAGCAGCGGGCGGCCGATGACCATGCTGAAGATCCCGGCGCGCCGGCGCAGGCACATGCACGGGATGATCGGCGCCTCGGCGCGCTTGGCGAAGAAGCCGGGACCGGCATGGCAGTAGGTGGGCACGCCGAAGAAGTAGGCCGGCACCCCCTCGCGCGAGCCCGGCCCCTGGTCGGCCATCAGCCCGACCGGGACGCCGCTGCGCAGCGCGCGCAGCGCGCGCACCGCGGTGGTGCGGTCGCCGCGTTCGGCGAACAGCACCTCGATGCCGGCGATCAGTCGCTGGCGGTTCACCTCCGCGTCGACCTCGGGATTGTGCTGCGCCTTGGCATAGCCGATGAAGCGCGGCAGCGTGCGGCGGATGGCGTGGCCGCCGATGTCCCAATTGCCCAGGTGGGGGGAGAGCAGGACGCAGCCGGGATGGCGCGTGAGCACCTGCTGCTGCCAGGCGGGGGCGGCGGAATACAGGTGGCGCTCGATGCCATCGACCCCGCCGATCGTCCACAGCTCGAGGAAGCTCGCCCCCATCGAGGCGTAGGAGCGGCGCACCACCTGCCGGCGGGCGGTTCCGCGCAGGCCCAGCGCGGTGGCCACGCAGTCGCTCGCCACCCGGCGCCGCACCCCGAGATGGAAGGTGATGATGCCCAGGGTGCCGCCCAGACGCGACGCTGTGTCGGCAGCCAGGCGCTTGAGCAGATGCAGGATGGGCAGCACCACCAGGCGATTGAGCATCGGGCGGCGATGGTAGGCGGGAATGCCGGCATGCCTATCCCAGGGCCGCGGCGGGGAGGCCGCATCCAGCTGGGCATGCGCAGGGCATCGAGGTATGTGCCGCGCACATGGCCAGCCGCAGCGCTTCTCATGGCGGGCGTGGCAGACCCTTGCGAGACTGGCCCTGACCGCTACGGTGCCCACCCGTTTCACGCAGCCATCCTGGCTGCGCGGATGGCACCGCAGATGGCACAGCGGATGGGGAGGCCGAGCATGGTCATTACACGCGTCTGGATCGAAGAAGGCTGCATCGTCTGCAATGCCTGCGAGACCACCTGCCCGGAAGTCTTCAACGTCACCGAGGATTCCTGCCACATCCGCGCCGAGTCGCGGGTCGACGGCAAGCAGACCACCAACCTGAGCGAGCGTTCCGAGCTCAAGCCTGACCTCCAGGAATCGCTGGCCGACCAGATCGAAGAAGCCGCCGAAGGCTGCCCGGTCGAAGTGATCAAGTTCGATAAGGCCTGATCCGTCCGGCCGTGCGGGCATCCCGCGCACCGCCGCGCGCCTGCATGCCAAGCCGCCGCGAGGCCGCGCACGCGCGGGCGACCGGTGCCGACGAATGCGCGTAATATCAATTTAAAAAAAGACTTGCAGCGTCTGCGATGGGCCTCCCCGCAGATCGTCCGGCGGCACTGCCGCGACGCTCTGCCCGACAGCTGGAGGACCTGGCGACACCCCCCTGACCGGATGAGAAAAGCGCTTCAGTCAGGACGTGGATCGCCGATACTCGAGTAGGAGCAGGGCCTCTGCCTTGTTGACCGCCATGAAGATCACCCCTGACAGCCAGCCGCCAGTCGATCCGACCCCGCGCAGCCGTCCCGGTTCGCCGGCAGCCGCCCCGCTCACCACCCCCACCGGTTCGAGCGGTACCACCGGCGATAGTGCGGATGTGGGCGCAACTCCAACCGAGATCGGTCGTTACGTCCAGATCCTCAAGTCCATGAGCCCGTTCGATTCGACCAAGGTCGACTCCCTCAAGGCACGCATCAAAGATGGCAGCTACCAGGCTTCCGCCAGCGAGCTGAGCGGTCCTCTGACCGACCTGCTGGATCCGCCGTCTGCCCCCGCCTCCGGCTCACAGCCCGGCTGAGGGGGTGCCATGGCACTCGTCGTCCGGCAGGTGCGCGCCTGTGGTGCCTGGTTCGCACTGCTCCTGCTGGTCACGCTGGGCAGCAGGGCTGCCGCTGCCGATCTGACGGTCCTCGATGACGGCAGCGCCGGGCAGCTGACCGCCCTGGGCAACGAGGCGCTCATGCAGGGGCGCTTTGAGACCGCCATCGAGCAGTACCACCGCGCCCTGGCCGCCGACAAGCAATCCTTCGAGGCGCTCTTCAACCTCGCCCTCGCCAACCAGCAGCTGGGCAAGTCCGATGATGCCAAGCATTGGTACGATGAGGCGCTCAAGGTCTCGCACGACCATCCTGAGGTGCTGTGCAACCTCGGCTACCTGGCCTTCCGCGCCAAGGACTACCAGCAGGCGGTCGAGCGCTTCCAGGATGCCGCGCACCTGGCGATCAGCACCCCCCTGGATGCGGCCGACTACTGGTTCAATGCCGGCACCGCGCGCGAACGCCTCACGCAGTGGGATGAGGCGCGCCAGGCCTATGAGGAGTGCCTGGCCCTCAATCCCCAGCACTACGGCGGCCATTTCAACCTCGGCACCCTCTACCTCGGGCCGCTGCGCGAGGCCCAGGGCGCCCTGGAGAAGGCCACCACCCACCTGACCAAGGCCCGCGACCAGTCGCCCAACCGCCCGGAGGCCTGGCTGAACCTCGCCCTCTGCCATGAGCAGAGCGCGAGCGGGGACCCCGAGGCCGACTACAACCAGGCGATCAAGATCGCCTCGCCGGCCCAGGTCGATGAGGCGCTGTGGCAGCGGGCGATGTTCTTCAACCGCCTGCAGCCGCCGCGCAAGGTGGCGATGCGCGAGGACCTCACCCGCATCCTCGCCGACAATCCGACCTTCCCCGAAGCCAATGTCATGCTCGGCACCTACTTCTTCTCGATCGGCGATTTCGACCAGGCGATCACCCACCTCGAGAAGGAGGTCGATGGGCCGCACTTCGATCCCGGCAATCCCACCGACCTCGAGGCGCACTACCTGCTGGCGCTGATCTACACCGACCACCGGCCCAATCCGACCAAGGCGCTGCAGCATGCCACCGCCTACTACCAGTTCCGCCCCGACAGCGCCAAGATCCACGACCTGCGCCGCCGTGCCCTGCGCCTGAGCGCCGGGCAGCCGCAGTAGATCGCCTGCCCATGGCCACCTGCGCCCACCTCTATGATGCCGAGCACGGCAACTGCCCGCAGCCGGCGGTCGGCGGCAGCGGCACCTGCCTGTGGCACAACCCGGCGGTGCAGAAGAGCGACACCTATGTCCCCGACCTGCTGATCCAGGCCGACCGCCTGGCGAATGGCGATCTCGCCGAGTTCCATCTCGCCGGGCTGACGTTCCCGCGCGCCTGCCTGCCGCTGCGCAACCTGCGCCGCGCCGACCTCAAGGATGCGGCTCTCGATGGTGCCGACCTCGGCGGTGCCGACCTCAGCGGCGCCTGCCTGCGCCGCGCCAGCCTCAAGCACTGCGATCTGCATGGCGCGCGGCTGAGCGGCTGCGACCTGACCGGCACCAACCTCTCGGGCGCCGACCTGCGCGGCGCCGACCTCAGCGACGCGGTCCTGCATGGCACCAGCCTGCTGGGCACCGACCTGCGCGGCGCCAACCTCAAGGGCGCGCGCATCGACGATTTCCATTGGAACCGCCTGACCCGCTTCGCCGGCGTGCTCGGCCTGGAGGCGAGCACCACCATCACCGATCAGGACCGCACCCAGAGCTTCCCCTCCCCGCTCGCCATGGGCGGTGCCGATGAGGAGATCTCGGCCCTGGCGGAGAGCGATCCCGAAGCGCTCAAGACCCGCATCTTCGCGCCCCTGCCGCCATCGGCCTCGACCATCATCGCCCCCCCGCCGCTGGTCATGCCGCCGGCGGCAGCGCAGCGCTGGCCGCTGGTGGCCGCGGCGGCGATCGCGCTGGTGCTCGGCGGTGCGGTCGGGGTGTCGCTGGGGCGCACCCGCCTGGAGCTCGTGACCACGCCCTCGCCGGCGGTGCCCGAGCAGGCCACCGCGCAGGAGCAGTGGGCCGCCATCGAGCGCGAGCACGCGGCCGCGCGCACGCAGCACGAGGCCGATCTGGCGGAGGTGCGTCGGATGCAGGGCCTGGAGCGCGAGCGCGAGGATGCCATCACCGCCGCCAAGCAGGAGGCGGCGGTGCGGCGGGCGGAGGCCGAGCAGCTGCGCGGATCGCTGCGCGAGAGCGAGAACGACGTGCTGCGCCTGCGCGGCGCCGATGACCGCGCCACCGTGCTCGCGGTCAAGCTCAGCGAGACCCAGGAGCTGGTGCGCGAGCTCTCGCGCCAGGGCTCGCGCCAGGACGAGCTCAGCCGCATCCTCGCCGATGGCGTCACCCGCCTGCAGCAGGACAACCAGCACCTCACCACCCAACGCGATCAGCACGTGGTCGACGAGACGCGCGCGCACCAGTTCGAGACCGAGGCCACCGCCAGCCGCGGCCTGATCAGCTCGCTGACCAAGGAGCGCGACGACCTGGTCGGCCAGAACCAGAAGCTGCTCGCCGAGCTCCTCGGGGCGCAGCGCGACATCGAGCGCTACCTGGCGCGGGTCAACGCCACCCACCTGCAGGACTACCTCACCGAGAGCGACCACAAGGCCCCGCTGATCAGGATCAGCCCCGGCAAGACCATCGCCCTGAGCGGCGACTACCTGCTGACCCTGCGCGTCGATGCCGGGGCGCTGCCCGGCAGCGTGCTCTGCCAGGTGGTCGCCCAGCGCCCGCCGTCGGCGACCAATCCCGAGATCACCGTGGTGCTCTACGACCAGGATGAGCGCCCGCTGCGGCGCTTCTCCTACAGCTTCCCGCACGTCGATGAGGGGCGGCCCTTCGTCTCCACCGCGACCACCGTCGCCTGCGACCGCATGCCGTCCTTCGTGCGCATCCAGGTGGCGCCCGGGCTGGACGATCTGGCTGCCCAGAAATGATCAGGTCGGGGCGGCCCGCCCCCGGACCACCCGGCGCGTCACCCTGACCGCCGGCCCGGCGCATCGGACGGCCTTCCCAGCGGCCCTGGTCGGGGCATACTCCCGCCATGCCCCGCTTCCCCATCGTGCTGATCGGCCTGCTGCTGCTCATCTCCGGCTGCGATTCGGGATCGCGCTCCACCGCCCTGCCGAGCGCCGACCCCGGGCTGCCGCCGGCCGCCACCAAGGACCAGATCCACGACGCCCAGGTGGAGATCGAGGCCCTCGACCAGGAGGTCGCCGAGATGCGCTCGCTGCCGGTGGACGCCCGCAAGGCGCGCGAGCTCGCCTTCGGTGCGCGCCTCGAGCGGGCGCTGGCGATCACCATCAACACCAAATTCGAGAACAAGAACCTCTATTGGCTGGCCTACTGGCGCCTCACCTACGCCGACGGCAAGGACTGCGACCAGCTGCTCGACCGGCTCGACCGCCTGCCCAGCCCGAGCCTCAAGGGCATGGGGGGCTATCTGCGCGTGCAGCTGCGCCTGCATCAGGGCCGCATCCGCGAGGCGCGCGCCCTCGCCGACCCCTTGGTCCTGCGCATGAAGGAGTTCTCGCCATTGCTGGACCAGGTGGTCTTCCACGAGAGCGTCGGCCAGCCGGCCCCGCGCATCGCCGGCCACAACATCGGCTCCCAGGCCGGCGATCCGATGGCGGCGACTGAACCCTGGCTGCTCTACCTCTTCGTCGAGCAGCTCGATGACAGCACCGCCTATCTGGCCAACTCCTACCGCCAGGTGATGGCCACCCTGGTGCCGCCCCGCCAGGTGCGCCTGGTGATCGTCACCTTCGAGGGCACCGCGCTCGATCCGGTGGCGCGCCTGCGCCAGCTGGCTGGTGCGGACACCCAGATCGATCTGATGTGGGCCAACCCCAACAACGGCGGCGATGCCGAGCAGTGGCGCACGCGCTGGAAGCTGCCCCAGCCGCTGCCGCATGTCAGCCTGGTCGGCCCCGACCGCTCGATCATGGCCGTCGACCTCTCGCCCGAGGCGCTCGGCCGCGCGCTCTCCGGTCACGCTGGCGCCAGCCCGGGCGCGAGCGCTCCCGGCGCCCCTGCGCCTGCGCCAGCCGCTGCGCCCGGCCGTTAGCCGACCTGCCGCGCCGGTCGCAACTGCCATAGCGCACACTACAGGCTGTCGCTCAGCGCTGGCGCCACGCGCGCGTCAGCGCGGCGCTCAATGCCGGCTGCTCTTCACCAGGTAGGCATCGGCCAGCGCCAGATGGTCGCCGATATCGAAGCGCGCACCGTAATCGCCATGCAGCTCCAGGCGGCGCACGCCGGTGAGGTCGAGCTCGAGCGCCAGCGGCTTGTCGCCGCCCTTGACGCTCTCGCGGTGCCACAGCACCGTGCCATCGCCGACCAGGGATGCTTCGCAATCGCCCTGGTCGGCGACGATGTCGGCGATGCCGACGAGCGCATGCAGGTGCTCGTAGGCGCCGGCGAGGTTCCACTCCAGCTTGGCCTGGCTGTGCACCACGATGCCGCGGTCATAGCGGATGCCGCCGAGCTTGAGCGGCGTGCCGTCGAGGTTGCGGTCGCGCGTCCAGGGCCAGACCACGCCGAAGGCGCCGACCTCCTCGACCTGCTCGGGGGTCAGCTCGCTGAGGTAGACGCGCCGGCCGCCATCGATGCGCAGCCGCGCGCCCATCAGCGCCTTGCCCACCGCCACCTGGGGTGCGGCAGCCAGGCACAGCGCCTGGTCGGCCGACCCGGACGCTCCCAGCACCAGGCGCACCGGCGCATGCGACTCGCTCAGGGACACGCTCAGGCGCAAACCCCTGGGCGCTTTCGCCGGCACGCTCAGGCACAAGGCGCGCACCTGCTCGATCGGCAGGCTCAACGGCTTGGTCGGATCGAGATCGGAGTGCAGGATGAGCGCGCCGGCCTTCAGCCCGTCGACCCGCCCGGTCACCACCCCGCTGTCGAGCTGCACCACGTCGACCTCGCCGCCCTCGTGGGCGCCGGGCAGCTCCGCGCCCGGGCTCCAGCCATGGATGCTGGCCAAGGGCAGGGTGAGGGTGCCCAGGGCGCAGGTGACCTGGATGACGTCATCGGCCTTGGCCGCGGCCAGGGCGGTGGCCGGCATCCAGCTGCCGTCCGCCAGCCATACTCCCAGCGCCTTGCCGTTGGCCGGCGGCAGGCCGGCGCCATCGCCCGGCTCGAGCCAATCGCAATCGCTCAAGGGCAGGGTCGTCCCGCCGACCGTCACCGTCCCGGCCGCCTCGGCGAACACCAGCGCAGGTCCGCTGATCACCCGTCCATCCAAGGTGCTGACGGTCGCCGCCGCGAGCATGCCCGGGCCCACCAGCAGCGCCGCCGCCAGCAGGACGACGGCACGCCAGGCCCGGGGCCGCGCCATCAGCCTGGTGCTGGCGGGGCGTCGAACGGCACGGGCACTGCGGCCGGAGGCAATGGACGGCATGGGCGTGAGCCTATGGGCTTCCCAGGCGCCGCCAGTAATAAGCCTCTCACCTGTGTCCAGGCCAGCGACTTCCGACTAGCCCAACCGCCTGCCCACCATAAGAACGGGGGCCGTGCTCACCGCCCTCCATCCGCTGCTGCTCTGGGGCGCCTCGGCGATTGCGGTACCGATCCTCATCCACCTGCTGCTGCGCCAGCGTCCGCGCCCGCGCCCGTGGGCGGCGATGCGCTGGCTGCTCGCCGCCGCCCAGGCGGCGCAGCGGCGCTACCGCCTGACCAACCTCCTGCTGCTGCTGCTGCGCTGCCTGATCATCCTGCTGCTGGCGCTGGCCATCGCGCGGCCGTCGATCGCCGGCTTCGGCGGCGGCGATCGCCTGGTGCTGATTGTCGACCGCAGCGCCTCGATGGGTGCGCGCGGCAACGACCCCGGCCCGCTGGCGATCGCCAAGGCCGCCTTGGCGCGCGCCGACCTGCGCTACCATACCGTGGTGATCGCGGCGGTCGCCGACAAGGTCGAGGCGATCGCCAGCGGCACGCTGGCGGAGTCCATGTCCCTGGTCGGCAAGCTCGATGCCAGCGAACTGCCGGGCGGGCTCGACCGCGCAGCGAGCGGCGCCAACGCCGAGAGCATCTCCTCGCTGGTTGGCACCGGTGCCGACGTGGTGCTGGTCTCGGACTTCCAGCAGGATGACGGCGACCAGCTCAGCGCCCTGCTGCGCCCGCGGGTGCGCAGCCTGACGCGCTGGCGCGTCGGCTCGCCGTGCAGCAATGCCCTGATCACCGGAGTCGAACGGCTCGACGACCTGCACCCCGGCCAGCCCGGCGAGCTGGTGGTGCGCCTCATCGGCGCACCGCGCAGCGTCGCGATCGCCGCCGACGATGGCCCCTTCCTGCCGGCCTCCGGCACCCCCAGCGGCGGCCTGGTGCGCATCGCCACCCCGCCGATGACCGCCGGGGAGCACCGCCTGCGCGTGCGCCTCGAGGACGACGGCCTCAGCTATGACAATCTGCTCGAGCTGCCGGTGGTGGTGCGTCCGGCGGTGCCCGTGCTGGTGGTCGCCGACGGCCCGGACTTCCTCGGCGCGGCACTGCAGGCCGACGACACCGTGCTCGAGACCAAGCCGGTGCATCCGGCGCAGTTCCCGGCCGAGCCGCTGCCGCAGCACGGCCTGGTGGGNNCCGACAGCGTGCGCCTGCGCGACTGGGTTTTCAAAGGCGGCGTGCTGTGGGGCAACCTGGCATTGATCGACCAGGACCCCAGCCTGCGCACCCTGGTGACCGGCATCGTCGCCACCGGCAGCAGCCGCGCCGGGGGCGAATACGGGGTCAGCGACCAGGATCTCAACGAGGCCATGCACCTCGCCAGCCGCGCCAGCGTGCCGGGCTTCACCCTGCCCGCCGAGGCCGAGGTCTTGCTGCGTGCCGGCGCGGCGCCGCTGGTCGTCGCGCTGCCGGCCGGTCGCGGCTGGATGATCATCGAACTGGCCAACCTGGCGGCTGCCGGCGACAACACCCTGGTGGGGCGCGGCACCACCCCGGTGTGGATCGACCGCACCGCGCGCCGCTTCACCGCCCGCCTGGGCGCGCCGCGCTACTGGCAGGCCGGCCTGGCGACGCCCCAGACCGCCAGCCTGAAGCGCGGCGGTGCGGTGGTCGCGGTGACCGCCGGCGAGCCGTTGCTGCTGCCGCCTGGTGCCTGGCAGAGCGAGACCGGGGCGATCGTGGTGCTGCCCAACATCAGCGAAGGCCAGCTGGAGAAGGCGCCGCCGACGTCATCGGTGGCGAGCCTGGAGGCGGCGCTGCCGAGCCGTCCGGGCATCGACTGGGGCCTGCCGCTGGCGATCGCCGCGCTGCTGGTGGCCCTGGGCGAGGGCATGCTCGCCGCCTGGGCCGGGAGGGCCTATGGCCGCTGAGCGCATCCGTCGTCGCTGGACGCTGATCCGGAGCATCGCGCGCGTGCCGGGACGAGCCGCGGACTCCTGCCATGAGCTGGGGTCGCCCGGATGAGCGCGGCGACCTCCATCACCTCCGATTTCGTCTTCGAGCACGCCGGCGAACCCTGGCACGTGCTCGCCTTCCTGGTGCTGGCGGCGGGCCTGGCCTGGTGGGGCTGGCGGCGCTATGGCCAGACCGCGCCCGGCGCCCTCGGGGTGCTGGCGCGCGTCTGCCGCACCGCCGGGCTGGTGGTGCTGGCGCTGATCATCGCCGGACCGGCTTGGCAGCGCACCACCACCTTGACCCTCCCCGGGCGGCTGCTGGTGGCGGTCGACCGCTCCGCCTCGATGGCGCGCACCGACGGTCCCGGCGGCACCCCGCGCATCGCCGCCGCCTCGGTCCTGGCCCGCGACCTCGCCGCCGCCGCAGCGGGCCGCCACCTGATCGTGGACTACCGCTCGATCGGCAATGTCAGCGGCGCCATCGCCGAGAGCGAGCTGATCGCAGGGCCAGTGAGCGCCACCGGCTCCGCCAGCCCGCTGGCGGACGAGCTCGCCCAGCTGGTCTCCGAACTGCGCCCGGACGGGGTGGTGGTGGTCAGCGACGGCCGGGTGACCGCCGGCAGCAGCCTGACCTCGCTGCCCCCCACCTGGCGCGGCCGCGATCTGCAGGTCGCGGTGCTGGCCACCGGCACCGACAGCGTCGAGCCCGAGCTGATCATCGATGAGGTGGTGGTGAACCGCGAGGTCGCCCTCGACGAACGCGAACCGGTGGCGGTGCGCCTGAGCACCCGCGCCCTGCCCAAGGGCCCGATCCGCGTGCACCTGACCATCGAGGGCGAGGCCGGCGCCCAGACCGAGGTCCAGCCGGATGGCAGCGGCGGCGCGGCGATGAGCGCGATCGAGGCGCGCCTCGAGGCGGTGTTCCATCATGAGGGCCCGGCCAAGCTGCACCTGGTGGTCGAGGCCGGCAGCGGGCCCGGCATGCTCCACCGCGAGCAGGACGTGGCGGTCACGGTCAGCGAGCGCAAGCTCAGGGTGCTGATGCTCGAGCACCGCCCGCGCTACGAGGTGCGCTACCTGCGCGAGGCGTTCCGCCGCGACAAGACGGTGGTGCTGCACGCCTACCTCTCCGAGGGCAAGTGGCGGCGCTGGGGTGCCGGTTCGGCCAGCGATGCCGGCCCCGACCATCTGCCGCTGTCCACCAGCGAACTGCGCGACTACGACGTCATCATCATCGGCGACCTCGGGCCGGATTCCTTCCGCGAGGCCGATCTCACCTCCATCGACCTGGCGGTGCGCCGCGGCGGCGCCGGGCTGGTGTGGCTGCCGGGCGAGACCGGCGCGATCAGCGGCTTCGCCACCAGCAAGCTCGGCAGCCTGATCCCGGTCGACCTGCCCGAGGCCTCGGCGATCAGCCGCGGCTACCTCGGCAACGAGCCGCATCAGCTCAGCCGCACGCCCTTCGCCGCCCATATCGGCCTGCTCGATGCCGGCGATGTGGCGTGGAACCAGCTGCCGTCGCTCTTGGGCGCCTGCCCGGTGCTGGCGGTCAAGCCGGCGGCGGACGTGCTGGTCGAGGACCAGCACAACCTCCCCATGGTGGTCAGCCGCGCCTTCGGCAGCGGCCGCTCGCTCTTCATCGGCGTCGATGACACCTGGCGCTGGCGGCGCAACGTCGGCGACCGCTACCTGCACCGCTTCCACAGCCAGCTGTTCCGCTACGTCGCCGCCGGCCGGCGCCTGGGCAACCAGGATTGGGCGCTGCACGCCAACCCCCGCCGGGCCTCGCCCGGCGACATCATCACCCTCGACATGACCCCGGCCAGCAGCGAGCCGCCCGAGAACCCGCCCGACAGCGTCACCGTTCGCCTCAAGGGCCCCGGCGGCGAGCAGCTGGTGCGCCTGGCGCGGGATGGCAGCGGCTTCTCCGCCCATCTGCCGGCTCCCAGCGCCGGCATGTGGATGCTCGAGATCGCCGCCGGCCCCGAACCGCGCCAGGTCGATTGCGGCCAGCTGCTGGTGCTGCCGCCCACCGACGAGCTGCGCGACCCGCGCCTCGATGGCCCGGCGCTCGGCGCCCTGGCCACCGGCACCGGCGGCAAGGTCTACACCGATCCCGCCACGCTGGTGGCCGAACTGCCCGATCTCAGCCGCAGCGAGAGCATCTCGGCCGTCACCGGCTGGTGGGACAGCCTGTGGGCCCTGCTGGTGGCGCTGATCCTGTTCGCCATCGACTGGTCGATCCGACGCGTCAGCCGCCTCCCCTGAAGCCGGCAAGCGGGAGGCCGGCAAGCGGGAGGCCGGAAAGCGGGAGGCCGGCAAGCGGGAGGCCGGCGAACGGGAGGCCGGAAAGCGAATAGCCCGTTGCGGGCTATTCAGGCAGCTCGAGCCCCTGGGGCAGGGCGGCGAGCGCCGCCACCACCGCCGGGACGTCCTCGCGTCGCTGGGTCTTGCCATAGGTCAGCGGCTGGTTCTCCCGCCACTCGGCGTTGGCAGTCCACTGGCAGATGCCCTGGGTGGCGATCTCGACATCGGTGAACACCATGCCATGGGTGCGCTGGCTGAATACCGCGGTGGCGGCCCGTCCTACGAACAGCCGGCCGCGCCAGATGCCATTGAAGCGCACCGGCCCATCGTCGCCGGGCGCGCCGAAGAGCGAGATGGTGTTGGCCACGTCCTGGTTGTAGGTGGCCACCGGCGCCGCCAGGTAGACCACCCCATCCGGCTTGGGCAGCCGCATGGTCACGTCGTCGAGCGTCAGTGCGGCGAAGGTGCTGCTGATCTGATGGATATGGCGGGCCTCGATGCGCGATGGCATATCGCCGGGATGCTCCCAGACGTGCACCACCACCACACCCCTGGCTCCCGGTTCCGGCAGGCTCGGGGCCGTTCCGCAGCTGCCCAGCAGCCCGGCGAGGGTGGCTGCCAGGGCAACCCGGAGCGGCTTTCGGGCCGCCCGGCCGCACGGCGCTCCCACCTGTCGCTCTGTCGTCAACGCCATCCCCGAACGCTAACGTCCGGCCAGCACAGCACCACTGACGATCCCCGGGCTGCGACCGGTGATCCTGGAAGCGTCGCCTTGACCGTTGCACCTGCCCCGACAGACTACCGTCCTTTCACCGCTTAGCCTAATTACTGGCAAGCCTCGAAGGAGTGGCCGTGAGCGACATCAGGAACAAGGTCATCGACATCATTGCAGATCGCTTGTCTCGCGACAAGGCGACCATAACCGAAGCCAGCAACATCGTTGCTGACCTGGGAGCGGATAGCCTGGACATCGCCGAGATCATGATGGACCTTGAGGATGCGTTCGGCGTCAAGCTCGAAGAGGACCAGGATCTCAAGACGATTGGCGATGTGATCAAATACATCGAGGGCAAAGTCGCGAAGTGACGAACGGGCCAAAGACAGCTCTTATGGCCGATCGTCGCGTAGTTGTGACTGGAATGGGCTTGTTGGCCTGCAATGGCAACAATGTCGCGGAGTATTGGACGGCGGTCCAGGCGGGTCGCCATGGCATCGCCACCATCCACCTCCCAACCATCGACCTGTCCAAGCACAAGACCCACTTCGGCGGCACCGTGCAGCTGGACAACAATGCGCTGGTGATCGGCGACATGAAGCAGGCCCGGCGCAAGGACCGCTTCGTGCTCCTCGCCCTCAAGGCGGCGCATGAGGCGATCCTCGACAGCGGCCTCGACTACAAGAAGTGGGCCGACCCCTTCCGCGTCGGCTGCGTGGTCGGCTCCGGCATCGGCGGGCTGAGCACCATCGAGGAGGAGTACACCACCTTGATGGCGCGCGGCCCCTCGCGCGTCAGCCCGTTCCTGGTGCCCAAGATGATCGTCGACAGCGCGGCTGGCGACATCTCCATCGCCTACGGCGCCAAGGGCCCCAACTACAGCATCACCACCGCCTGCGCCACCGGCTCGCACTGCATCGGCGCCTCCTTCCACCACATCCGCAGCGGCCTGGTGGACATCATGATCAGCGGCGGCACCGAGGCCCCGATGACCAACCTCGGCATCGCCGGCTTCAACTCGATCGGCGCCCTGAGCACGCGCAACGAGTCCCCCGGGACCGCCAGCCGGCCCTTCGACAAGGATCGCGACGGCTTCGTCATCGGCGAAGGGGCCGGCATCCTCATCCTCGAGGAGCTCGAGCATGCCAAGGCCCGCGGCGCGACCATCTACGGCGAGCTGATCGGCTACGGCTGCACCGGCGACGCCTTCCACGAGACCCAGCCCGACCCGACCGGCGCCGGCGGCATCGCCTGCATGCGCCAGGCGCTCAATGATGCCCGCATCAGCCCGGAGCAGATCGGCTACATCAACGCCCATGGCACCTCGACCAAGTACAACGACGCGGGCGAGACCAAGGTGGTCAAGGAAGTGTTCGGCGCGCATGCGCGCACGCTCGCCATGTCGAGCACCAAGAGCATGACCGGCCACACCCTGGGCGCCGCCGGCGGCATCGAGGCGATCACCTCGATCCTCGCCCTGCGCCACGGCGTGCTGCCGCCGACCATCAACTACACCACCCCCGATCCCGAATGCGATCTGGACTACGTGCCCAACCACGCCCGTGCCCAGACGATCGAATACGCCCTGTCGAACAATCTCGGCTTCGGCGGGCACAACGCCTCGCTCATCTTCAAACGTTTCACCTAGACCATGCCATCGCACTGCGTGCCGACTCGACGCGCCTTCCAGGGTGCAGCGGGTGGGCGGCGGACAGGCGGGGCGCCAGCCCCCAGAAGGATTCAGCCATGGACCGCAAGCGCATCCGCGACGAGGTGATCGAGATCCTCTGCAACAAGCTGCATAATCTGCCGCCGCCCTCCGACGAGGAGGAGTTCGACTACGACCACCAGGCGCTGGTCCCGGACATCACCAAGGATCCCTTGGATGTCGCCGAAGTGGCGATGGACCTCGAGGATGCCTTCGGGGTGAACTTCGAGGAGTCCCTGCCGGGCGACCCCAGCATGGAGACCATCGGCAAGGTGGTGGATTTCCTCGACCAGCGCATCAATGGGCGCGCCAAGGTCGCTGCGGGCAAGAAGACCGACGCCTGAGCAGCCGCCGCAGCCAGGCTGCGGCCGCCCATCTTTTCAGCCCAGCACATCCCGGCAGCTGTCGGCGAGGATGCCGAGCATCGCCGACAGGTCCTCGGTGCCGGTGGTCAGCGGCGGGAACAGGTAGAGCGTATCCCCCAGCGGCCGCAGCAGTGCGCCGCGCGCCACTGCGAGCTGATACACCTGCCAGCCGGTACGTGAGCTCGCGCTCAGCGGCCCGCCATCCGGGGCGCGCAGATCCACCGCCGCCATCATGCCGACACCGCGCACGTTGCGCAGATAGGGCCGCTCCCGGGCCAGCTGCGTGAGCCCGGCGGCGAGCAGCGGCCCGTGGCGTGCCACCTGCTCGAGCACCTGCTCATCGGCATAGACATCCAGCACCGCGTGCGCGACCGCCACCGCCAAGGCATTGCCGGCGAAGGTGTTGGAATGGAGGAAGGCGCGGCCCTCCTGCCACTCGCCATCGAAGGCCTGGTAAAGGGCCTCGGTGGTCAGCACCGCCGCCTGGGGCAGGAACCCGGCGGTCAGGCCCTTGGACACCACCGCGATGTCCGGTAGCGCCAACGGCGACGTCAGGGCTCCATCCAGCGGCTGTGCCTGGGGGGTGGCGAGATGCGAGGCCAGGAGCGCACCGCAGCGGCCCATGCCGGCGGCGATCTCGTCGGCGATCAGGAGCACGTCGTGGGCGTCGGCCCAGTCCCGCAGCCGGGCGAGCAGCGCCGGCGCGTAGATGCGCATGCCGCCGGCGCCCTGGAGGACCGGTTCATAGATGATGGCGGCGAGTGAATCGGCGAGCGGTGCGAGCTGGGCCTGGATCGCCGACCACTCCGGCTCGGCCTCCATCCAGCGCGGGTCGTCGGGCCCAGAGCGGTACGGCAGCGGGCCGAGCTGGGTGCTTGGGAAGAGCAGGGGTGCGTAGGTGTCCTTGTAGAGACCGCAATCGCCGACGCTGAGGGCACCCAGGGTCTCGCCGTGGTAGCCGTTGGCGAAGGCGGCGAAGCGCGTGCGTGCCGGCCGGCCGAGCTGCGCCTGGGCCTGGAGCGCGAGCTTGATCGCCACCTCGACCGCGGTCGAGCCGTTATCGGCGAAGAAGACCTTGGCGAAATGGCCCGGGACGGCGTGCCCCGGCGTACTGAGCGCCCCCGCCGGTCCCCAGGCCGCGACCCCCTGGCCATTGGCGGCGGCCAGCAGGCGCTCGCACAGGCGAACGATCGGCTCGTTGGTGGTATTGGCGAGGATGACGTGCTCGAAGCGCTCGGCCTGCGCGATCAGCGCGGCGCGCAGGCGCGGGTGGCCGTGCCCCAGGCTCTTGCACCACCAGGAGGAGATCGCATCGAGCACATCGCGCCCATCGGCAAGCGTCAACCGGCAGCCGCTCGCGCTGACCACCTTGAGTGGCGGGAAGGTGCGGTAATCGCGCATCTGGCTGCACGGATGCCAGAGCACCGCGAGGTCGCGCGCAACCAGGTCGCTCGGGTTCATGGCTGGAGCGTAGGGCGCGCAGCAGGATGCGGAAGCCTGGCGTCGGTGCGGGGCAGCGCTTGAGGTGGGCGCACGCCAGGGGCGAGCACAGGGGCTCAGCAGCTCAGCCGTCGGCAGGGCTCAGGAGCGCAGCGAAAACGCGTGCCCGCCTTGGCAGCTCGGCAGCGCCGAGAGATTTGCCAGTTCGTCGGGGATCTGCTCCCACCCTTCGCGCAGGGTGGCGAGGATGGGGAGCAGTTCGTCGATCAAGTCGGCGCTCTTGCGCAGATTCGACTCGCCGATCTTGACGATCAGGAAGGCGTAGAGCGGGCGCAGCTGCTTGGCGATCTCACCGCCCTCGTCCATGTTGAGGGTGGCGAGCAGGGCGGTGATGATATCGGCCGCCTTGGTGCACATGGTGTGGGCGCGGATGACATCCTGCGCCCGTCGCGGCTTGACCAGCATGGCCTCGCGGGCCTGAGCGAGGAAACTCTCTGCACCCACATAGAGCTTGATGATGAGATCGCGCTGAGTGGTGACGACCGTGGCTGAACGATAGGCGGAGATGGCGGTGGCGTTCATGGTCGGGTAGCTCCTGTAAGCGTACCCAGTATCGGCAGATGACCAGCGAAATTCACCATCGGTTATGAACTGCTGCTACTGCTGCTGCTGCTGCTCGAGGAATTATCCAACCCGGCGACGAATTGGGTCAGGAAGCTGCCCTGGGAGTTCGCGCTCTGGATGATGCTCTCCATTTCGGTGAACTGGGCTTGCAGCAGACTCTGCTCATTGGTGATATTGGCGTTGAACGCCGTGATCTGGGTGCCCAGGTCGCTGACCTGGCTGTTGAGGGCGGCCTCCTCGGTGCCAATCGAGCCGGTCTGGCTATCGGTCATGTTGGTGAGCAGGTTGGAGGCCTGCTGGGCAAGCCCCTGCGAAATGTTGACCATGACATTGTTCTCGGGGACTTGGGCGGTGACGCTCAGCACCAATCCCGCAATCGAGGTGCCGGTTGGTCCAGTGAGCACCTGCCCCTGACCGGTCGCAGCGATGCCGTTGATGGTCCCCTGGACATCCGTACCGGTCTCGGTCTGCCCGATGGTCATGCCCAGGACGCTGGGTGCCGAGAGGACCTCCAGGGCCTGCGTGCTGCCATAGCCCTGGGTATTGAATTGGATGGCACCGCTGGACGTCACCGACATCTGCACGTCGGGGTTGCTGCCGGCGGGAGCTGCCTGGGTGATCGCCGAGGCCATCGCATTGACCAGGGTCTGGGCGGTGTAGCTGCCGGCGGCGATTGAGGCGGTCACCAGCTGGCCATTGACGTTTAGAGAGAGGGTATTGTCGCCGCTGGTGATGGTGATGGGACTGTTGAGGTCCGCCGAGCCAGTCGCAGTCGCCTGGGTGGCCGCAGTGGTCACATCCACGGTGAAGGGGTTGCTGGTGTCGATGTTGCCGGTCAGCGCCGCGAACTGAACCCCATTCGAGGTGCTGGTCGAGGTGTTGGTGAAGATGTTCGCCACCCCCTGGGGGTCATCGGTCACGGCATTGGTCAAGGTGGTCTGATCGGCATCCAAGAGGCCTGTGTTCTCGTCAACAGTGATGCCGAGGGCGCCGAGCGAATTCATCGTCTGCGGGAGACCCGGAATCGAGCCGGTCAGGGTGGTGACCAGGTCGTCGAGCTGGGTCTGCATGTCCTGATCGGCGAACAGCGGACCGGCCGTCTCGGTGCTGGCATTGTAGCTGCCGTTCTGGCTGAAATAGGTCAGGGCCGAGTTGACATCGGTGACCAGGGCAGTGATCGCGGTCACCACGCCGGTCGGATTGTTGGCCACCGAGATGGTTGCCGGACCGGTATTGTACAATGACAGATCGACGCCTGGGATGAGATTGTTGACCGAATTGCTCTGCTCGACGATGGTTCCCAGCTGACTCTCGGTTCCACCCATGGTCAGCTTGGCGTCCTGCGCCGCCGAAATGGTCAGCATGCCCCCGCCGGTGCCGACACCCACGCCGACACCCGGCGTCGACTGGGTCTGCGACCCCGAGAACAGCGTGCTCAGGGCGGTGCTGGTGGAGGGATTCGCATCGGTGGCGGTGACTTCGTTGATGGCGTTGTCGGTGCCGGTATTGTTCGAGGTCAGCATCAGGCGATAGCCGGTGCCATCGTTGATCACCGAGGCGGTGGCGCCGATATTGGCGGCATTGATCGCCTGGGCGATGCCATCCAGGCTGGTATCGGGCAGGGCGATGGTGGTCGGAGCATTGGCTCCAATCTGGATCTGAAGACTGCCGGCTCCATTGGCCGTGGTCGCCGAGGCCAGCGCGGTCCCGCCGGTCGCGATCTGGTTGGCTTGCGCCAGCTGCGAGACGTTCAGCTGATAGTTGCCGCTCTGGGCGGCGCCGGAGGCCACCGCATTGACGGTCGTATCGGCGCTGCTGCTGGCCAGCTGCTGCTGGAAGGTGCTCTGCTGCTCCAAGGGATCGAGATCCGCCTGCACGGTGAGCAGATCGGTGGCGAAGGTCTGGAGATCGCTCAGGTGGGTGCTGGCAGTGGTCGATTCATCCTGGAGCTGGGTTTCCGGTACCTCATCCGCCTGGATCATGGCGTTGATGATGCTGGTCGTATCGATGCCCGACGCCAGGCCGGCGATGGTCGTGCGGGCATTCGCCACCGCTGTGACCCCGACCTGGGTGGCGCTCGACCCTGTCGTCGAGGTCGATGACGTCGATGAGGTGGTCGAGGGCGTCGTCGATGTGGTCGACGAGGTATTGACGACCGAATTGCTGTTGCCAATGCTCATGCTGCCATGCCCCTCCCCGTCAACGATGGTCTGCGGTGGCTCTCCCACGCACAGACCATGCCTGATGTGTCACGCCTGCTGATTGACGATGATGCCCTGCGGTGACTCGAGGCTGGCCTGGAGCTTCAGCGCCGATTCGGCCGGGACCTGCCCGATGAGCTCCCCGGTCGAGGGATCGGTGATGGTCATCACCGGCTGGCCGGTCGACTCGTCGACGCCGAAGTTGAGCTGGCGGCTGTCCTCGGATGGCGAGGATTGCGCCACTTGCTTCAATTGTGCCGCAACGCTCTTCAGCGCCGCTGCGGTCGATGTGCTGTCGACTGCCGCTTGATCCTGTGGCACAGCCTGTTGCAGCCGAGCCTGATCAGCCTGCTGCTGCGTGTCGCGGGCCGTCTGGGGTGGCCTGCTGACGTCCGCAACCTGACTGGTGTAAATGGCATCTATCTTGCTCATGCCAAACCTCCCGTGGAGCCATGAGGGACTCCAAGGGTAGCATCGGCAGGTGCCGGTCCGACTTGAGCGGAAAGTTGACGCCTCCGACCCCCTTTCCCCACATTAATAGCCCACCCTCCAGGGTTACCTTCCCCAGTCCGCCATTTTTCCGGTCAAGTCCCGCCAAATGCCGCCGTGACTATTTCCGGCCTGCCATGTTGGCGACCACCACCCTCACGTCAGTACGGATACTGACATCACACCCCGTCAAGGACGATAGCCATGTCTGGTCTTGTAATTAACACTAATACCGCTGCGAACATCGCGGCGCTCGATCTCGACAACAACAACACCGCGCTGCAGTCATCGCTGCAGAAGCTCTCGAGCGGTCTGCAGATCAACAGCGCCGCGGACAATCCCGCCGGCCTGGTGATCAGCCAGCAGTTCCAGGCCCAGATCGCCGGAGTCACCCAGGCGACCTCGAACGACCAGCAGGCGATCAACATGGTGCAGACCGGCGAGGGTGCCCTCGACGAGATGAACAACCTGCTCAACAGCGCGCGCCAGCTCGCGGTCGATGCCGCCAATACCGGCGTCAATGACCCCGCCTCCCTCGCTGCCGACCAGGCCGAGCTCGACAACATCAACTCCTCGATCGACAGCATCGCCAAGAACACCCAGTTCAACTCCAAGAACCTGCTCGATGGCACGCTGTCGAACTCGCAGGTCGTCAACTCCCAGGAGGTCACCAACTTCACCAGCACCGGCCTGAAGAATGGCACCTATGGGATCCAGATCATCTCCGGAGACGCCGGGGTGGTCGCCACCGGTGCAACTTCCGCCGTCTCGTCTGCCAATGAAACCTCCCTGTTCGGCATTACCGAGACCCCGTCCACACTCAACCCATCGACCCTCACCCTGACGGGCACTTTCACGACAACCACGACCCTGAGCATCTCCTCAGGCGTGACCAGCCAGGCGGTCAACGTCCAAATCACCTCGGGAACCACACTGCAGAGCGCGCTGCAGCAATTGAATGCGGCGGCGAACGGCATATCCGTGACCTTCGCCACCGGTGGCTCGGTCGCCGCGCTGAGCGGCCAGGCGTCGTTCTCCATCAATGCCACCGATGCCGGTGACTATGCCAACGGAGCCACCTTCACCATGACCAATGCCCTGGTCGGTGGCAGCTTCGGTGGCGCTGGACAGACGGTCATCGGTTCCGGCGGCTACACCGCTGCGACTGCCAGCGTGGCTGACACTCAGTTCTCGGGCATGTTCGGAACCAATCTGACAGCCTCAGCGACGATAACCGGCAGCAACGCAACGCTTTCCGGCATGTTCGGAGCGCAGTTCACGAGTGGAACGGCCGTGTCCGGCACAGCAGTGCTTTCTGGCAGTGCCGTTTTCACCATCGCCTCGGGAACCGCCGGATTCACCGGTGGAACCTTCACCTTTACCAGCGGCACTGCCCTCAACACCGACATCGCCGCCGTCAATGCTGGTCAAAGCCTCTTCACCTTAGCCTTCAATTCTGGCACTCAATCCTTCTCACTCACTGCCGCTGCTGGTGGTACGGGTGGCAACGGCATGACCCTCACAATCAGCGGTGGTGCCGGCTTTGCCTTTGCCGCCACGGGAGCGACGATCGCAGGAGGCACCAACCCAGATGTGACAACTAGCAACTCCTTCATCACAGGTGTCACGATCACCATCGCCTCGGGTTCTGGCGGCTTCACTGGTGGAACCTTCACCATCACTAGCGGCACCACGATCGCATCCGCCTTGTCGACCATCAACAGCTCGCAGGCCAATTTCACCCTCAGCCTGTCCTCGAGCGGCAACAGCTTCGTCATCACCGCTGATGCAGGCACCGCCGGATACAACGGTGCGACGATATCGATCAGCGGAACTGCCGCAGGTGGTATCGCTGCCGCCACCACGGGGACCCTAGCCGGTGGTACTGGTAATGTCGGTCAAGAGGGTGTCGCGACCCAGGCGCTCCTGGTCACCTCGGGTGGCACTGCAGTATTCTCGGTCGCAGCGGTTTCCCACCAGGGCGGCACGTTCGTCTTCCCGGTCTCTTCTTCGGTGCCCAACAGCACCGGTACCGCGACGATCACCACCACCAACACCCTCGTGCAGACAACTGGTACCTACACGGATGCCGTCTCAGTGGATGCTGGCGCCGTCTTCCAGATCGGAGGTAACCAGGGTCAAACGGCCTCGGTGGTCATTCAGAACATGGCGGCCTCCAATCTCGGTCTAAACTCGACCGGGACGAGCACCAACCCGAATATCGCCACCGTGTCGATGCAGACCCTCACCGACCAGCAGTACCTGGTGAACGGTAATGCCCAGGATGCCATCCAGGTTATCGACAAGGCCATCAACGATGTGACCACGACCCGCGGCGCGCTCGGTGCCTTCCAGACCGACACCCTGCAGTCGACGCTGAACAGCCTGAACACCGCGAATGAGAACCTGACTTCGGCCGAATCGACCATCGAGGACACCGACTTCGCCTCCGAATCGGCGAACTTCACCAAGGAGAACATCCTGGTGCAGGCCTCGACCGCGATGCTCGCCCAGGCCAACCAGCTGCCCCAGGGCGTGCTGAAGCTCCTCGGCTAGGCATCAAGATAGGATGAGGATGGCTGCTCCCCCAGGTCGCATGGCCTGGGGGAGCTCTTTTAACAGGACCCCAGTCGCATAACCTGTGGGCGACCCTGCCGGACATCAGCTGGCCGCAGGTTCACTTTGAACCACCTCCTTACCCCATGATTGGCATGGCTGGCGCGTATCCGACCACCTGCGCCCCCGGCGCTTGCCGGCTATGGCCGCACGGTCTGAGCCGCCGTTGCACCCGCTCCGCCACATCCCCTTGCTCACCGCGAGCTGGAATCCACTATGATCTCCTACCCTGTCGAGCCAGCGAAACGGACGCCAATCATGTATGTGGATATTCCCCGATTCGACGGCCAATCGCCGGCGACCCGCTCCACCTGTGGCGACACCGCTTCCAGGACCCCGGGAAGCGCGGAAGGCGATGTGGCCGCCCGCGCGATGTATCTCAGGCAGCGAGAATTCCTGATCACCCGCTATCCCGCCATGCAGGCCTGGCTGCCCCCTCAGTGGCCGCCCCGCACCAGCGCAATTGACCGTGCAGCGACCATCACCGCCCTGCGCCAGGCGACTTCCACCCTCAATCATGGCCTGCTCATCCTCGGATACGGCGATGGCACGATCATCGAGCTCCTGCGCCAGGACCCCGTGGCCCGAGGCAAGGCCATCACCCTTATCGTCTTGGCATCGGAGCTTGAGGATTTCGTCTCCAGCCTGGGCCGTTGCGACATACAGGCGGCTTGCTCGTCGATGCAGCTGCAGGTCCAGCTCATCGTCACGGCAGAGGACATGAGCCGCTACATCATCACCGCCTTCGCCGCCCATCACCAGATCGCGCAGCTCGCCGGTACGACTATTCTAGACAGCCATCCCCTCGCTCCGGCAGCAGAAGAGCTGCGACGGACGGTGAAGCCTGCCCTCACCGCCGGCCTGACTGAGCGCTTCGACTGCCTGGGCAACGATGTCTACGACACTTTCCTGGGGGCTAAGCACATCCTCATGAATGGCGACCGCGTCTTTCGCGAGCCACGCACCAGCGACTACAAGGGCCGCTATGCCGGCAAGAGCGCGCTCTGCATCGCCAGCGGCCCAAGCTGCGCAGCGCATTATGAGCGCATCCGCGCGATCCAGCACGAGCATGTGGTGATCTGCGCCGACTCGATCCTGGGCGGTCTGCTCAAGAACGGCATCGAGCCCGATTTCGTCTGCATGGTCGAACGAGGCGATGAGATGCACAAGCTCATCGATGAGGCCGCGCCCAAGTGTCGCACCGTGCTCTTCGCCGCCCCTTGGGTGCACCCCTTAAGCGTAGCCCCCTTCGGAGGACGCGTGGCGTGGTGGTGGCCGGGGGATCTCGTCTATAATTGGCTCGACGCCACGGAGCCGACCATCGGCACCGGCCGTTCCACCGGCACCATGGCGGTTGCCCTGGCCGGCCACCTGGGCGTCGCGACCGCCTATCTCATCGGCCACGATCTGGCCTTCCATGAGGGCCAGAGCCACGGCGACGGCGTGGCGCCGCTCGCCCTCGAGGCCCAAGGCAAGGTCACCAAGCTTATGTCACGCGACCACCTCTACTATCAGCATCGCCTGCTGGATGTCCCGAAGAATGGCGGCGGCACGGTGGTCACCTCGGGGACTTGGACGATCTTCCGCTCCGATCTGGAAGTGATCATCCTCAACAACCGTACGACCACTACCTTCGTCAACGTCAATGTTGATACCGGAGTCGGAGCGGTCATCGCCGGCTGCATAGGCGGAAGGCTGCCAGAGGCAACCGGGCAGGCGCTTGGCAAGGAGCATCCAGTGCGCATCACCCGTGACGAGGACATCCAAGCATATCGGGAGCGTCGTCAGCGACTACTCAGCGACTTCGATTTGTGCAAGGAGAAGCTGGTTGGCATGTCAGAGGTCATGAAGACCTGGCGGCCACTGCAGCACGACCAGGCCGAGGTCGAAGCGAAGGCTTACGAGATGGCGCTTGGCAAGCTCGTCAGCAAGACAAATGCAAACTGGTTCGAATATGTCTTCCGTGCCGCGATGCACAACCTGCTCCTGCGCATGCACCACCGCACCCAGGTACGAACGCTGGCCGAGCGCAACTGGATGCAGGTTCAGGTCATGCGGCAATATCTCACATCCATGGCTTTGCTGATCGATCGGCTGCGCCCTGAACTGGCCCAGGTCCTGGAGACGGTCCAATGACCACCCCCGACACCACCACCTTCGATACCTTCCTCACGCGCTTCAACGCCCTCGGGACGCTGCGCGATGAGTCACTGCGCCAGGACCTCAGCTCCACGCTCAACCGCAATCGCATGACTGGCGAGGGCATCGACCTGCTGGTCTGCAGCACTCGGCAGCTGGCGTGGATGATTTCCGTCAATCCGACCTGGCCACCCGAGCATCCCGTCCGCGTGGCATTGCTGCTGCAGGCGCTCATCGAAGAGCACTATGATGTCCTGCAGCAGGCTAAGACCTGCGCCCTCATTCCACCGCACTGGCAGTGGCTGGCATGGGCGGATGGATTCAACGGGTCGCAGGCCGAGCTGCTCAGTCACCTCCAGGGGATTCCCGGCATCCTCGAGCGCTGCGCTGCGGTCAGCCTGGCGACCCGTGGCAATTCTGGCGCCATCGGCAATGACCTTCTCGCCGGCTTCCGACTGAATGCTACCGCAGCTACGTACCATACCCTGCTCTGCCGCGCACTGGCCGGATCGCAGGCTGCCAACATCGCCCATATTCAGCTGACCGCCTTGCGTGACACTCTCGAGGTGCTCTTCGTCACCGATACCGATGCCACCATCGCGCGCCTGGTGCTCGCCAGCGATCTCGACCATCCGGAAGAGATCATCGCCCCGGTCGCTGGAGCGACCGGGGATTTCACCCGCACTGCCATCGCCCGCCGGCACTGCGAACGTGGCCGCTATGCCGAGGCACTGGCAACGATCAAAGACCTGCGCTTCCTCTCCGCTGCGTTCGACCAGGCGATCGTCATCGCCGCGCTCTCGGCGCTGGAGATCGGCGAACTGCCCCTGGCAAGCGTTTATGCTGGGCAGATCCCCGAGCCGGTCGTTCGTCTCAAGATCCAGACCCGCATCGCTCAGGCGCAAAAGGACCCTCCGGCTGAAGTCGCCGCCCTCGTCGACCTGTATCAGCTCTGCCCGCGGGACGTCGAGGTCTTCATCCAGCTGGTCGACGTCCTCGATCGCATCAAGCAGCCGGCGCTCGCCAATCAGGTCTGCCTCCAGGCCCAGGAGCGCTTCGTCGACCATCCGACCGTCACCGCCATCGTACAGCGCCACCTGGCCGCGGCGCGCTAGCAGCGCCGCGCCAGCTGCGCGTCGTCAGCCGCGATGGAGCGCCGAGTACTCCTCGGGCAGGCCGATGTCGTTCCAGGTCTCCTGCATGTGGTAGGCTCCGACCGTCCGCTTGCGCTTCAGGCAGCCGTCCAGCAGCTCGGTGATGGGGAACATGCGGCCGCGCGGGATCTCCGCGAGCAGTTCGGGCTGCAGCACGTAGATGCCGGCATTGATGCGGTAGTTGAGCGTGGGCTTCTCGACCAGACGGGCGACGCGAGCGCCCTCGACCTCGGCGACGCCGAAGGGCACCTTGACCACATGCTCGCGCAGCGCCACGGTCGCGGCGAAGCTGCCGGCGCGGTGGAAGGCCAGCATGCGGCTGGTGTTGATGTTGGTCAGCAGATCGCCGTTCATCACCACCAGCGGTGCGGTCGGGGCCTCCGGCAGCAGCGCCAGCGCCCCGCCGGTGCCCAGCGGCTCCTTCTCCCACAGGTACTCGATCGCGCAGGTGAAGCGGCTGCCGTCGCCGAAGTGGTCCTGGATCATGGTGCCGAGGTAGTTCACCGACAGGTAGATGCGCCGGATGCCATGGGCGACCAGGTGCTGGACGATGCGCTCCAGGATCGGCCGGTCGCCGATCGGCAGCATGGGCTTAGGAATGGCGGTGGTGAGCTCGCCCAGGCGCTCCCCCTTGCCGCCGGCCATGATCACCGCCCATGAGGCGCTGCGGTTGCCGAGCATGGCATTGCGCAGGGTGTGCAGGTCGACCAGCTTGCCCGCCGCATCGATGACCGGCAGGCAGTTGAAGCCGCGCTCGAGCATCAGCTGCACGGCGTCCGAGCGGTTGATCTCCGGACCGACGGCGGAGAAGCGCGGATTGGCGATCTCGGCGATGGGGGTGCTGAGCGCCTTGCCGGCGATGATCGCTCGCCGGCAGTCGCCATCGGTGGCGACCCCGATGAGCTTGCCCGCCTGATCGCAGAGCAGGGCGACCTCGAGTCCGGAGGTGTCGATGACCTTGAGGGTCTCGAGCAGGCTGTGCGCCGGAGTGACGATGAGGCTGTCGAGATCGACGGTCATGTGAAACCCCCCAGGTGATTCACCGCGCCATGCTCCCGGCTCAGGACGGCGAGGCGGCGGCCAGCGCGCTGATGAACCGCACCCTCAGCCACCCAGACGGAGCGAGAGCCGCTGGCCGCCATGCCCGGAGCATAGTCATCTGAACCTCGGTGATAGTGGCATCCAGTGGCATCAGGTGCTGGGATGCGCATGCCGCCGTCTGACGCACGCGGCACTCCCGCCAGACAGCGCTCATTGGCCATCAGGCACCCCGCGATGCGGTTCGCGGTAGCCCTGGAACCAGCGCGCCTGCCGTCCAGCGGCCGCCTCCCATGCGCTGGTCAAGCGCGCATGCACTGCGGGAAGGCAGACGATGCCGGCGAATGCGGCGGTGGTGTCTGCCCGTCCAATGCGCCGTTTGAAGGCGAGGAGCGGGTCGTCGGCTGCGGATGAATGCCCTCCTCCCAGATGCAGGAGGGAGCAGCGGTTCTCCGCCGCCCACGCAGCGCCTGCATGGAGCAGGAGGTCGCCGGCGGCATTGTGGCCTCCCTGCAGCCGGCCGCTGAGATGGTAGTGCGCCCAGTGGGCGCCGCGCATGAACAGCGCCGCCGCATGGATCACGTCGTGGGCATCGACCACCTCGACTGCCGACAGGCGGTCGCCCAGCCGGGTCACGAGCTGATAATAGGCATCGCTGAAGTAGTAGCTCCCATCCGCATTCAGCGCCTGCATGGTCGTGTCGTAGAGGAGGCGGAAGCGCTGCAGATCGGCCATGCTGGGGGCGGAGCGGGTGGTCGCTCGCAGCCCGGCACGCTGGCCGCGCGCGACCTGGGAGCGATGGCCCGCGCATCGGCCACCTGCGAAAGCGGATTCCAGGCCATCAGCCAGAGGGATGCAGGCGGTCATCTGAGGCGGTGAGCGCCAGCATCCATGCGGAAGCGAAACCGTCGCCATCGGCGAGAGACGGAGGAAGACGTTGATCACCAGGCGCTCGGCAAGCGCGGCCAGCACAGCCGGCCACAGCCCAGTGACATCGCCCAGGCAGAGGGGTCCGGCATAGCCGTAGGGGCTCTCCGCATCCAGGTAGCCACCGCAGGCTGGGATGGGCTTCAGCGCCAGCGTGAGCGCCAACCGGGCCGTACCGCTGGTCGCCTCGACCAGCACCACCTCGTTCCCCAGGGCAGCAGCCCTGGCATACGTCAGGTCATGGTAGATGTCGGCATCAGGGTACGCCGATACCGTCCTCATCCACGTCTGGTCATCAGTCCCTGGGATCCAGCGCAGCTCCATCATCGCCACGCTTCCGGAACGGCCTCGGCGCGTCCCGCATCGGCCGACCCGGCGATGCCGGGGCACTGGGCCGCTGGCGCCCGCCAGGCGATGCCAAGGCCGGGCGCCGCCTGCGCCTCCCGGCGGGGCAGGCGCCCGGACGACGGTGGCGAACCCATGCTCATGCCTTCACCAGGATGTCCGCTCGACGGACCAGGCGCCGCACATGGGCGAGGATGCGCGGCGACGCCTGGCCATCGCCATAGGGATTCCTGCCCGGGCAGGCAGCGCTGCGCCGCCGCTCGCCGTGGGCCTCCACCAGGGCACGCTGCAGCTGGTCCAGGCTCACCTCCGCGCAGCTCACCACGCTGTCGCCACGCAAGCGCTGCGCCTGGCGACGGCCCAGATCGATGGTGGGGGTCCCGAGTGAAGGCGCTTCGATGAGGCCGGCGCTGGAGTTGCCGACCATCACGCCGCACGCCGCCGTCAGGCCCCGGAAGAAAGCCGCTCCCCGATCAGCGAGCGCCTGGTGCCGTGGTGAGTGCCGCGCCAGCGCGTGCCAGGCCGCGCGGATCTCATCGCTGCCCGGATCGCCATTGGGCGATGAGAGGAAGAGGCGGCCAGGGAAGCTGCCGGCCAATGCGCCGATGACCGAGCACAGCCTGCCGGTCTCCTCGGGATAGCGCGTCACCGGATGGACGGCCACGACGATATCGGCGCGCGTCGGGCGGATGCCGAGCAGCTGCTCGATGTCCTGCGGCGGCATGATGGAGTCGGCTCCGATGGCGTCCAAACCCGGCTCCCCCACCGTGGCGATCCGCCACGGCTCCTCCGCCAGGGCTACCAGACGCGCGGTTGCGGCCTCATGCGGAGTGCAGTGGACGTGGGCCAGCTTGGTGACCGCATCGCGCACCTGATCATCCCACGCACCCATGCTGCGCTCGCCGCCGGAGCAGTGGACCAGGACGACACGCGCATGGATGCATGCCAGGGCCGCTTCCAGCAATTCGCAGCGATCGCCCAGGACCAGCGCCGCCTCGCATCTGCTGGCCGCGAGGTATGCGGCCAGGGCCACCTGGTGGACCTTGCCCAGGGAATCCTGCGGCAGCGGCAGGCGCACGCCGCGCAGCCGCTCGAGCTCCTGGTCGCTCGGCGTGCCGGCCTCGAGATGCATCCCGCACACCACAAGATGCACATCGAACTGCGGATCGCGGAGTGCCGCCGTAACCACCGGAGCAAGCGGTCCGAGGTCGCTGCGCGAGGTGCTGATCACCACCAGGCGGATCGGCTCAGCCATCGAGATCCCCATCCTCGAGCGCCTCGAGCGCATGCAGTCCGCGGCGCAGCCGCCGCCCCACCACCTCCTGGAAGCGCGAGATGGCCAGACCGCGCTCCGCGCGCAGTCCGGTCAGGTCAGCGACGCCGAGTCGATGCCCGGCCGGGCGATCCGCGGTCAGGTGCAGGCGCTTGCGCACCACCGAGCGCGTCGGCAGCTCGCAGGCGGCCGGCACCTTGCGGCCATCGCCCAGGGCGGACTCGGCGGCGCGCACCAGCGCGACCTGGCGGCGAAACTCCCGCGGTTCCAGGCTGGAGGCGTGATCCGGACCCGTGCGCGTGCTATCGGTGGTCAGGTGCTTCTCCCAGATGTCGAGGCCGATGCCAACCGCCGCCAGCACCGCCTCCTCACCCGGGCAGTGGTCGGACAAGCCGGCGGGCACCTGGAAGGCGTGGCGCAGGGTGGCGATCGCGCGCACGTTCATCTGCTTCACCGGCGCCGGATAGGCGCTGACGGCATGGAAGAGCGCCACCGGGACATCGCCCAGCGCGTCGAGCGCGCTGGCGATCTCCGGCAGGCTGCCCATGCCGGTAGACAGCAGCACGGGCAGCCCGAAGGCGCCCAGCTGGGCCAGGTAGGGCAGGTTGTCGAGCTCACCCGAGCCGACCTTGAGCAGCGGGACCTTCACCTGTTCGACCAGGAAGCGCGCGCTTTCGATCTCATCGGGCGTGCTGAGGAAGATGATGCCGCGCCGACGCGCATGATCGCTGATCTCGGCATGCCACGCATACGGCAGCTCCAAGGCCTTGAGCATGGCGAACTGATCGCTCCCTGCTCCGGTGGCCGCCTTCTGGTACTCCGCCTTCGGCGCCCCCGGCCGGCACAGCAGCTCGGTCTGCCAGGTCTGGAACTTCACCGCATCGGCGCCCGCATCGGCAGCGGCATCGACCAGCCGATGCGCCTCCAGGAGGTCGCCATCATGGTTGACACCGGCTTCGGCGATGATGAAGCACGGGTGGCCGGGGCCGATGCGCCGCTCGCCCAGGATTAAGGGCGCGATCGGGCGCACCGCGACCAGCGCCTCAGCGATGGCGAGGTCGGCTGGGGAATCGATGTCGAGCGCCGCATGTCCGTCGACCTCCACCAGGCTCGTGCGGTGCGGCTGGACGAAATCCTTCCCGGCATGCAGATCGGCGGCGCTGGCGATGTTGACCGCACCGGTCTGCCGCCAGGAGGGCGGCAAGTCCTGCCGCCTGGCGGCGTCCCATCCCGGATACAGCGGCAGCAGGCGGCCATCGGCATCGCGACCGACACTCCAGGCCGGCGGATGGTCGGAGGGCGCAACACAGATCACCGGCGCACCCTGGGTGTCATGGAAGCGCCGGATGCACGCGACGACATGCGCGGCCGGGGTCAGCGGACTGGTGGCCTGCATGAGGACGATCGGCCGAGCATCGCTGGCTGTCACGCCGAGCACCTCCAGCGCATGCCGCATCACCGCCAGGCTGCTCGCGGTGTCAGACGCCAGCTCCGCCGGCCGGACGTACGGCGTCTCGGCTCCCCAGGCCCGGCCCTCGGCGAGGATCGCCTGGTCATCCGAGTCGACGATGACGCGCGTGCCGGGGAAGGCGCGCGCGGCCGCACGTGCGGTGCGCACCGCGCGACCGATCAGGCTGATGCCGCCGACGGTCCTGAGGTTCTTGCCCGGGACACCCTTGGAGCCCCCGCGCGCCGGGATGATGATCAGCGGAGCAGCGCTCATGACGACATTCCGGGCGCACCACCGGTGAGCGCCCGGCTGAGCACCTCCAGCACCCGGTCCTGCTCGGTGTCGGTGAGCGACGAGGAGCACGGCACGCTCATCCCGGTCGCCGCGAGGCTCGGCGCAACCGCCTCATCGCCCCCCCAGGTGCGGAAGCCGCGCAGGCAGGGTTGCTGCGACAGCGGCAGCCACAGTGGACGCACCTGGATGCCGGCGGCGGTGCAGGCGGCGATCAGGCGGTCACGTTGCGGCACGGTGAACGAGCACAGCCAATCGCTCGGGCTGGTCCCCGGCAGGACGGGCTGATAGACCGTGCCCCAGCGCTCACGTTGCTGCTCGCACCACAGCCGGTAGCGCTCGGCGATGGCATGCTTGCGCGACAGGAAGGCGGGCAGGCACTCGAGCTGGGCGACCCCGAGCGCGGCGGCCAGGTTGGTGAGCCGGTAATTGTAGCCGACCTCATCATGGACGAAGGCCAGACCGGGCAGCTTGGCCTGGGTCGAGAGGTGGCGCAGGCGCGTCGCGAGATCCTTATCGGCGGTGGTGAGCATGCCGCCCCCGCCTGTGGTGATGATCTTGTTGCCGTTGAAGCTGAAGCAGCCGATGCCCCCGATGGTGCCCACCTGGCGACCGGCGCAGGAGGGGTAGGGATAATCGCTGTCGTAGCCGCTGCCGAGCGCCTCGGCGGCATCCTCGATCAGCGGCACCCGGTGGCGGCCGCAGGCCTCGACGATCGGACCGAGGTCCGCCGGCTGGCCGAGCACATGCACGGCGATCACCGCCTTGGGCGGCCGCCCGCTGGCGGCCAGCTCATCGAGGGCGCGGGCGAGCGCGCGCGGGTCCAGGTTCCACGAGCGCGCCTCGCTGTCGATGAAGCCGAGTTCGGCGAGCTGGTAGCGCACCGGATTGGCGCTGGCGATGAAGGTGAAATCGGAGCACAGCACCAGATCGCCCGCCCCCACCCCCAGCACGCGCAGGGCGAGATGGATGGCGGCGGTGCCGCTGGCGCAGGCGACCGCATGGGGCGCGCCGACGGCCGCGGCGAAGGCGCGCTCGAAGCGCTCGACGAACGGGCCGACCGAGCTGACGAAGCCGGTGTCGAAGGCCTCGAGCACATAGCGCCTCTCGTTGCCGGGGAAATGCGGCACGCACAGGGCGATCGGCTGGGTTGCCATGGCTGGAGCCTCCATCACATCTTCCCATCCAGGCTGATCCCGGTCTCTTTGTGCGCCAGGGCGGGGACCACCCGGGTGAGCAGCGCCACCAAATCCGCCTTCTGCACGCTGCCGGCATCCGCGATGGCCTGCTCGATGCCGNNCGACCGCCCCGCCGGCGACCGCGCGGGCGGCCGCCAAGCCGAGGTCCACCTCCTGCTCGCCGGCGGCGACGAACTCCTCGATCTCCTTCTCGCCGCTGGTGTCGGAAGTCGTCACCAGCACCGGATAGCGCCCGCGCGCACGTTCGACGCCGACCGCCTGGCGGGCGAGCTCGGCATCGTCGAACCATGCGGGAGCGAGATCGCAGGCGCGCAGGGTGGCGACCGCGATATCGGTGAAGGACACCAGGTCGTCGACCGGATCCAGCACCGGGATGAGGAGATGGCGGCTGGGGCACGCGAGCGCCGCCAGCAGGCACAGCTGTCCGGCCTCGCGCGGCGAGAGCAGGTAGCGCCGCACATCGCCCGGTGCGGCGAGTGGCTGGCCCTTCTCCAGCCGCTGCAGGAAGCCCCACGGCAGGCTGCCATCGCTGAAGGCGACGTTGGCGAAGCGGGCGGCGGTGACCAGCGGCAGCGGCGGCGCGCTGCCGCCGTCGAGCAGCGAGGCGGGCGCCTCTGGCTGGGCGTGGGCCCACAGCAGCTGCTCCATCACGCGCTTGGAGGCGCCCATCAGGCTGACCGGATTGGCCGCCTTGTCGGTGGAGACGAAGAACACCCCGGAGCGTCCATGGCCCTGCAGGCGCAGGGTCGCGAGGAAGCGGTCGGCCTTGAGCAGGTTCACTTCCAGCAGGCGCAGCAGGGAGAAGATGTCGCGCTCCGAGCGCACATGCTTCAAGGCGGCGAAGGAGAGCACCACGTCGCAGGGTGCCTGGGTCGCCAGATACGCGCGCGCCAGCCGGCTGCCGTAATCGAGCGGCTCGATGTGCACCTCGGCTGCCACGCGGTCGCCCTGGGAGCGGATGGTGCGCATCAGCTCGACCAAGTTGTTCTCGCTCGGATCGAGGACGGTGAGGGCGGCTGGCCGCAGGCGCAGCAGCTCCATGATGGTGGCGGCGCCGATCGACCCGGCCCCGCCGGCGACCAGGATGCGCCGGCCCGCCACCGCCCGCTCCAGGGCGGCGCCCTGCGCGCGGACGTCCTCCTCGAAGAGGCTGGCGGTACGTCCGGTCACCGCCTGGGCGATGGCGTCGATGCGCGGGGTGAGGCACAGACTCACAACGGCTGCTTCCTGGTGACGAGGACCCATCCCAGATTACCACAGGATCTGTCGTGAATCATGGCACGCACTCGCTCCTGATCTACCTACGCAATTGCCGTGCCATGAGGATCGTTGTAACCCCTGGGATGAGAACCACTAGCGATTTGGTCTGGCGCCCGCCCAGATGACCCGATCCCTTCCCGGCATCCAGGGCTGCGCGCGGCGCGGCGCCGCCGGGACTCGTCTCCCCCGTTCACCCACCTGGGCGTTCGCGACCGCTCCATCCGCTGAGAGGGCCGGGACGAACTGGCCTCATCAGCCCTCGTCCGGCACGCCTCCGCTGCGCTGCGCATCCGCTTGCATCTGCCTGCTCCAGTCAGCTGCTTCCCCCTCCCGTGCTCCAGCTCGCCCTCCACTCATCTTGTTCTCCCCGCCAGGCGACCGAAGCTGCACCTGTGATCACCGACCATCTCAGCACTGAACAGGCACCGCGCGGACGGCCTCCATGCTGAGCGACGCCGATGCCCTGCTGCGCCTGGCCCTGGTGCCCGGCCTGACCCCGACCGTCGCCCAGCGCCTGCTGGACGCCTGTGCCAGCCCGGCCGAGGCATTCACGTGGAGCATGGATCGCCTGCATGGCATCGAGGGCCTGGGCGGCGATGTGGCGCGCCGCATCTGCGATCACCGGGGCGACGAGCAGCTGGCTGCCGAGCGGGCTGCCTGCCACCGTGCCGGGGTGCGCATCCTGGTGCGCACCGATGCCGACTACCCGCAAGCCCTGCTGGTCCTGGAGGACGCGCCGCTGGCGATCTGGATCAAGGGCGAGCTGCAGCCACGTGACCGGCTCGCCCTGGCGGTGGTCGGCTCGCGCCGGCCCAGCGCCTATGGGCATCGCCAGGCGCATCGCCTGAGCATCGGCATGGCCCAGGTCGGCACCACCCTGGTCGCTGGGCTCGCCCGCGGCATCGATACCGTCGCCCATACCGCTGCCTTGGAAGGCGGTGCCCGCACCATCGCCGTGCTGGGCTCGGGATTCGGCCGCCTGTATCCCGACGAGAACACCCCCCTGGCGGCGCGCATCGCCGATGGCCGGGGCGCGGTGCTCAGCGAACTGCCCTTTACCGCCTCTCCCAGCGCAACCACCTTCCCCCGCCGCAACCGCCTGATCGCGGCGCTTACCCTCGCGACCCTGGTGATCGAGGCCGGAACGCGCGATGGCGCCCTGGTGACGGCACGGCTGAGCATGGAGCTCGGGCGCGACGTGCTGGTGGTCCCCGGCAACATCGACAATCCCGAGTGCACCGGATCGAACCAGCTGATCCGCGATGGCGCCACCTTGGTGGCGTCCGTCGAGCACATCCTGCAGGAGGTCGAACCGCTCCTCACCCTCGCCGGCGGGGCGATCGCCCTGGATGGCGCCAAGCCCCTCGGCCCACGGGCGAGCGCGCTGACCGGCCGGGAGAAGCAGGTCTACCTGATGCTCGCCGATGCTCCCCGCACCATCGCTGACCTGGTGCGGGTCGGCGAGGTCCCGCATTCGGCGGTCTCCGCGACCCTGCTCTCGCTCGAGCTCCGCCGGCTGGTGCGCCGTCTGCCCGAGGGCTACGTGCGCGCCACCTGACCGGTGGATGCGGGTCTGTCCCTGGTCATCCATCAGTCATCTGACAGGCGTCCTCATCCCCAGCTGTTGAGCATCGTTGCGTGCAGTCGGCGGTGCCCACGATGGGCGGGATGCTAGGATGGCCCGCGCTCAGAAGCAGGGGATCAGGACATGCAGCTCCCGTATCACCATGGTACTCACGTCCTGCGGCAGGGGGCGATCCGTGATGGTAAGCTGCCAAGAAGGCGGCAAGCTCGTCTGCAGCCGAGCGTCGGTGACCAGGATCAACTCCAGCACCAGGAATGATGCCATGAACGCAAAATTTCCTAAAGTCTGCTTGACCATCGGTACCTCTGATTCCTCGGGCGGGGCCGGTATCCAGGGCGATCTCAAGACCTTCTCATCCCAGGATTGCTACGGCGCCTCGGTAGTGGTCGCGATCTCCGCCCAGAGTTTCGCCGGGATCAAGGGCATGCACCTCGTCCCCGAGCATTTCGTCCGCCTCCAGCTGGACGCCATCTCCGAGCTCCCGCTCTCGGCGGTCAAGGTCGGGCTGGTCCCCAACGTGGCGGCCATCCGGGTCATCGGCCGCTGGCTGCGCGAGCGGCCGGACCTGCCGCTGGTGCTCGATCCGGTGGCCTCCGACAGCCGGGGCATCCCCCTGCTGCAGCCGGAGATGGTCGCGGCCCTGTGCGAGGAACTGATGCCGCGTGCGACCATCTCGACGCCCAACCGCTTCGAGGCCGCCCTGCTCTCAGGCCTGGAGGAGTGCCTCTCCGTCGAGGACATGCAGCAGGCCGCCAAGGAGATCTTCCGGCGCTACGGTGCCCCGGTGGTAGTGACCGGCGGCGGACTCACCGACCGTACCATCGATGTACTCTACGGCCTGGATGGCGTCAGCCATATCGAAGCTCCGACCCAGAAGCGCGCCAAAGTGCATGGGGCCGGTTGCGCCCATTCGGCAGCCATCGCCGCCGGCTTGGCCAAGGGCCAGGCGCTGCGCGACTCGATCTATCATGCCAAGCACTATGTCTCGGCGGCCATCGCCGCAGCTCCGGTCCTCCCCAATGGGCACAGCACCCTTTGGCACAGCACCAAGGTCAATGTCCAGGCGGTCAACGTCGGCAGCGGCGGCTATCCGGTCCTGCCGATGTCCTGATCTGAAACCGCGGGGCTGGAACTGGCCCTGGACAAGTCAGCAATCATCTTACCATCTCACCCTCGCAAGCGGGCGTAGCTCAGTTGGCTAGAGCGAC
>PLEW01000157.1 GCA_003136555.1 Planctomycetota bacterium | reverse complement strand
ATGCCCTTGTAGGCGGGGCCGAAGATCACCTGGATGCCGCTGCCGAAGCTGGCCAGGATGGTCGCGGCATAGGCCCTGCCGAGGGCGGCCAGGTCGCCACCCTGGTGGAAGCACCCGGTGTTGATGAAGTAGGGGCTCTTGCGCCCGGACTTGAGGGTGAACTCGCCGAAGCTCAGCGCCTGCCTGGTCACCAGCAGTTCGAGGAAATCCTTCTGGGCGGTCGACAGCGGCGCTGCCACGCTCATGAACCCTCGACCAGATCGATGCTGAAGCGGTCGCCCTGCTTGACCGCGTTGACCACCTTCAGGTCGGCCGGCGAGTCGACGCGGCCGAACACCGTGTGCTTGCCATCCAGATGGGGGGTGGAGGTATGGGTGACGAAGAACTGGCTGCCACCGGTGTCGGTGCCGGCATGGGCCATGCTCAGCGTGCCGGGGGTATGCTTCTCGGGATTGCTCGGCCCGGTCTCGCACTTGATATGGTAGCCCGGGCCGCCGGTGCCGGGATGGCCCTTGGCGCCCTCCTTGGTATGCGGGCAGCCGCCCTGGATGACGAAGTTCGGCACCACCCGGTGGAAGGCGAGCTGGTTGTAGAACCCCGCCTTGATCAGCTTGATGAAGTTCTCGACCGTCTTGGGCGCGGTCTTGTCGAACAGGGTCACGTGGATATCGCCGCGTGGCGTGTGGATGGTGGCTTTGGTCATGGCATGCCTGACAGGGATGGGGGTGGAGGCGCCATGGTCGAAACGAGGCCGGGCTCCGCAAGTGGGTCACCAGCCCGGGTGCGACGTCGCCATCCGGGCAGGGGGGCCGTCTCCTGGCAGCCCCCCCAGTGGTGCCAGGGGAGCTGGACAGCTGGCCAGTATCCCTGGGCGCGGGAGGCGGTATGCTGGCGGCATGCCGATGGAGTTGTGGGGAATTGCCACACCGCCATGGGCAACAGGGTGTTAGCCTGGCGGTATCTCATAAGTATCCCAGCCGCATCGTCCTGCCGGGCGGTGGCAGGGTGGAGCCGATCATGGTCCAAGGGTCCTCCTCATGCGGGGTGCGGACGGTGGCGCTGCTGGCAGCCATGGCAGCGGCGGTGTCGGCGGACGCGCCTGGGTGGGTCGGCAGCGGCGAGGTGCGCTTCCAGGTGGCGCGCGACAAGGATAGCCCTGCTGCGGCCACCGTCGGCTGGGCGCGCATCTATCCGCCCACTGCCGCAGCGCATCCCGATGTGGCGGTGGCCACCGACGCCGGTGCGGTGGTGGGCAGCCACGTGCTGTGGAGCACCCCGGGAGCACCCATCGACCTGCTCTTCGACTGCCATGCGGGCGCGGCCTCCTACCAGGTCTACCTCGGTGCCAAGCTACCCGGCAGCCAGCGCTTCGAGCCCCAGGCCGGAGTGGTGCTGGAGACGCGCCACCGACCCGGCGCCGCGTTCGACACCTGGACGGCGTTCCAGGAGGCCTGGCGCGCATCTGCCAATGAGGTCATGGGCCGCAGCCTGGTGCCCAACGTCTTCGATGGCTTCCACCGCCATGGGCCGAGCGTCGATTACATGTCCAGCTACCACGGCTGCTTCCAGGTGGCCAAGGCCGGCGAGTACGTCTTCGCCACGGTCTCAGATGACGGCTCATTCGTCTTCATCGACGAGAAGCCGGTATGCGCCTGGCCCGGCACCCATGGCGTCGATGGCGGCCAGCGCGGCCAGCACCAGGGGCCGATAACGCTCTCGCCAGGCCGGCACGTGCTCGATTACTACCACTTCCAGGGCGCTGGCGATACCTACGCCGAGCTCGCCTGGCGCCCGCCAGGCGCCGATCGCCTCGAGGTGATGCCCGCCTCCGCCTTCCTGCCGGTCGCGCGCTTCGCCGCCAAGAGCGCCGAGCGCCGCGGCGCACCGCAGCCGGCAGCATTCGCCTGGGAGATGGCCGGGCACACCATGCTCGGCGGGGAAGGCGGCGGACCCGCGCTGGTCGATGTCCACCTGCGCCTGATCGACAAGGCCAACCTGGGGGCGCGCTGGGTGTTCGATGATGGCTCGACCGCCGAGGGGGTAGAGGTCGAGCACTGCTTCCCGCGCACCGGCCTGCGCACCGTGCGCCTCGAGGTCGGCCAGGGGGGGCATCCCGTCGGCACCCTCAGCCAGGAGATCCTCGTCCACCCGCAGTGGCTGCAGGCCGAGGACTTCCCCGACCACCGCTGGCAGACCCAGCGCAAGGACCTCCTCGAACGCAGCTTCCCGAGCATGCCGGAGAGCGACCTCGCCGCCCTGGTGCTGTTCGCCCGCGGGGTGCCCGACCTCGAGATGCTCAGCCGGCTCGGCGCGGCGGTGCTCACCCGCGCCCGCGAGTTCACCGGCGGCGATGCCGCGGCGCTGCTGGCGCTGGGCTTCCACTTCCAGCACCAGGACGTCCGCCAGTACCAGGCGGCGCGCGACTGCCTGAGCGCCTGCACCCTGGCCGCCAAGGCCGCCCCCGAGCTCGTCGCCAGCGCCCACCTGCACCTCGGCGGCCTGCTCCTCCATGCCTTCTTCGATGTCGAGCAGTCGCGCGCCCAGCTCGATGCCGTCCAGGCGGACAAACTGTCGGGAGATGATCAGCGGCTGCTGAAGATGTACCAGGGTGATGCCCTGCTGGCGTCGGGGAATGTCGAGGGCGCACGCCAGCGCTACCTGGCGGCAGGCACCGCGGCGGCGCCTGGCGACCTGCGCTATGCCCTGCTGCGCCGCACCCGCATCGAGACCGCGCGCAAGTACATCCGGCAGGGCGATTACGACGCCGCCGAGGAGACCGTGCGTTCGATCGAGTGGGAGACGCCGATCGAGCGCATGGGCACCGAGACCGGCCTGCTGCTGGCGGCGGTGTGGACGGCGCGCAAGGAGCTGCCCTTCGCGCTGTCCGCCTGCCGGCTGATGCTCATCGCCGCCCCCGACGACGCACGGCGCCCGGAGGTCCTGCTGGCGCAGGTCCAGGCGCACCTCGCCGCCGGCCATCTGGCCGAGGCGTCGGCCATCGCCAGGCAATTGATCAGCGACCATCCCTACAGCGAAGCCGCGGCGCGGGTCAAGGACCTGGTTGTGGTTGCACAAGGAGCACCGCGATGAGCACCGACACCAAGATCTGCATGCGAGCGGGCGTCCCGCGACAGCGTGCCGTCCAGTTCGCCCTCGCCGGCTTCCTGCTGCTGTCCGCCATCGGGGACGCCTGGTGCGACAGCGAGAACGACTGGTTCGTGCCGCTCGGGCCGCCACCCAAGGCGGCGCCCAAGCGCATCTCCGGCGGCGAGTCGATGCCGCCCCTGCCGCTGCCGGCCACGCCGCTGCGGCGCAGCGAGCGCAAGAAGCAGCCGTCCGCACCCAAGCTGATCGGCAAGGTGGTGTGGGGGGAGACCGCGTCCTTCAGCTACGACGGTGGCGGCGCCACCGAGGTCTCGGACTGGAACCTCTGCCCCGGCGATCTGCAGTCGCTGATGAACAAGGGCAGCCGCCTGCTGGGTACCAGCTATGGGGCCGACACCATCAACCTCGCCTCTTTCAACGGCGATCCCGAGCAGCTGCCGGTGCTGTTCATCAGCGGGACCAGGACGCTGAAGCTGACCGCCGAGCAGCTTGCGGGACTGAGAGCCTATGTCCTGCGGGGCGGCATGGTGGTCTTCGACTCGGTGGCGGGATCGCCCTACTTCTACGACTCGGTCAAGGCGGCCCTCAGCACCACCTTCCCCAACGACCGCCTGCGCACCATCCCCGCCGACCATCCGATCTACCACATCGCCACCGATGTCGAGAAGGTGCACTACGGGCGCAACAACCCCTCGACCAAGCCCGAGCTGGAGGGGATCTACATCGGCTGCCGCGTCGGCGTGCTGGTGTCGAAGTACGGCCTGGGCTGCGGCTGGGACGACCGCGACGTGCCGCTGCTGAAGCAGGCCATCTTCTATGACGTCGATTCGGCGGTGCGCATCGGGGTCAATCTGGTCGCCTATGCGATCGGCTACAGCCACGTCGGGGTCGAGGAGGCCAAGCCCGAGCTCTTCGGGGCGGCGGACGAGAAGGCGCCCACCGACGAGTTCGTCTTCGCCCAGGTGGTGCACGAGGGCGCCTGGAACGTCCATCCCGGCGCCGCTGCGGCGCTGCTGCGCCAGGTCAACCACGACCTCGCGGTGCGTGCCAGCCTCAAGCGCGTGGCGGTCGATCCGGGGCGCGACGACCTCTCGGGCTTCCACTTCCTCTATCTCACCGGCCTGGACGATTTCGCCTTCAGCGAGAAGGCGGGCCAGGCGCTGCGCCACTTCGTGGATTCCGGCGGCACGCTGCTGATCAACAACGGGCTCGGGCTGAAGACCTTCGACCTGGCCGTGCGGCGGGAGCTCGCCAAAGTCTTCCCCGAGGTCAAGCTGCAGGCGATCCCGCCGGATCACGCGCTGTTCAGCTCGGTGTTCCATCTCGACCAGGTGCGCTACACCGCTGCCGTGCTGGCACTCAATCCCAAGCTCATCACCCCCAGCCTGGAAGGCATCCAGGTCGGCGGCGACCTGCGGGTGATCTACAGTCCCTATGACCTCGAGGCGGGCTGGACCGGCTGCGAATACCCCCTGGCGCGGGGATACGACAGCGATTCGGCGCTCAAGCTGGGGATGGACCTGGTGATGTATGCGGTGACCCACTGAGGCCGGTCTCTGGCCGTCCCGCCGGCCTGCCGTCCAGGGCCTGCCCGCGCCCTGCGCGGGGAGGATGGACGTGCAGCGCCAGGCAGTACAAATCGTTCGTCACGGGCCGGCACTGCGCCTCGGCCCGCATTCCATGTCCCGGGCCAAGGCCCCGGCTATCAATGAAGAAGCGACCATGGCTGACAAGCTCCAGATCCTCGACGGCGAGAAACCCAACCAGGACATCGCGCTCGACAAGGCGCGCTTGACCCTTGGCAGCGATGCCGATTGCGGCATCCAGCTGAGCGATCCCGAGATCGCGGGCAAGCATGCCCTGATCGAGCACCGCGACGGCAGCTGGACGATCAAGGCGTTCGAGGCGGACAAGCCCATCGCCATCGACGGCCGGACGCTGGGCACGCTGCGCCTCGAGCATGGTTCGGTGTTCACCCTCGGCCGCACGCGCCTGCGCTTCGTCGCCGCGCGGGCGGCGATCGAATCGACGCCGATGGCCGGGAAGAAGTTCAAGGACCAGGATGCGGCGGTCGAGGAGCTGCGCCGGGCGCGCGACCGCATCCTCGAGCAGGCCGAGAAGATCGTCATCGGCCAGCGCGGCGTGCTCGAGCAGCTGCTGGTCGCGCTCTTCGCCCAGGGCCACTGCCTGCTGATCGGCGCCCCGGGCCTGGCGAAGACGCTGATCGTGCGCGTCCTCGCCGGCACCCTGGACCTGACCTGCAAGCGCGTGCAGTTCACCCCCGACCTGATGCCGGCCGATATCACCGGCACCGACATCCTGGAGGAGGATCCCAAGACCGGGGCGCGTTCGTTCCGCTTCAAGCAGGGTCCGATATTCGCCAACCTGCTGCTCGCCGACGAGATCAACCGCACACCGCCCAAGACCCAGGCGGCCCTGCTCGAGGCGATGCAGGAGAAGCGCGTCACCGCTGCCGGAGTATCCTACGACCTGCCACGGCCATTCTTCGTGCTGGCGACGCAGAACCCNNGCCCAGCTCGACCGCTTCATGTTCTGCATCAACCTCGATTATCCCAACGCCGCCGATGAGCAGCGCATCCTCCTGGAGACCACCCGCGACCTCGCCTGGGAGGTCGACCGGGTGCTGGGGGCGGATGCGATCATGCAGTTCCAGCATTTGGTCCGCCAGGTGCCGATCAGCCCGCATGTCGCCCAATACGCCACCGACCTGATCCGCTCGACCCGCCCGGGCATCCCCGAGAACAAGGGCTGGGTGCAGCAGTACGTGCGCTGGGGCGCCGGCACCCGCGCCGGGCAGAACCTGCTGCTCGCGGCCAAGGCACATGCGGTGCTGAACGGGCGCACCAACGTCTCGTGCGCGGATGTGCGCTCCTTCGCCGCGCCGGTGCTGCGGCATCGCATCTTCTGCACCTTCGCCGCCGGTGCCGAGGGGGTCAATCCCGACGAGGTGGTGCGCCGCGTGCTCGCCAGCGTCAAGGAGCCCAAGTACTAGCAGAACCAGCCACGTCGCACCCGCCCGCCCAAGCTCCTCCCGCACGGCATCGCACGCGCAATCAGCATGGCCATCCCACCCACCTACAAATACCTTCCGCCCCATCTCGCCGATCGGCTCGATGGGATCAGCGTCGGCGTGCGACTGCCGCTGCCGGGAGGCACCCAGGGCCAGCACCGCTCGCGCCATCACGGCTCCTCGGTGGAGTTCGCCGACTACCGCGCCTACGCACCCGGCGATCCCATCCACCGCATCGACTGGTCGGTCTATGCCCGCAGCGACCGCTATCTGGTGCGACGCTTCGAGGATGAGACCCGCCTGCGCGTGCACATCCTCATCGACACCTCCGAAAGCATGTCCTTCAAAACCAGCGGCCCCTGCTCCAAGCTCGAGCATGCCAGCTACCTCGCCGCCGGGCTGATGTACATCCTGGTCAAGCAGGGCGATACCGTCGGCCTGAACGGCTTCGCCGAGAAGCTCGATGGCGGATTCCCCAGCGCCGGCAGCTACGAGGGCCTGCGGCCGATGCTGCGCGGGCTCGAGCGGCTCACCGCCAAGGGCGGCGGGGCGGTCGACCGCATCCTGCATGAATTCGCCGATACCGATCGTCCGCGCGGGCTGGTGGTGGTGATCTCCGACTTCCTCCAGGACGCCGAGGCCATCGTCGCCGGGGTCAGGCACCTGATCCATGCCGGCCACCAGGCCATGCTGCTGCATGTGCTCGACCGCGCCGAGATGACGCTGCCCTTCGATGGCGTGGTCGAGATCAACGAGATGGAGACCGGCAAGCGCGTGATCGTCGAGATCGACGAGTTCCGCAGCGCCTACGTGCGCGAGGTCCAGCGCCATATCGAGGCCATGCGGAGCGGCTGCGCCAACGCCCCGGCCGGCTACCACCTCGCGGACACCAGCATCCCGGTCGACCAGGCGATCCGCTCTGGGATGGCGTGGGTATGAGTGGCGCTCTCAACCCCGCCGCCGCCCTGCCCGACGGCAGCGTGCGCGCGGATGCAGGCGGAGGCGGCTAGATGGCTTTCGTCGCCCCCTGGTTCCTGCTCCTGCTGCCGCTGGCTGCCGCCCCGGTGCTGTTCCACCTGTTCTTCAAGGTGCGCAAGAAGCCGCTGCCGTTCTCATCGCTGATGTTCTTCCTGCGCATCGAGCCGAACCTGCAGGCCAAAAGGCGCTTGCGCGAAATCCTGCTGCTCGCCCTGCGCGTGCTGGTGATCGCCTGCGTGGTGCTGGCGCTGGCGCGCCCGCTGCTGCCGGCAATCGGCGGCGGCGGCCAATGCAGCGTGGTCGTGGTGATCGACAACTCCGGCTCGATGGCGGCCGCCAGCACGGATGGCCGGCCATGCCTCAGGGTCGCTACCGAGAGCGCCGCCGCCCTGCTCGCGGCGCTCTCCCCCGGGGACCTGGCCGCGATCGTCCCGGCAGTCGATGATCCGGTGCTCAATGCCGGGGGCGGCCTGGTCGCCGACAAGGCCGCGCTGCGCACGGCGCTGGAGAACTGCAGCGCCAGCGATGCCAGCGCCGATCCGGCCGCCGCCATGCGCCGGGCCCTGGCGATCCTCGCCAATGCCGGCACCCCGGGCCGCGAAGTGCAGGTCTTCACCGATCTGCAGGAGGGCGAATGGGGCCGCCCGGCGGCCGAGGCCCTGATCGCCGGTGCTGGCACCCAGGTGGTGGTGCATCGCATCGCCGCCGCCGCGGTCCAGCTCGCCGACGTGGGGGTGAAGCTGGTGCGTCCGCCACCCAACCGCATCATCGCCGGCCGGCCGGCGCGCAGCGAGCTGGTGCTGATCAACAACAGCCTGACGCAGGCCAGCGTGCAGCTGCGCATCAGCGATGACCAGGGCAACGACAGCATCCGCCCGGTGGTGGTGGCAGCCGGAGCCGAGGTCGATGTGCCGGTGGTGCTCACCGCGCAGGACCCCGGCTTCCATTGGGCGATGGCGCGCATCGAGGGCGATGGCTTCCCGTCCGACGACCGTGCCGGGCTGGGGATGTGGTGCGGCAGCCGCGCCCTGGTCGTGCTGGTCGGACGGCTCGATGATTATGGCCTGCTGCCCATCGCCCTCGCCCCCGATCGCACCGGCGCGATCTCCGGCCTCGCGCCCCTGGCGGTGCCGGGCGACCAGCTCGAGGCCTCATTGCACGGGCGCAAGCCGCTGATGGTGGTGATCACCTTCTCGGCGCTTTGTGCCCTGCCGTCCTCGTCAGCCGCCGCGCTCAAGACCTTTATCTCCACTGGCGGCAGCCTGCTGGTCCTGCCCGATCTCGATGGCCTGCGCTCTGCTGCCGGGCTGCCGGAGTGGTGCGGCACCACTCCGGGGCGCGACGAGCGCTTCGCCAAGCCGGTAGCGGCGCTGGTGCTCGACGGCCATGCGCCGTGCTGGAGCGAGCTGCGCGATGCCGCGGGTGCGGTCACCATCGCCGGCACCGAGGTCAGCCGTTGCTCGGCGCTCACCCTCTCAGCCGCGAGCACGGGCCTGATCGGGCTTGCTGATGGCCGCCCTATCGTCGCCGATACGCCCCTCGGCCTGGGGCACGTCTACACCTGCGGGGTGGCCTTCCATCCGGCCTGGTCGACGGTGCCGCTGAAGGGCTGGTCGCTGGCCTTCATCCAGGGCCTGGCCCTCCCACCGCAGGCCGAAGCGGCCCGGGTGGTGCGTCTGACAGCCGGGCAGGGCCTCGGTCCGGCGAACGGCAATGCCACCCGGGTGCGCGTCCGCTCGCTCGCCGGCGGACCGCTGGACTGGCAGGGGCGCCGGGAGCAGGTGCCGCAATTCGGCCGTGCGGGCGTCTACCAGATCGAGAGCGACGATGCAAGCCTCGAGCAGTATGTCTGCGTCACCTCATCGGCGCAGGAGGGCGTGGCGCGCTACCTGCCGGCCGCGCGCGTACCGGTGCTCGGCACCCTCACGCACCGGGTACGGGAATGCGGCGATGTGCAGGCGGTGGTCGAGGACTACCGCCGCTCGCGGCATGGAGCCGACCTCTTCCCGTGGCTGATCGTCATGGCGATCCTGGCCTGGATCGCCGAAGGCATCATCGCCTCGGCGCCGGCGCAGGGCGGCGCGGCGAAGGATGAGGGCGGACGCGCCGGTGCGCCTGGCGCGTCCAAGCCGGAGCCCAGGCCCGAGCCGGCGCACCAGCCGGCCCTCGGCGTGGCGCTGATGTGGACGCCGCACCTCTCACCGCTGCTGATCGCCGCCCTGGCCATCGTCATGGCGCTCTCGCTGATGCGCTTCCATCGCCGCCTGGCCGAGCGCATGCCGGCCGCCAGTGCGGTGCGGATCTGGGCGCCGCGGGCCATGATCGCCCTGCTGCTGCTGCTGGCGCTGCTCGACCCCGCCTCGCGCTATGAACGGCGCGATTCGGCGCAGGGCACCCTCGCGGTGCTGGTCGACACCTCGTCGTCGATGGATGTGGTCGATGATGGCAAGCGCTCGCGCCTGGAGCGCGCGCGCGCCCTGGTGGACGCCATCCGCCACCGCGTGCCCTCGGGGGTGAAGGTCCAGGCGCTCGCCTTCGATACGCGCCTGCGCGACAGCCTCCCCGCCAGCCTGCCCACGGGGGTCAGGCCAGGCGACCCCGGGGTGGTGCTGCAATCGGTGGCTACCGACCCGCGGCTCACCGGCGCCATCGGGGTGGTCGCCCTCACCGACGGTGGCGACGAGTCCTTCACCTTCCCGGTCGCGCCGTCGGTCAGCCTGTCAATCATCGGCATGGGTTCGCTGGGCGATGAGCAGGAGAAGACGTGGAACAACATCGCGGTCGCCGAGGTGCGTGCGCCGTCCTCCGCCGAGGTCCACCTCGACTTCTCCATCGATGCCGACCTGCAGGCCCAGGCCGCGCAGCCGTCATTCGCCGAGCATCTCGGCAAGGTCCCGGTCCTGCTCGAGCAGGCGGGGGAGATCGGCGGCAAGCCGGGCTGGAGCGAGATCAGCCGCCAGAGCGTCGATCTCACCCATGGACGGGCGCAGGTCAGCTTCAAGCAGAACGCTGATCAGCCGGGGTTGCGGCGCTACCGCGTGTCGATGCCCGAGATCAGCGGCGAGGTCTCCGCCCTCGACAACAGCCAGGTGGTGGCGGTGGAGGTGCGCGAGCAGAGCCTGCATGTGCTCTACTTCACCCGCGAGCTGGGAGTGGAGTTCAAGGCCCTGCGCCAGGAGCTGGCGCGCGATCCGGGCGTCACCTTCACCGCCCTGTTCCGCACCTTGACCGCAGCAGCGGGCGACCGCTACACCCTGCAGGGCGATCGCTTGGAGGGCGACAGCGGCCTGGAGAAGGGCTTCCCCAGCAGCGCGCAGGCGCTCACGCGCTATGGCTGCGTGGTGCTCGGCTCGTTCCCCGCCAGCGGCTGGAAGGCGGAGGAGATGGCGGCGCTGGTCGACTACATCTCCAAGGGCGGGGCGCTGGTGGTCCTGGGCGGCGAGCAGAGCTTCGCCGGCGGCGGCTATGGCGGCACCCCGCTGGCGACAGTGCTGCCCTGGGTGCTCTCCGAATCGCCCAACGCCTTCCGCCGCGGGACCTTCGTGGTGACCGTGCCGGTGGCGGCGCTGTCGCATCCGGCCATGGCCGGCATCCAGCCGTTGCTGCAGTCGAGCCTCACCAGCGCTGCGGCCGCGGTCGACAGCGTTAATGTCGTCGGTGCGCTCAAGCCCGGAGCCACGCCTCTCCTGGAGACCGTCATCGATGGCCGGCCCCAGGTGCTCGCGGCGATCCAGTCCTTCGGCAAGGGCAAGGTCGCCGCCATCGCCACCAACACCCTCTGGCGGCTGGCCCATGCCGGTACCGAGGGCAGCTCCGCGTACGGGCGGATGTGGCGGCAGCTGGTGCGCTTCGCAGCCGATGTCGGTGACCAGAGCCATCTGGCGCGGGTGCAGTGGGACAAGGATCACTACCGGCCGGGCGACGAGGCGGTGGCGAGCATCACCGTGCTGACCACCGGCGGGTCGTCGCCGCGCATGTCGGCGACCCTGCTGGCCGAGGGCGCCAGCGAGCCGACCACGGTGGCGGTGGAGTCGATGCCGGGGGCCACGGGCACCAGCAGAGCACGCCTGCACTTCGGCGAACGCGGCGACTACCACTTCCGCCTGGTGATCTACCAGGATGAGCGCGTGGTCGACACCTACGACAAGGTGATCGCGGTCATGCCGCGCCTGGGAGAGGGCAACCGCCTGCGCGTCGATGACGCGATGCTCAAGGCCGCCACCACCGCCATCGGCGCAACCTACGTCCCCGAGCACGATGCCGAGCAGGTGCTCTCCAAGCTCACCACCACCCTGGCAGGCAAGCCGCTGGTAAGCGAGGTCTCGCTAGTCAGTGGCAACCCCTGGTTCCTCGCACTGCTGATGGCGCTTTTGGTGGGCGAATGGGTGATCCGCCGCAGGAGGCATCTGCTATGAGCGGGAATGGCGCGATCCGCTGCATCGCCCTGCTGCTGATGGGCCTATGCCTGGCAGGTGCCGATCCGCGCCCGGGCATCATCCAGCTCTCCGACGGCACGAGCTGGACCGGCGATATCCAGCTGATCCCGGGCGGCACGCTCCAGGTGCATGACGGCACGGTGGTCAAGACCATCGACCTGGTGCGCATACGGTCGCTGCGCCTGAGCGCGGCCAAGGAGCATCTCGAGCGCAACTTCCGCATGCCCGAGGCCGGCAAGGCCTTCCGCGAGGAGGTCGGCGACCCCTATCCGGTGCGCGAATTCGCCACCAAGGTCGAGCTGATCGACGGCAGCTCGATCGCCGGACACCTGATGACCACGGCGATGACCATCGATGTCGTGCTGCCGGACGCCAAGGCGGACGACCCGCCGGTGCGCCACAAGGTCATCCTCCCGGCCAAGCTCCAGGGCAAGCCCGGCGAGGGCTTCCAGACCCTGGTCTTCCCCGCGCTCATCCGCTTCACCGACCAGGCCAGCGCATCGGCGGCGGCGACCAGGCTGCAGCTGATCGGCGGAGATGCCGAGGAGCTCTCGGTGCTCACCCGCGATGGCCTGGCGGTGCTGGCCACCCAGCGCAACGCCGATGGCACCTTCTCGATCGAGCCGGCGCTCGGGGCGGGCATGTTCCTGGCGTTGCGCAGCAAGGCGGGCATCTCGGTCGGCTGGCCCAGGGCAGGCGACGCGGGCCTGCAGGGGCGCATCGCGGAGGCGCTCAAGGATGCCAACGACTTCTTCGATGAGCGCGTGCTGCTGGGCACCTGGCGGCCGGAGGGTTCGAATGATGCCTACGCCCTGCTGCGCCTGGCCCGGCGGGCGGCGGTGGTGGACAGCCCGACCAAGCCGTGGGGGGTGGAGATATGGCGCTGGCACATCGAGGACAACGGGGCGCGGGTGATGATCGCCGGCCGGGGCAAGCTGTTCCGCGGCATGGCCGCCACCGCGGCTGAGATCCCCGAGGTCACACTCTCGATTTCCCTGTGGAATCCGGGGGAGAAAGCAGGAACATTGCAGATAGGGGGGGCGGCACGATGACGGCTTGCGGCACCCCGGCAGTGCGTGGCCCGCAAGCGGGCCTGTACGACTCCCGCTCGATCTCCTCGGCCCTGCTGCCCGCGGTCGGACGGCGTCAGCGCGGCGAATGCCGACCCGTATGCACCTTCAGGGGGCGGTCATGAGCGCCATCATCCGTCCCGCCCTGGAAAGCATCGGCCAGCGCGTGCTGCTCGCCCAGGCGGCCCTCGGCGTCGGCCAGTGGCTCGCACCCGCCCTCGGTGCGGCCCTCGCCCTGTGCCTGCTCGACAACCTCCTGCACCTGCCTGCGGCGGTGCGCCTGGTGGCGCTGATCGGGCTGTTCGCCCTCGCGGTGGCCGGTTTCGTCAACCGCCTGTGGCGGCCGCTGCGCCATGCCTCGCCCGAGCGCACCGCAGTGCTGGTGGAAGAGGTCGCCGGCATCGGCGACAACCGCATCATCAATGCCTGCCAGTTCGAGCGCCTAGCGGGCATCGGCGGTCTGGGGGACAGCGAACTGGCCTTCGCCAAGCCCACCCTGGTGCGCGGCTACGCCTTGCTGGGCTCGGTGCCATGGGCGCCGCTCCTGCGCCTGCGCACGCTCGCCGCCTGGCTGGGGTTGATGGGAGCGGTGGCGCTGGCGTTCACCGCCTATGCGCAGGCCTTTCCCGACCATGCCCGCAATGCGCTGCTGCGCCTGTCGCTGCCGCTCTCCGACATCCCGCCGCTCGGTGCGGTGGCGCTGGCGATCACCCCGTCATCCAGCATCTCGCTCTACGATGGCGAGAGCCTGACGGTGCATGTCAGCGCCGCGCCGGTCGATGCCGCGCGCGGACCGCTCGGCGAGCCGCCGCTGCTGGTGCGCGGCCAGGGCCTGGGTGGGCTGGGCGAGTCGCTCGAGGCAGGCGAGCACATCGCCATGGCAAGCGAAGGCGACGATGGCCGGCACTTCGCCGCGACCTTCGCCAACCTCCATCAGGCCTTCACCATCCGCGCGACCTGCGGCGGCAGCTGGACGCGGGCGCTGGAGGTCCGCATCATGCCGCTGCCGGCCCTGCGAGCCGCGCGTTTCGTCGTCGACGGGCCGGCCTACGCCGGCATCACCGATCAGAGCCGCCCCGGCCCACCGGCGACGCTGACGGTGCTCAGCGGAGCGCGCGTGGGCGTGCAGGTGTCCCTCGACCAGCAGGTGCCGTCGATGATCTGGCGCATCGGCGACCAGGAGGTGCCCTTGCGCGAGCAGGGCGAGATGTGGTCGGGAGCAAGCGCGGTGACCGCCTCCGGCACCTATGCGCTGATCCTGCCCGCAAGCGCGAGCCAGCCCGAACGGCGCATCGCCCAGGGCTCGATCCAGCTCGACAGCGACCACCCGCCGCAGGTCGAACTGGTCACCAGCGACCGCAACCGCTTCGTCAACCCCGGGGAGCGGGTCACCCTCGAGGTGGTGGCCAGCGACGACCTCGGGCTGCAGGCGGTGGTGGTCATGGCGCGCGAATCCAGCGACCAGTCGGCGAGCTCGGGATGGCAGCTCAGGCACTGGCACTACATCGGTCCGCCGGGCAACCCCGGCCCGGTGCACGAGACGGTGTCGATCGACATCGATCCGCAGCACTTCCTGCCCGGGAAGTCCTACCTCATCGAGGCCTCGGCGCGCGACTATGCACCGCCATCGGGCCAGCAGACGCATTCGCAGCCGGTGGTGCTGCGCGTGCGCGCGCTGGCAGACCTGGCCCTGCCGATCGGCGATCCGCTCACCATAGCCTTCAACCTGCTCAAGGAGGCGGTGCTCGCCGAGCAGCGCGCGCGGGCGGTCACCGGCAACGTCACGGTCAATCTCGAGGATATCCGCAAGCACAAGGCGCTCGAACGCCAGGCCAAGGCGATCGAGGACGCCCAGGACGCGGCGCATGGCGCGGGCGGCCGCGCCCTCGACGCCTTCATCTCCGCCCATGACGCCAGCAGCGTGGTGGTGCTGCGCCCGATCGTCGAGGGGCCGATGATCGATGTCCGGGGCGAGGCCGCCAAGCTCGCCCTCAACGCCAGCCTGGGCGATCAGCTCGCCCACATCGCCCTGCGGCAGGATGACATCATCCAGCGCCTGGTCGCGCTGCTCGGCGCGATCGCCGAGCGCGCGCATGAGCGCACCCAGGTCAAGCCGACCGGGGACAAGCTCGCCACCCTGGATGGCGCCCGCGAGAAGCTCAAGGAGAGCGCGCAGGAGCTCAAGGACGACCTCGACCGCTTCGTCAAGGACCAGAACCGCATCCTCGAGCGCTCCAAGACCCTCGCCGACCATGGCCCGGCCGACCTCACCAACGGCGAGGACAAGATCCTCGGGGAGCTGTCCAAGGAGGAGAGCGAATGGGCGAAGTTCCTCGAGGAGAAGCTTACCGATTTCAGCAAGCTGCCGAGTCAGGATTTCGCTGACGGCAGGCAGGCGCAGGAATTCAACGAGGTGTGGCAGGACATCAAGGCCGCGGCCAAGGCGCTGGGTGCGAAGAACGTCGAGATGGCGGTGCCCGGCGAGCAGGGCGGGCTCGAGCTGGCGCAGAAGATCGAGAACAACCTCGAGCGCTGGATGGCGGAGAGCGCCGACAACATCAGGTGGAGCATGGAGGAGCCCAAGGCCCCTGCCGATGTGCCGATGGCCGAGCTGCCCAAGGAGCTCGAGGACATCGTCGGCGATCTGATCGACAAGGAGAAGGACATGACCGAGGATGTCCAGGACGTCTCCAGCTCATGGATGGATTCGGCCGACAAGGGTGCCGGCTGGGGCTCCGGCGATGGTCCGATCTCGAACATGAGCGCCAAGGGCATCACCGGGAACTCGCTGCCGAACAACAACGAGGTCGGCGGGCGCTCCGGCGAAGGGCGCAATGGCCGGTCGAACGGCCAGATGGTCGAGGATACCGCCAAGGGCAAGGGCGGCCAGGAGACGCCGACGCGGCTCTCGCCCTCGCCCTTCGAGCAGGGCTCGGTCAAGGATGAGGACAAGAAGGGCAATGGCGGAGCGACCGGCGGCGGCAAGAATGCCGGCTTCGCCTCCGAGGGACTGCGCGGCCCGACGCCGCCGCCGCAGATGCAGCAGGCGATGGCCAGGCTGGCCGGCAAGCAGGCGCAGCTGCGCCAGCAGGCGAGCGATCTCGCGCTCAAGCTGCGCGCCCAGCACCTGCCTTCCGGCGATCTGGAGAATGCCGTCCAGTCGATGCAGCTGCTCGAGGATGCAGCGAAGAACTGGAAGGGCGGCCAGATCAAGTCGCGCTACAGCCAGGCGCTGGATGCCCTGGGTGATGCCAAGCAGGCGGTCACCGGCGAATCGCGTCTGCAGCGCGAACGCTCCAAGCTGCCCGAGCGCATCCGCCAGCAGGCCATGTCCGGCAGCTCGGACACCGTGCCGCCGGGCTACGAGGACATGGTCGGGCAGTACTTCCAGGCCCTGGCCGGTGCGAGCACCAGCGCCGAGGCGCCGAAGTGAGCCGACGGATGCTGCGCATGGTGGCGCTGGTGGTCTGCTGGCTCACCGAACTGGGCGCGGCCGAATCCGTGGTGGTGGGTCCGAACCTGGTGCTCAACGGGACCTTCGAGCACGCGGATGCCGCGGATGCCAAGCGCCCGCAGGGCTGGGCGCGGCCCGACGGCATGGGCGTGTGCTGGCTGCCGGCGCCGTTCGGTGCCTCCGGCAAGGCGATCAGCATGGACACCGCCGTGTCCGAAAAGCGAATGATGGAGCATTGGGCTGAGGTGGGGATCACCGATTGGAACATCCCCAAGGCCTCGAACGACCCGGTCGCCGCCACCTATGGCCTGTCGTACTACTCCCAGGCCTTCCCCATCGAGGCCGGCAAGGCCTACCGCGTGAGCGTCTCCTTCCATGGTGCCGGCGCCAAGATCTGGGTGCGCGGCTACGGGCTGCTCACCCATGGCGATGTCACCGAGACCCGGCGGCTCTATGAGGCGGTCGCCGAGCTGACACCCAGCGAGAACGGCTGGGCGGTGACCACCCATGATTTCAATCCCACCAAGCACACCCCCAAGGTGACCGAGATGAAGGTCATGCTGTTCGGCTACTGGCCACCCGGGGTCAAGTGGTTCCGCGACGTCGAGGTGCGGGCGTTGTCGGCGGATGCTGCGGAATCAGCGGCGAAGTGAGCGGCACCTGCGCTGTCCGGCCGCAGCGGCCGGACAGCGGTGGACGACAGTAAGTGGCCAAGCGTTTGCAGCGAGCAGAGAATGGGCATGCCGTCGTTGTCGCGCACCGCCCGCGTGCTAGAATGACGGTGGCTCGAACGCCGAGCGGCGGGGGTCGGGAAGTCGAGTCGCAGGAGGTGGCCCATGTCCCACTGGACCGATCGCATCTTCAAGAACTACAAGAGCGACAGCAAGCCGGTCGCGCTGACCCACGAGCCGGAGAGCGCCAAGGGCGATTTCGAGGNNGCGGCGGGATACCGGCGCTGATCGGTGCGCTGCGCGACAGCGATGCCAGCGTGCGCAAGGCCGCCGCCGACGCGCTCGCCAGCTTCACCCTGACCGACGAGGAGCAGCGCGCGGTGCGCCAGGCCGACGGATGATGGCCGGGCCGTAGGCGGGGCGCGAGGTTGCGGCTAATGCGGCAGGAGGGTGTCGGTCTCGATGCGGGCGACGCGGTTATGCAGGGCGGCCCCGGCATATTTCTCGGGATCGGCCTGGATGCGCTTGCCATTCTCGGCGCTGCTGATGCCGACCGCCACCGTCAACGGTGGCGAGACCACGTCGATGGCGACGATGATGGGTGCGATGCTCGGATCGACCGGCAGTCCGTCAACCGGGTCGATGGTGTTGATTGCGATGGGCAGGGCGGCGCCGGCGGAAGCGGCCGGCGCTGCAGGTGCCGCTGCCGCTGCCGTGGGCGCCGGGGTGGTGTCGCCACCAGCAGAGGCCGTCGCTGGGCTGGTGGGGGCGGTGCCGGTGGTCGAACGGTCCGATCCGCATCCGCTCGCGATCAGGCAGATGATGATGGCGGAAAGCGAGACAGGCAGGCGCATCGGCAACTCCTCGGAGGCAACGATCATGGCGGCATCCATGGCGGTGAAAACACCGCTTGGCAGGCGGCCGGTGCGGTGTGCCATGCGGCCTGCAGCCGGGCTAGAAGCCGTTCCGATGGCTCGGTGCGGGAGCGGGAGAGGGGGCGGGCTGCTGGGCAGCGGCCGGAGCGCTGTAGGCAGGCGTGGCGGCGGCGCTATCGTCATGCGTCCGCAGCGTTGCGGCGACCGCCTGGCTGCCGCTATCGCGGTGCTGGCCGGAGGTCGTACCGGGATGTTCGGGCGCAGTGACGTGATCGGCACCGTTGGCGGAGGTGGGGGCGCCGTGCCAGCCGAGACGCGGGCGGTCTTCGGATCCGACCGCCTGGTCATGGTCGCTGGCGGCCCTGGCGGGCGCCTCGGCAACGCCGGCGGGCTCGCCCACCGTGGTCGCCGTCGCTGGGACGGGCTGCCATTTGAGTGGCGCCGCCGTCGCCTCGGCGGTGTGCCGGGTGGTGGCCACGCCAGGCACAGGCGTCTTGACCGCGGAGCCGAGCCAGGTGCGCCCGCGCTCGGCGACCGGCGTTCCGGTGGACTGGAAGAGCGCGAGCGGCGGCGCGGCCACGCTCCTCATGGCGGTGAAGAACTGATCCGCGGTGCGATCCTGGAATTCGCAGGCGATCTTGAGGGCGATCAGCGCGCGGTATTCGTCATTGCTCATCGTCTCCCAGCCCTGGTGGTGGTTGCGGAACAGATGGTAGGGGCGCTGGTAGGGGATGGGGAGGATGATGGTGAGCGGAATGTCGATGAAGAAGATCTCGGGATCGAGGTGGTAGGATACCAGGAGAGCCTGGATGTTGCCGTGATCGTCATCGTAGAAGGTGCGGAAGACGACCGACAGGGGGACTCCCGCATAACGGGCGATCAGACCGATCACCAGCAGGTCCTCATGGCGGAGCTGGTAGCAGCGCTGATAGGTGTTGATGACCACCACCTCGGCCTGGGTGCAGAGGAAATAGTCGCGATAGATGGACTCCTCCACGAGATGCTGCAGCACCAGGGGAGGTGGCTCGCCCTCGACCACCGGCTCGGGCGGAGCGTCTGCTGCGACAGGTGCGACTGGTGCGGCCGGCGCGACCTGCGGGCGCGTCGGCGGTGCAGGAAGCGCGGTGAGCTGCTCGTGGGCCATCAGCTGAGGCTGGACGGGAGGGGGCGGGATGACCTCATCGAGCGGAGGCGGCGGCTGTGGCGGGGCGCTGGTGGCCTGCGTGTCCACCGCCGTGGCCGTGCTGCGTCCCTGCTCGGCGTCGCTATCCGCAGCGACCGACGCCGCGGGCCGTGGCGCCGTCCGGGCGGCCATCGGCAGCCTGGTCTCGGAGTCCACGGGCTGAGCGGATGCGCTGCGGTTGCCGCTGACGCTCAGGGCATGCAGGCAGACCAGCGCTGTGCAGACCGAGGAGAGAAGGCAGGTGGCGACGAGCGAGATGACCAGGAGTGTGAGGCGCATGCCTACCAAGGTCTCGCTCGCGGACATTGTTTCGTGCGCGTGTCTCCGGGGCTCACACCGGTGCGCTGATGTGGGAATGCTGGGTCAGGGAGCTGGGGCAGGCATAGCCAGCGGCTCACCCGAAGACGTCATGGAGGCCGTCATGGCGTGCGCAACTGATGTACGAGCTGCTGCTGCTGTGCGTGCAGCTGGTGCGCGCGCACGTGAGGCAAGCGCGCCAGTGGACGCAACCGCAGGGCGGGATTTCCGCTGTGATCCAGCGGCTCCATCAGCCAGCACCACAGACGGGCGATGGCCGATGGCGTTGCGCGGCGGGACGGGCGGGCAAGCAGACGCATAGCTGTCAGGGCAGGCATCGGAGGGAGGTGGGCGTCCATGGCGGTCCTTATGGGTTATAACAGACCCTATCTCGGTGCCAAATGGAGTCAATAACAACCCCTACGTTGAGCATCGCTGGAGTGTCATGCCATTGCTACGGACACGACCTCGACTTATGACCTGCGCAGCCATCGTCCAGCGGCTCAGTGCACCCTCGTTCGGCGTGCGTTCGCCCTGGCTGAGGTCCGGCAGCAGGCCTGAGGCAGGGACGCGGAGAGACAACAATGAAGGCACTGGTACGGCAATTCTTCGAGGATGGCACCAGCCGACCGACCAGCGAGCTGATGGAGGACCTGCAGCTGGGTCTCGATCTCAGCCCGGCAGAATCAACGCTGATCATCGCCACCCTGCTCGCCGACGGCGTCTTGGCACGTGCCGACCCATCTGGAACCAGCGTGGCCGATCCGGCTTCCAACGGGTGGTTGCGCCAAGGTCCCCATTTTGCCGAGGTGTGCCGCGCCGAGCCATAGAACGCTCGGGCGCAGGTCACGCCGCACAGGCCAGTCGGATGCCTATGGCGGTGGGAGTGGCATGCACGGGACGACGGTGGCGGCCAGCTGGGACAAATGACAGCAACATCATAATTGGATATCGGTATCTATTTATAAATAAATGATAGCATCACGGCATTGCAGGGGAGCTGCCAGCATGACCGACCCACTGACAACCCGACGGCTGCGCCGACTCCCGGCGCTCGATCCCAGCATCGCCCCGGCACGGCCCAGCATCAGCCAGATCCGTGAGCGGGAGCGCAAGCGGCCGGGATTCGCCTTCTCGGTCCATGACCTCTGTTCCGATTTCGTCAGCGCCTATCCGGAGCTCGGACTGGCGGTCAATGATCTCGGGCTGCTTCTCAACGAATCGCTCGCCCGGCAATGCCAGGATCCCCAGCTGGTGCTGCTCGAGCTGGCGCGCATGGCGTTGCCGCCGCACCACTGGTCGGCGGTCCCGAGCTCTGCCTCCGTCCAGGAGATGATCGTAGAACTGGTCGACCATCAGCATCGCACCCTGCGTTGGGAGCTGTCCCGCCTGGCTGTGCTGGTCGACTGGCTCGCCGATCGGCACAACCGCAGCGATCTGCGCTCGCTGCGCTGCGGCTGGGAGATCTTCCATGACCGCCTGCTGGAGCATCTCCATGACGAGGAGACGGACTGCTTCCCGCTCTGCCTGGTGCTCTCGGAGGCTGGCTCCCAGCACGAGGGCCTGCCGACGTCTGGCGACTGCATGCTGCGCCTAGCGTCGATGGGTGAGACCCACAAGCAGGCGCTCGCCGAGCTGGACGAGATGCTGGTGCTCGCGCAGCGCGCTGACCTCTCCTTCATCAGTCCCGAGGCGGGGGCGGTGGTGCGTGGGATCGATGCCATGCGCTCGGCCCTGAGCGTGCATACCGACATCGAGGGTGGGCTGCTGCTGCCACGCTGCCTCAAGCTCGCCTTCTCATTCTATGAGCAGGCGCGCTTACCTGGCTGAGCGTCGCTTAGGCAGGGTGAGGGGCCGGCACGGCGTTGCCCAGGATGTCGGGCGCGGGCGTGGCTGGAGCGAGCCTGCGGCGACCAGCCAGGAAGCGCTCATGCTGCTGCGCATCCTGCCGCTCCGGTGGCTGGCGATGGCTGCGCTGCCGGCGCTGTGCTACTTGACCTCGAGGCAGACCAGGTCGCCCTTGGCGTTGCGGCAGTAGATGTGGTGGTTGGCGATCGCCGGGCTGGTCCAGCATTTGCCCGAGAGCACCTGGGTGCGGGTGAGCTCCTTGTAGCCGACCGGGCTGGCGTCGGCGATCACCAGTTCGCCCTTGTCGCTGAGGATGACCAGCTTGCCGTCGGCACTGGCGAGCGAACCCTTGCCGAGCCCGGCCTGCTCCCATTTCTGCGCCCCGGTCCCCCAGTCCAGGCACTTGAGCGTCGCGTCATCGAAGCCATAGATGGATCCATCGACCAGCACCCCGGCATTGAAATGGTTGCGCATCGCCTTGTTGCGCCACACCTCCTGCGGCTTGCCCGAGCTGAGGTCGAAGAGCGCGCAGCCGTAGCCGTACCCGGTGGAGACGAAGATGCGGCTGCCGGAGATGATGGGATCGGTGGCGTTGACCTTGTAGCTGGTGGTCCAGGTTTCCTCCCACAGCATCTTCCCGGTGCTCGGATCGACACCGGCCAGGGCCGTACCACCGAAGATCAGCAGGGTGGTAGGCTTGCTCGCGGGGAATGGCAGGGGGGTGGCATAGCCGGCTTTGTCACCCGCGCTCTTCCACACCACCTTGCCGGTGGTGCGATCGAGACAGCAGCCGTACTTGCCCACGTTCAGGTAAAGCGCCTGGCCCTCGACGGTGGGCGAGCCCGAGAAGCCCCAGTCGGGCCGTTCTGCGCCGACCTCCTGCGGCAGATTCACCTTCCACACCTCCTTGCCGGTCTTGGCATCGAGGCAGATGGCGAGGCCATCCTTGCTGAAACCGTAGACCACCGCGCCGACGACCGTCGGGGTGGCATTGGGACCGCCTTCGTATTGGTTGGGGTCGAGCTTGGCCGGGTAGGAATAGGCCCAGGCCGGCTTGCCGGTGGCCGCATCGAAGGCGGAGAGGGTGTCCTGGTCCTTGGCATTCCCGCTCGCATAGACCAGACCGTTGGCGACCGCCATCGAGGTGAAACCGGTGCCGAGGCTGGCCTTCCATACCACCTGGACGCCATCCTTGAGGGTGGCGAACAGGCCCTTCTCCGGCGAAATGCCGTTGCGATTGGGACCGCGGAACTGCGGCCAGCCCGTGTTCGTATCGGCGGGGGTTGCGGCGCTGGCCAGGCTGCCGAAGAGGGCGGTGACGGTGGCGAGGGCTAATATGCGGTTCATGAGCTGCTCCCCAGGGCAGCGGCAAGGCTAGCAGGAGGCACTAGCGAAGGAACATGGGAATGCAGGGCCGTGCTCGCACCTGGCAGGCGCACTCTGGACACTGTCGGGATGGGACAGCGCGAGCGTGCCTGGCGGGTGGGAGCTAGCGCACCTTTTTGGCGCTCGATCTCTGCAGTGCCGCGATATCCTGGCACGCTTGCGCGACCAGTGCGAGCTGGGTCAGGAAGCGGGTCCGATCTTCGAGCGAGAACGAGGCGAGCACGGTGTCCTGCAGCGCGCTGGCGACCGGTTGCAGGCGTTGATGGATGGCCCGCCCCTTGCTGGTGGGGAGCAGGACATTGCACCGCCGGTCGCTGGAGTGGGCATGGCGCTCGATCAGTTCGGCCGCCTGCATGCGCGTCAGCAGCGAGGTGATGGTGTTGGCGTCGCTGGCCATCAGGTCGGCGAGCTCGCGCTGGGTCATGCCCAGCGGATGCTCGAGCAGCCAGCGCAGCACGGTGAACTGGTCGGGTGTCAGGCCGGTTGCCTGGATGCGCCGCCGGAAGGCCTGGTTGAGGTGGTACCATGACCGCCGCAGGAGGGGTGCCAGACGCGGCGGTGGGGGCGTGTCTGGCATGGCGGACATGAGAAGCGCTGATTGGGGATTGTGCAACGAAATAGTACGTATAGGTATCATCTCTCCGCGGCAGAGTGTTTTCCCCATCCCGGAGGACCGAACCATGGCCAGCCATGCCGATGTGCCTTTCGCGCACCATCACCGACTGGGATGGTCGTCGCGCCTGCGCCCGGAGCGGGTGAAGGGTCGGGTGCGGAAAGCGGACTCTGCCCGATCTCCATCTGTCGGCGGCATCGCAGGGCGGTCGTCCCGTCACCAGCACTCCGGATTCGTTCCGGTCACCTCATCTTGGGGAGGGTAGTCATGAATCGTGTCGCGATAGTCGGCTGTTCAGTGGCCTCGCTCGGCATCCTGCTGGCGATGGCGGCCTGTTCCCTCACCGACGATGAGGCACGCTCCGATGCCTCGGGCGCGGCGACTGCCCATGAGGCAGATTGGCCCCGGTGGCGCGGTCCCGACCAGCGCGGGGTGAACAACGAGAAGGGCCTGCCTGACCAGTGCATCGCCGGCGGCGCCGGCCAGCTGTGGACGGCGGATCTGCCCGGCCGCGGCACCCCGGTCATCTTCGGCGAGCGCGTCTACACCATGGGCTATACCGGCGAGGGCCCCACCCTCCAGGAGCAGCTGGCGTGCTTCGACGCAGGCACCGGCAAGCGCCTATGGGCGCAGGGCTTCAATGACTTCCTCAGCGACATCATCTACCAGCGCTATGCCATCGGTAGTCCGGCGGTCGACCCTGAGACCGGAAATGTCTACTGCATGTCCTCGGCTGGCATCTTCTCGGCTTTCACCGGCGATGGCAAGCTGCTGTGGCAGCACTCGCTGATGGAGGAGCTCGGCCGGATGACCTTCCCCAACGGCCGCGCCGGCTCCCCGGTGGTCCATGACAGCACGGTGATCATCCACTACCTGACCTCCAATTGGGGTGGCCAGGGACCGCCCATGGATCGCTTCTACGCCTATGACAAGCGCAGCGGCGAGATGATCTGGTCCTCCACCCCCGGCGTGGCGCCGAAGGACAACTCCTTCTCCACCCCGATCTTCGCCACCCGCAACGGCCGCTCGGTGTTCTACGTCGGCACCGGTTGCGGCAATGTCGCCTGCCTGGACGCGGTGACGGGCACGCCCTACTGGCGCTTCAAGTTCTCCGCTGATGGCGTCAATTCCACGCCCTGCCTCTATGGCGACGGCAAGCTCATCACCGTGCACAACAAGGAGAACATCGACTCCTCCGAGCTGGGCCGGCTGGTCGAGCTCGATATCACCAAGACGCCGATCCCCGACCCCCTGGGCGGGACGCCGACGCTCGATCACAGCGCCGAGGTCTGGCGCACCGGCAAGGTCAATGCCTTCAGCAGCTCGCCGGTCCTGGTCGGCGACGATCTTTACCTGACCACCGAGATCGGCGAACTGGCCGATGTCGATGCCCGCAACGGGGAGGTCAAGTGGCGGTTGAAGCTCGGGGTCGAGCAGCTGCACGCCTCGCCCTTCTATGGCGATGGCAAGCTCTACGTGCCGATCAAGGATGGCTCGTTCTACGTCATCAAGCCGGGCGAGCATGGCGGCCAGATCCTCAGCAAGACCAAGCTGGAGGGCGAGTGCAACGGCGCGCCCAGCGGCTGCCACGGCCGGGTCTACATTCAGTCGACCTCGCGCCTCTACTGCTTCGGCACGGTGCGCAAGGCGCCGACCATCCTCATCCCCGCCGCACCGGTGCCGGTGGTGCCCATATCCGAGATCAAGGAGATCCTGGTCGCGCCCTACGAGGTGCTGCTGCGCCCGGGCCAGTCGGTGGCGATCACCCTGCATGGCGTCACCGCCGATGGGCGCATGGTCGACCTGCCGAAGGACATCGACCCCAAGTGGGAGCCGTTCATCCCCGCGACCGCCAAGGTCAAGGCCAAGCTCGACGCCGCCTTCACCGGCCCCTTGCAGCTGACCGCCAATGCCAATGCCAAGCCCTCAGCCGGAATGTTCGAGGTGACGGTCGGCACCGCCAAGGGCTACCTGCGCGGCCGCACCCTGCCCAACCTGCCGTTCAAGGAGGACTTCGAGTCCTATGCCACCGTGGTCCCCAAGCCGAGCGAGCCAGGGGTCACCTTCGCCTACCCGCCGCTGCCCTGGATCGGGGCGCGATTCAAGTGGGAGGTGCGCGATATCGACGGCAACAAGATGCTGGTCAAGACCGTCGACAACCGCCTGCTGCAGCGCGCTCAGAGCTTCTTCGGCACCCCTGACATGCACAACTACACCATCGAGGCCGATGTGCGCAGCGATGGCACCAAGCGCAAGATGTCCGAAGTCGGGGTGATCGACCAGCGCTATGCCATCGTGCTGAAGGGCAACTCGCAGGAGCTCGAGGTGAATTCGAACTACGAACGCATGCGCGTGAGCGTGCCATTCAAATGGGCGCCCAAGGAGTGGTACCATCTCAAGGCGCGGGTCGACATCGCCGCCGATGGTTCTGGGGTGGTGAAGGCCAAGGTATGGAAGCGCGGTGAGGCCGAGCCCGAGGGCTGGACCATCGAGGTGCCGGACGCGCATGCCAACCTCAGCGGCTCGCCAGGCATCTTCGGCTTCTCGCCCACCGACATGCGCGTGTACATCGACAACATCTCGGTCGTCCCCAACCCGGCGAACTGACGCCCACTTCGGCACCTACAGGGAGAATCGGCTATGGCCCGCATCGATCAGACCAGGACCGCCTCCCTCCGCCGTGGCCTCGGGGCGCTGAGCGCGCTCTGCCTTGCCGCCGCCTCGACCGCAGCCATGGGCGCGGACTGGCCGGAGTGGGCAGGTCGCGACCAGCGCAACATGGTCTCCGACGAGAAGAACATCGCCGACCACTTCGATCCGGGCAAGAAGAAGCCCGGCAGCGAAGAGATTGACATGGCGACCACCAAGAACGTCAAGTGGGTGGTCAAGCTCGGCAGCCAGACCTATGGCGGGGTGGTGATCGGCGGCGGCCGGGTGCTGATCGGGACCAACAACGAGAGCCCCCGCGATCCCAAGTACCAGGGCGACCGCGGCATCCTGATGTGCTTCGACGAGAAGACCGGCAAGTTCCTCTGGCAGCTGTCCGTGCCCAAGCACGAGTCCGGCAAGGTCAACGACTGGGAATACCTCGGCATCACCGCGACGCCCTACATCGAAGGCGATCGCGCCTACGTGGTCACCAACCGCTGCGAGGTGCTCTGCCTCGACATGAACGGCATGGCCAACGGCAACGATGGGCCGTTCAAGGACGAGGCCCAGTACTTCGCCGGGCCCGGCAAGCCCCCGGTGGTCGTCGGCCCGACCGATGCCGACATCATCTGGCGCTATGACATGATGGAGGAGCTGGGCGTCTTCCCGCACAACGCCTCGAACTGCTCGGTGCTGATCCATGGCGACCTGCTCTACACCTGCACCTCGAATGGCATGGACTGGACGCACATCAACATCCCATCCCCCGGTTCGCCCGGCCTGATCGCGCTCGACAAGAATGACGGCAAGCTGCGCGGCGAGGAGAATGCCGGGATCAGCTCGCGGGTCTTCCACGGCCAGTGGTGCTCGCCCTCGCTCGCCTCGGTGAATGGGCGCGAGGAGCTTATCTTCGGCGGCGGCGACGGATTCTGCTATGCCTTCGATCCCAAGCCCGTCCAGGAGGGCGACACCGCCTACCTCAAGAAGATCTGGTGGTTCGATGCCAACCCGGCCTCGTTCAAGATGAAGAACGGCAAGAAGCGCAAGTATCCGGACCCCGAGGGCGTCAGCGAGATCATCGCCACCCCGGTGCTGTACAACAACCGCGTCTATGTCGCCACCGGCCAGGACCCCGAGCACGGCGAGGGCATCGGCCTGCTGCACTGCATCGACGCGACCAAGACCGGCGACATCACCAAGGACGGCGCGATCTGGACCTACGACAAGATCCATCGCAGCATCTCGACCGTCGCCATCCACAACGGCCTGCTCTTCATCGGCGATTTCTCGGGCTTCGTCCACTGTCTTGACGCCGAGACCGGCAAGGTCAACTGGGTGCACGATACCCAGGCGCACATCTGGGGCTCGCCGATGATCGCCGACGGCAAGGTCTACATCGGGGATGAGAGCGGCAACCTCACCATCTTCGCCGAGGCGAGGGAGAAGAAGATCATCAACACCATCAATCTCGGCGCCCCGGTGCTGTCGACGCCGGTGATCGCCAACGGCGTGCTCTACATCGCCAGCCAGACCCACCTGTATGCGATCCAGAACGGGGCCGCTCCATGAAATGGGTCGCCACGTCGTGGATCGTCGTGCTGGTGGTGCTGCACCAGGATAGCTGGTTCTGGACCGACAAGACCCTGGTCTTCGGCTTCCTGCCCATCGGCCTGGCCTACCACGCCGGCTACACCATCCTCGCCGCGATCACCATGTGGGCGTTCACCCGCCTGATCTGGCCGAAGCAGCTCGAAGAGCTCGAGCGCGAGCAGCCGGGCGCTGGCGGGGGAGGCCACCCGTGATCCCGACCATCATCATGCTCGTCTACCTGGCGCTTATCGCAGGTGTCGGGGCGGTCGCCTTCAGCCGCAGCCGGGCCTCGGGCGAGGATTTCTTCCTCGCCAGCCGCTCGCTCGGCTCGGTGGTGTTCCTGCTCTCGCTGTTCGGCACCAACATGACCGCCTTCGCCATCCTCGGCAGCTCGGGGATGTCCTACCAGCGCGGCATCGGCGTCTACGGCCTGATGGCCTCGTCCTCGGCGCTGATCATACCGCTGTGCCTGTTCTTCATCGGCACCAGGCTGTGGTGGCTGGGCAAGAAGTTCGGCCACATGACCCAGGTCGACTACTTCCGCGATCGCTGGGAGTGCTCGCACATCGGCACGGTTATCTTCGTCCTCACCGCGGCGATGCTGATCCCCTACATCCTCATCGCCCTGATCGGTGGCGGCAAGGTGCTCGAGACCCTGTCGATGCACCCGCTCGAGGGTGGAGGACAGGGGCCGATCATCCCCTATTCGCTCGGCGCGGCGGCAGTGGTCTTCGCAGTGTCGATCCACGTCTTCCTCGGCGGCATGCGCGGCGCTGCCTGGGTCAACACCTTCCAGACCATCCTCTTCCTGGTCTTCGGCACGATCGCCGTGGTGCTGATCGGCCATGATCTCGGCGGCTATGACGCCGTGATGGCCAAGCTCGCCGCTTCCAAGGTGCCCGGACAGGCGGCGCTGCTATCACGCGAGAAGATCCCACCGACGGAATTCCTCAGCTATATGCTCATACCGCTGTCCTCGATCATGTTCCCGCACATGGCGATCATGTGCCTGAGCGCGCGTAAGGTCTCCTCATTCAAGACCACCGTATCGGTCTATCCGATCTGCATCATGCTGATCTGGCTGCCGGCGGTCTACCTCGGGGTGGTCGCGGCGACCCAGTATGCCGGGCTCAAGCAAGGCGAGTCCGACAATGTGATCCTGACCCTGATCAATGGCCATACCGGCCCCTTCATCGCCGCCTTCCTCGGCGCCGGCATCATGTCCTGCGTGATGTCGAGCGACAGCCATCAGATCCTCGGGCTGGTGACGATGTTCACCCGCGACATCTTCGCCCATTACGGCGGCAGGGATCGGTTCGGCGAGAAGGCTCAGCTGTGGACCGGCCGCATCTTCGTGCTGGTGGTCTCGCTCATCGCCTACCTGCTCGCCATCGCGCTGAAGGACAAGGAGTCGATCTTCTCGCTCGCCATCCGCTTCGCCTTCTCCGGCTTCGCCGCCCTGGCGCCGGTGATGATCGCGGCGCTGTTCTGGAAGCGCAGCACCAAGTGGGGCGCGCTCACCGCGGCACTGTGGGTCGGCCTCACGGTGTTCCTCAGCTGGTACTTCCAGGATGCCTCCGCCGCGCTGGCCAAGACGCTCAAGCCCGGGCAGTCCGTGCCGATCTACCCCGAGCTGGGCGGGCTGCTTCTGCGTTCGGCGGGCGGCGTCACCGTCTTCGGCTACCTGCCGGTCGTGCCGATGGTGTTCGGCTCGGCGCTGCTGATGTGGCTGGTCTCGCTCGCGACCCGTCCACCCAGCGAAGCGACCATCGCCAAGTACTTCCCCGCCGCCACCCCCTCGCCCGCAGGCGCCACTCCATGAATGCCCCCTATGCATCCCCGGCACACCGGCCCGCTTCGGCCGCCGCAGTCGCGGCGGCAGCCAAGAAGCTCGACGCCCACGTGCGCGCCATCGTCAGCTGGCACTTCTCGCCAGCCACCGGATCGCCGTTCTGGCTCGAATGGGCGAGGAAGGCGCGCTGGAACCCGGCCAAGGAGGTCAAGGGCTTCAAGGACCTGCTGCGCTTCCCCAATTTCGCCGACGACCTGCTGCGCGACGAACCAAACGAGCGCTGGGTGCCGAAGGCCTATGCCAAGCGCCCGTACATGATCTTCGAGACCGGCGGCACCACTGGCATGCCCAAGCAGCGCGTCAGCTGGCAGGACCACCTGATCGATTACAGCGAGTTCTCCCTGACGCTGGAGGACCGCTACTTCCCCAAGAACTCGCACTGGCTGATGGCCGGTCCTACCGGTCCGCGCCGGCTGCGCCTCGCCATCGAGCATCTCGCCAACATCCGCGGCGGCTCGTGCTACCATCTCGACCTGGATCCGCGCTGGGTCAAGCGCTGCCTGGGCAAGGGCGATTACGCCCAGGCCGAGGCCTACAAGGAGCATGTGGTCGACCAGGCGATCACCATCCTGCGCAACCGCAAGAACATCCACTGCCTGTTCACCACCCCGAAGATCCTCGAGGCGATGGCCGAGCGGACCTCGCTGGTCGGCCTGGGGATCAAAGGCGTGTTCTGCGGCGGTACCTCGATGACGCCCCAGGTGGTGCGCTTCCTCAGCGAGGAGGTGCTCGAGGGCAAGGCGCAGTTCGTGCCGACCTATGGCAACACCCTGATGGGCCTGGCGTGCAGCCTGCCGGTGAGCGCGAATGACGGCTGGAGCGTGACCTACCATGCGCCTCAGCCGCGTGCCGTGCTGCGGGTGGTCAATCCCGATGATGCGACCCAGGATGTCGCGGTCGGCGCCTGGGGGCGGGTCGAGCTGACGACGCTGACCAAGGAGTTCTTCATGCCCCGCCTGCTGGAACGCGACGAGGCGATGCGCAAGCAGCCGACCGCGCGCTATCCTTGGGATGGCGTCGCCGATGTGCGGCCATTCGGCGCTCAGAGCGGCAAGATCATCGAAGGCGTGTATTAGGCTCCAGTCCCTCTCCGGAGGTCCCATGTCCGCGATCCACATCCCCGCACTGCGCTTTGGCGTGCCGTATCGCAGCGTCGACACGCTCTCGACGACCGGTGCCCAGGTCAGCCAGGTCAACAGCGGGCTGATCCGCCGCGACATGCTGCGCATCGCCGACGCGGCGGCCGAGCTGCAGGACATACCGAGCAAACGGCTGCTCGCCATATGCCATGATGCGGGCGAGTTCTTCCTCAGCGGCCGGGTGCCGGTGGGCGATGCCGGCCAGGAACAGACCGCCGATGATTACGTGCGCCAGACCTCCGCATCATGCGGCCTGCCGCATGCCCTGGTGCGCAACAACATGGGCAAGATCGCGCATGTGCTGCTGGAGATGGGCGCGATCCTCAAAGGCCTGACCCGCGGGCTCGACCTCAGCGTGCTCGATGCCGGCATGGGCGAGCAGCAGGGGGTTCCGGTGAGCTTCTACCGCACCGCGGATTCGCTCGGCGTGGTGCTGCCCTCGAATTCACCGGGCGTCAATTCGCTGTGGATACCCGCGATCGCCCTCAAGGTGCCGGTCGCGCTCAAGCCGGGACGCGATGATCCATGGACGCCCTATCGCATCGCCCAGTCGCTGATCGCCGCCGGCTGCCCGCGCAGCGCCCTGTCGTTCTATCCCACCAGCCACGAGGGTGCGCATGCGCTGCTCGCCGCGGCAGGCCGTTCGCTCCTGTTCGGCGATGCCAGCATCACCAAGCGCTATGCCGGTGATCCGCGGGTCGAGCTGCACGGGCCCGGCTACAGCAAGGTGCTCATCGGCGCCGACCGCATCGAGGGTTGGCGCGACCTGATCGAGGTGCTGGCCTCGTCGGTCGCCGCCAATGGCGGACGCAGCTGCATCAATGCCTCGACCATCATCGTCCCAGCCCATGGCCGGGAGCTCGCCGCGGCCCTGGCACGGCGCCTGGCCGAGGTCATTCCGCGCGATGCCGATGACCCGCAGGCGGTACTTGCCGGATTCGCCAACCCGGTGATGGCCGAGAGCATCAATGCCGCCATTGACCACGACCTCGAGGAGCCGGGCGCCATCGACCTCAGCGCCCAGGCGCGCGCCACCCCGCGTCTGCTGCAGCACCAGGGGCGCACCTTCCTGCAGCCGACGGTGGTGTTCTGCCAATCGTCGGGCCATGCGCTCGCCAATCGCGAATTCCTCTTCCCCTACTGCTCGGTGCTCGAGATGCCGCAGGACGAGATGCTCTCCAGGATCGGCCCGTCGCTGGTGGTCAGCGCCATCACCGACGATCACGCCTGGCGCCGCGAGCTGCTGGCCTCGCCGCTCATCCACCGCCTCAACCTCGGCGCCATGCCGACTTCGCACGTGCACTGGGATCAACCCCACGAAGGCAACCTGTTCGAGGTCCTCTACCGCCGCCGGGCCGTGCAGACGGTGGCGTAGGGACATTCCGTGCACAGCGAGCCCTCAATCGCCGGCTTCGATTTCTCCCAGCGGCCCCGCCTGGTCTTCGGCGCCGGTGCGGTGGGCCGCATCGGGGAATTGGCCCAGGGTCTCGGCGCCAGCCACGCCCTGCTGGTGACCGATCCCGGCATCGTCCGCGCCGGGCATGCGGAGAAGGTGCGCGCCGCCCTCAATGCGGTGGGCATCATGGTGGTGATCTACGACCAGGTGCGCGAGAATCCCAGCACTGTCGATGTCGATGCCTGCCTGGCGATAGCGAAGGGCGGGAGCATCGACCTGATCATCGGGCTGGGCGGCGGCAGCGCGATGGATACCGCGAAGGGCGCCAACTTCCTGCTCTCCAACGGCGGTCGCATGCGCGACTACTGGCACACGCATGCGGCAACCAAGGCCTTCCTGCCGCTGATCGCCATCCCGACCACCGCCGGGACCGGGAGCGAATGCCAATCCTATGCGCTGATCGTCGATGAGCAGAGCCATCAAAAGATGGCCTGCGGCGATGCCAAGGCGCTGGCCCGCATCGCCATCCTCGATCCGGAGCTCACCACCACCCAACCGGTCCGCGTCACCGCCTGCACCGGCTTCGATGCCCTGGTGCATGCGCTCGAGACCCTGGTGACCACCAAGCGCAACCAGGTGTCGCATCTCTTCGCGCGCGAGGCTTTCACGCTGGTGCAGGCCAACCTGCCGCTGGTGCTCAGCCAGCCAGGCGACCTCGCTGGGCGGGGGGGGATGCAGCTGGGTGCGGCCTTCGCAGGTCTGGCGATCGAGAACAGCATGCTGGGGGCTGCACATGCATGCGCGAATCCGCTCACCGCCCGCCATTCGATCGTGCATGGCCAGGCAGTCGCGACCATGCTGCCGCACGTCTTGCGCTTCAACGCCGAAGATCCGGCCACCGCCCGCCTCTATGCCGACCTCGCCGTGCATGCCGGGCTGGCCGCTCCCGGGGACATCCCCGCCGGAGTCGCGGGCCTGTGCCGCCGGGTCGATACCCTGCTCGGCCTCACCGCCCTGCCGCGCAGCCTGCGCGCCTCGGGCGTCACCCCGGACGGCATCGCCGCGTTGGCGGCCGATGCCGCCGGCCAGTGGACCGGACGTTTCAACCCGCGTCCGGTCGGCGAGGCGGAGTTCCGCCACCTCTACCAGCAGGCGCTTGCCGCCGGTGAGCCATGATCACTTCGGCGCTGGCGGTGCTGCCGCTCGTCTGGGTGCTGCCGCTGGTGGCGCAGGAGGGGGCGGACTGGCCGCAGTTCCGCGGTGGACCTGAGCAGCGGGGGCTCAGCCCGGTGGCCCTGCCGCCGGCGATGTCGCTTGCCTGGGCCTTCAAGACCGAGGGTGCGATTCTCGGCTCGCCGGTGATCTCGGCCGGCGTGGTCTATACCGGCTCGCGGGACGGTAAGTGCTACGCCGTGGGCCTTCGGGATGGGGCAAAGCGCTGGGAGGCGGCGCTCAAGGCCGAGATCGAGGCCTCGCCGACGGTGGTGAGCCTGCCGACCGGCAAGCTGGTGGTGATCGGCGATACCGATGGCCTGCTGGTCGCGCTCGATCCCGCGACCGGGGCCGAGCGCTGGCATTTCAAGGCCGGTGACAAGATCTGCGGCGCGGCGGCGCCGTTCCGGAGCCAGGGCGAGACGCGGCTGGTGTTCGGCAGCTATGACAATTCCATGCACTGCCTGGATGCGGCGAGCGGCGCCGAGCGCTGGAGCTATACCACCGGCAGCTACATCAACGGCACCCCCGCGATCGCGACCATCGCAGGCGTGCAGGTGGCGATCGTCGGCGGCTGCGACGCCCATCTGCATGTAGTCGATCTCAAGGATGGCATGCGGGTGCGCGCCATCGAGCTCTCGGCCTATGTCGCCTCCTCGGTGGCGGTCGATGGCGGCCTCGCCTGGGTCGGCGACTACGGCAACGAGGTGGCGTGCATCGACCTCGCCGGCGGGGCGGTCAAATGGCGCTACGACCAGGGTAAATCGCCATTCTTCTCCTCGGCGGCGGTCGGCGACGCCCTGGTCATCATCGGCAGCAGGGACCGCCAGGTGCTTGCCTTGGACCGCATGACCGGTGCGGAGCGATGGTCGTTCACCACCCAGGGCAATGTCGATGGTTCGCCGGTCATCGGCGGCACTCGCGTGCTGATCGGTTCAGATGATGGGCACCTCTATCTGCTCGATCTCGCCACCGGGGCCAAGGCCTGGTCATACGAGATCGGCGGCAAGGTGGGGGGGTCGCCGGCGGTCTGCGGGAGCATGGCCATCACCGGATGCGAGGACGGTTCGCTCTACGCGTTCACCATGAAGGAGATAGGCAATGGCAAATGACACCATCACCCAGGAGCCGGCCCAGACGTCGACCACGGTGGGGAACTACTTCGTCTCCAACTACCCGCCCTACTCGTTCTGGGCGGAGGAGCGCGTGCATGAGGCCGAGGACGCCCTCAACCGCCCACCGCGACCGGGGACCGATCTCGGCATCTATCTGCACGTGCCGTTCTGCCGCAAGCGCTGCCACTTCTGCTACTTCCGCGTCTACACCGACAAGAAGAACGACGAGATCCAGTCCTACCTCGACGCCGCGCTGACCGAGCTCACCCTGCACGCCAAGCGCCCCGCGATCGCGGGACGAAAGGCCGACTTCGTCTATTTCGGCGGCGGCACGCCATCCTTCCTCTCCTCCGAGCAGCTAGTCGCCCTGACCGACGGGATGAAGGCTCTGGTATCGTGGGAGGGGGCCAGCGAAGTGACCTTCGAATGCGAGCCGGGCACGCTGACCGACCGCAAGATCAAGACCATCCGCGACATCGGCGTCACCAGGCTGAGCCTCGGGGTGGAGAACTTCGACGACCACGTGCTCGAATCCAATGGCCGTGCGCACCAGTCGAAGCAGGTCTACCGCGCCTACGATTACGCACGCCAGATGGGCTTCCCGCAGGTGAACATCGACCTCATCGCCGGGATGATGAACGAGACCGAGGACAACTGGAAGGCCTGCGTCGCCAAGACCATCACCCTTGCCCCCGACAGCGTCACCATCTACCAGATGGAGGTGCCCTACAACACCACCATCTACAAGCAGATGAAGGCGGATGGCAAGGTCACCGCCCCGGTCGCCGATTGGCAGACCAAGCGGCGCTGGGTGACCTACGCCTTCGCCGAGCTGGAGAAGGCCGGCTATACGGTCAAGAGCGCCTATACCGCAGTGAAGAATGCCGCCAATGCGCGCTTCGTCTACCGCGACAGCCTGTGGGCAGGCGCCGACCTGCTCGGACTGGGGGTATCGTCCTTCTCGCACATCAACGGCACGCATTTCCAGAATGAGCATGATTTCGCGCCCTATCTCGCCCGCCTGCAGGCGGGCAAGCTGCCGCTGCACCGCTCCTACACGCCCAACGATGACGAGCGCCTGATCCGCGAGTTCATCCTGCAGCTGAAGCTCGGCCGCATCGACAGCGCCTATTTCACCAGGAAGTTCGGCGTCGATCCGCTCGTCCGCTTCAAGCCCCAGCTGACCGCCCTGGTCGCGGACGGTCACCTGGCGATCGATGGCACCTGGCTCACCCTCACCCGCCAGGCGCTGCTGCAGGTCGACAGCCTGCTGCACTGCTTCTTCCTGCCTCAGCATGCCAATGCGAGGTATGCCTGACATGGAAGCGATCAGCGATCCCTTCGCACCGCTTGCCGGCTTCTATGCCCAGCTGAAGGCCGATCCGGCCATCCCGCATGTCATCGACGGCAGGGACATGCCCGAGCCCTACCGTTCGCTCCTGGTGTCCACCAACGACATGACCCCGACGCTGGAGCGCTTCCACGGCTGCAAGCTCCACCTCAGGATCCTCGACGCGCGCAGCCTGGGGGACGAGTACCGCCGGCATGTCGTGCTGCTGGACATCAACGACAATGCCGTCGAGTTCGGCGCCATCCACATCCACCTCGAGACGCTGCCGGCCGCGGTGCGCCAGGTGGTCCTCGAGGGCAGGCGGCCGCTGGGCGGCCTGCTGATCGAGAGCCGCGTGCTCCATCACAGCCGCCCGAGCGCCTTCTTCTCGATCGTAGGCGATGAGCCGATCAACCGCACCCTGCAGCTGGCATCGCCGCGCCAGCTCTATGGCCGCTGCAACTCTTTGGTCGGCGCCGACGGCCGGCCGATCGCCGAAGTCGTCGAGATCCTCCCCATCATCGCTTCCTGAGAGGGCTGCTCCCATGAACTCCAATCCCGATGTCATCGTCGTCGGCGGCGGCCCTGCGGGCTCAACCGCATCGGCCATCCTCGCCATGCATGGACGCACGGTAGTCTGCCTCGAGAAATCGGCCTTCCCCCGCTACCACATCGGCGAATCGCTGATCCCCTACACCTACTTCACCCTCAAGCGCCTCGGCATGATCGAGAAGCTGCAGGCCTCGGCCTTCACCAAGAAGTATTCGATCTGCTTCGTCAGCCAGTCCGGCAAGCAGTCGCAGCCATTCTTCTTCGACAGCCACTTCGACCATCCGGCGACCCAGACCTGGCAGGTGCTGCGCAGCGAGTTCGATGGCATGATGCGCGACAATGCGCGCGAGAAGGGGGCGGAGATCGTCCATGGGATCAAGGTCGACGAGCTGATCCTGGAGGAGGGCCGGACGGTCGGGGTGCGCGGCACCGATGAGTCGGGCAAGCCCTTCGAACTGCGTGCCCCGGTCACCATCGATGCCAGCGGCCGCGATGCGCTGGCGATCAACCAGTTCGGCTGGCGCATGCCCGACAAGGCGCTCGACCGCTTCGCGATCTGGAGCTATTGGAAGGGCGCGCTGCGCGATCCCGGCCGCGCCGGTGGCGCGACCACGGTCGCCTATCTGCCGAACAAGGGCTGGTTCTGGTACATCCCCCTGGCCAATGATGTGCTGAGCGTCGGCCTGGTGGCGAAGAAGGAGTACCTGTTCCGCGGCACCCAGGACATCGAGGCGATCTACCACCGCGAGATCAAGGAGAACGTCTGGCTGATCGAGCATCTCGCTCCGGCGAGCCAATGCGACGTCGTGCGCATCACCAACGAATTCAGCTACCGCTCGCTGCATTGCGCCAGCGACGGCCTGCTGCTGGCGGGCGACGCCTTCAACTTCCTCGACCCGGTATTCTCCTCGGGCATGTTCTTCGCGATGAAGAGCGGAGAGCTGGCTGCCGATGCCGTCCATGCGGCGCTGGGCAGGAGCGACACCTCGGCCAAGGCCTTCGCCGAGTACGGCAAGCTCTACTGCTCGGGCATCGAGAACATGCGCAAGCTGGTGCATGCCTTCTACGACGAGCGGGTGAACTACGGGCACTTCATCCGCAAGTACCCCGAGCTGAAGGCCGACCTGACCGACTGCATCATCGGCGCGGTCGACAGGGACTTCGAGGTGATGTTCAAGGCCTTCAGCGAATTCGCCGTGATTCCACCCGATCTCGATTACGGCATGCCCTTCGAGCCGCGCCGCTCGTCTGCCCCCGTCGGAGGGCGGTGAGGAGGTGCGCATCGTCCACCTGACCGCCGGTACGGGGACGTACTACTGCGGCCTGTGCCTGCGCGACCATGCGCTGGCGCAGGCGCTGCGCCGCCAGGGGCACGAAGTGACCATGGTGCCGCTGTACCTCCCTCCGGTGCTCGAGGGGGGCGAGGGCGCCGACGGCTGGTGCCCGATATTCTTCGGCGGCATCAACGTCTATCTGCAGCAGAAGTCGTTCATCTTCCGCCATACGCCCGGCTGGCTCGACGCGCTGTTGAACGCGCGCTGGCTGCTGCGCTGGTCGGCGGGCCGGGCCGACATGACCAAGGCCAGGGACCTCGGCGGACTGACCGTCTCGATGCTCAAGGGCATGGACGGTCTGCAGCGCAAGGAGATCGGCAAGCTGGTGGCATTCCTGTCAAGCCAGGGGCCGTTCGACATCATCTCGCTCGCCACCGGGCTGATCCTGGGCATCGCCCCCGAGCTCAAGCGCGCCCTGGGTGCGCGCGTGGTGTGCACCCTGCAGGGCGAGGACGCCTTCCTCGACAGCCTGCCGCAGCCGTGGCGCGAGCAGTCCTGGCAGCTGCTGGCAGAGCGCCTGCGCGAGTGCGATGGTGTCATCGGGGTCAGCCATTTCTACGCGCAGCTGATGGCGAGCCGCCTCGGTCTTCCCGCCGGCGCGATCACCGTCATCCATAACGGCATCGACCTGCAGGGCTACCGCGCAGCCGAGCAGCCGCCCGCGCAGCCGACGATCGGCTACCTGGCGCGCCTCAACCGCCCAAAGGGCCTGGCTACCCTGGTCGACGCCTTCATCCTGCTCAAGCAGCGGCCGGAATGCCGGCAGGTGCGGCTGCGCCTGGCCGGCTCATGCACCGAGGGGGATGCGCGCTTCGTCGACGAGCAGCGCGCCAAGCTGGCGGCCGCCGGCCTGACCGATGACGTCGATATCATGCCCAATCTCAGCCGCGATGAGAAGCAGGCCTTCCTGCGCTCGCTGAGCGTCTTCTCGGTTCCGGCGACCTACGGCGAAGCCTTCGGGCTCTATGTCATCGAGGCGCTGGCCAGCGGCGTACCGGTGGTGCAGCCGCGCCATGCGGCCTTCCCGGAGCTGATCGAGGCGACCGGCGGCGGGCAGCTGTGCGCTGCCGATGATCCCGCTTCCCTCGCCGATGGCCTGGCCACGCTGGTGCTCGATCCGGTGCGCGCCCGCGCCCTCGGCGAGGCGGGTCGGGCGCAGGTCGGACGTTCCTTCAGCGACGACGCCATGGCGCGGCAATTCGCCGACCTCTGCGTCGGTCTCAAGGCGGGATGAGGTCATGGCGAGCGAGTTCAGGCTGGTGAGACGGGTGGAATTCTACGAGACCGATATGGCCGGCATCGTGCATTTCTCCAACTTCTTCCGCTTCATGGAGATGTGCGAGCACGCCTTCATCCGCTCCATCGGCACCAACGTCCATCCCGGCGAAGGCGAGCCGGGAGCGGTGATCGGCTGGCCGCGGGTGCATGCCGAATGCGATTATCGCCGGCCGCTGCGCTACGACGAGGAGTTCGAGACCCACCTGCTGGTGCGCGAGAAGAAGGAGCGCGCCCTGCATTTCGATTTCCGCTTCTGGAAGATCAACGAGACTGCCGACCAGCCCCTTGCGCGCGGCAAGCTGGTGGTGGTGCCGGTCGGCCGGATCGCCGGCGAGGTCAAGGCCATCCCCATCCCCCCGCTCTTCGCCACCCACATCCAGGTGGCATCCCCCGAGCTGCTCAACCAATATCCCGAGAAGAAATGATGCCCGATACCAACTCATCCTCCATGTGGCTGATCTACACCCTCTCGACCGTGATCACCTGGGGGCTCTACGGCCTCCTGCTGCATACCGGCCAGCTCGCCATGGGCGACCCGGTGCATGGGCGGACCAAGGCCTTCCTGTTCGTCGGCGTGGCCTATTTCCTCACTGCGGTGCTGGCGCCCCTGGCGCTGTTGTGGTTCGGCGGGGCCGACTGGTCATTCCCCAGCAAGGGCCTGGGCTGGTCCCTGGTCGCCGGCATCCTCGGCGCCATCGGCGCGCTGTGCGTGCTGCTCGCATTCGGGGCGAAGGGCAATCCGGTTACGGTGATGACCATCGTCTTCGCCGGTGCGCCGATCGTCAATGCGATCACCGCCCTGGCCATGCACCCGCCGACCGAGGGCTGGTCGAGCATCCGCTGGCAGTTCGTGCTTGGCATCGTGCTCGCCGTCGCCGGCGGCACGCTGGTGTCCTATTACAAGCCCCCGGCGGGCAAGCCGGTCGCGGCCAAGCCGGCCCAGACCGTGCTCGTCGACTCCTCGTCGACCGCCAAGCGGTGAGTGGCGGCGATGCGCCTTCCTGACCGTGCGGCGATCACGGCGCACCAGGAAACCTACCTGCGCGCGCTGCTGGTCGCCATCGACGGACGCAATCCGTTCTATACCGCGAAGCTTCGCCAGGCCGGGCTGACCGCACGCGCGTGCGATCGCGCGACCTTTCTCGAGCGCTTCCCCTTCACCACCAAGACGGACCTGGTCGCCGACCAGCTCGCCAGCCCGCCGTTCGGCTCCAACCTCACCTTCCCGCATGAGCGCTATGTGCGCATGTGCCAGACCAGCGGTTCGACCGGCATGCCGCTGCGCTGGCTCGACACCAGCGAGAGCTGGTCGTGGATGCTCGACAACTGGGCGCATTTCTTCCAGGCCGCGGAGGTCGGCCCAGGAGACCGCGTGTTCGCCGCCTTCTCCTTCGGCCCCTTCCTGGGCTTCTGGACGGCGTTCGAGGCGGCCGCCCGCATGGGCTGCCTGGTCATCCCCGGAGGGGGGCTGAGCACGCGGGCGCGGCTGGAGGCGATGCGCGATACCAGCGCGACGGTCCTGTGCTGCACTCCGACCTACGCCATCCGCCTCGGTGAGGCGGCCCTCGAGGAGCGCATCACCGTGGGGACGGTTCGCCGGGTGTTCCTCGGCGGCGAACCCGGGGGCAGCATACCGGCCACCCGCGCCCGGCTCGAGCGGTTGTGGCCGACAGCGGCGATCATCGACCACCATGGCATGACCGAGGTCGGTCCGGTGTCCTGGCAGTACGTCGATCAGCCACGCGCGCTGTATGTGCTCGAGAGCGCCTACCTGGCCGAGATCGTCGACCAGCGTACGCTGCGTGCGGTCGAGCCCGGGCAGATCGGCGAGCTGGTGCTCACCAACCTCGGCCGCCTCGGTTCCCCGATCATCCGCTACCGCACCGGCGATCTGGTGCGCAGCATGGTCGGACCGACACCCGATCCCAATCTCGCCCTGGATGGCGGCATCCTCGGGCGGGTGGACGACATGGTCATCGTGCGCGGGATCAACGTCTACCCCAGCGCCATCGAGGCGGTGGTGCGCCGCTACCCCGACATCGTCGAATACCGGGTCGACCTCACCTTCGAGCGGGGCATGACCGAGCTCGCGCTCGCCATCGAGCCGGTCGCCGCGCCGGGAACCCCCCAGCTCGCCGAATGCCTTGCCGCGGAGCTGCGCACCGCCTTGTCGCTGCGCATCCCGGTCAGCGTGGTGCCAGCGGGCACCCTGCCGCGATTCGAGATGAAGTCCCAGCGCTGGGTCAGGCACTGAACTGCCGAGCGCCGTGATCCGTCGCCCCCATCACCCGAGGTCCACCACGTGCTGCTCGATGTCCGCACCCTGACCAAGCGCTATGGCACCGTCCCGGTGCTCAACGGCGTCAGCCTTGCCCTCGATGCCGGCGAGACCCTCGCCATCATCGGGCCGTCGGGATGCGGCAAGAGCACGGTGCTCAACTGCATCGGCGGTCTCGACCGTCCCGATGGCGGCAGCGTGCTGATCGATGGCGTGGATCTGGCCGGACTGGACGATGCCGCGCGGGCGCGGATGCGTGCGCAGACCATCGGCCTGGTGTTCCAGGACCACCATCTGCTGCCGCAGCTCTCGGTGAGCGAGAATGTCCTGCTGCCGACCCTGGCGCTGGCACAGCGCACCCCGCGCGCCGAGGCGGACGCGCGCGCGCGCGCCCTGCTGGACCAGGTCGGCCTGGGTGCGGTGGGCGCGCGCAGGCCGTACGAGCTGTCGGGCGGCGAGCGCCAGCGCGTGGCGGTGGCGCGCGCGATGATCAACCGGCCGCGCCTGCTCCTCGCCGATGAGCCCACCGGCGCGCTCGACCAGGCAGCCGCCGATGCCCTCGCCGAGACCCTGCTGGCGCTGAACCGCGAGCATGGCACCGCCCTGATCATCGTCACCCATGCCGCCGCCCTCGCCCGGCGCATGGGCAGGGTGGTGACGCTCGCCGGCGGCGTGGTGTCGCTGGCCTTATCGCCATGAACCTCATCGGCGTGAGCGCGCGTTCGGTGAGCTACTATCGGCGCAGCCACGCCCTGGTGATGCTGGGGATCAGCATCGCCGCGGCGATCCTCTGCGGCTCGCTGATCATCGGCGACAGCGTGCGCATCGGCCTGGATGCAATCGCCCGCGCGCGCATCGGCGGCATCGATGGCATCATCTCCGGGGGCGACCGCTTGTACCGGGCGGGGCTGGCAGCGCGCCTGCAGGACGCCCTGGCCGACAGCGTGCACGCCGCGCTGGTGGCGCCGGTCCTCCAGCTGCCGGGGGTGGCGGCCAATCCAGAGCGCGCGGGCCGTACCGGCGGGGTGCAGGTGCTGGGCGTGGATGAACGCTTCTGGGCCTTCGCACCCCATCCTGGGCATGGTGCGCTCGAGGACGGGGTGGTCATCAATGCCGAGCTCGCCGCCACGCTCGCGCTCGCGCGCGGCGACTACCTGGTCCTGCGGGTCGAGAAGCCCGGCCTGCTGCCACGCGATGCCCCCCAGGCGGAGGGCGATGACGACCTGGTGGCGCTGCGCCTGCGGGTCGACGAGGTGGTCGGTGACGACGGCTTCGCCCGCTATTCGCTGCAGAGCGGGCAGGCGCCGCCCCTGAATGCCTGGATCAGGCTCGCGACCCTGCAGGCCAAGGTCGGCATGCCCGGCGCCTGCAGCCTATTCCTGCTCCACGGCGAACCCGGCAGGGGCAGCCTCTCCGATGCAGTCTCCCAGGCGCTGGCCCGCATCTGGCGCCCGGCCGATGCCGACATCGAGGTCCGCACCCTGCCCGGGCCGGTGGTCGAGGTGCGCTCACGGCGGGTCTTCCTCGATGCCGCGTTGCCCCCGGCCCTGCCCGGGGCGATCGGCATTCTCAGCTACTTCGTCAATGACCTGCAGGTCGCCGATCGCCATACGCCCTACTCCCTGGTGGCGGCCGGCGATTGGGCAAACCTGGCCGGGGCGCCGCCGGAGCTCAAGACGCTCACCGGCGGAGATGGCATGGTGCTCAACTCCTGGACCGCCGATGACCTGGGGGCGAAGGTCGGCGACCGGCTGCAGCTGCGTTTCAGCGTCCTCGGCCCGCATGGCTCGCTGAGCGAGAATGCCGCCACCTTCACCATCACCGGGGTGGTGCCGATCGCCGGCCTGGCCGCGGATCGCGAACTGATGCCGGCCTTCCCGGGCATCGCCGAGGCGGCCAACTGCAAGGAGTGGAAGCCGGGCATGGCCATCGATCTCAAGCGCATCCGCGACAAGGATGAGGAGTACTGGAAGGTCCATCGCGGCACTCCCAAGGCCTTCATCAGCCTGGCCACCGGCCAGCGCCTGTGGTCGAACCGCTTCGGCGATCTCACCGCGCTGCGCCTGGACGGCAGCCGCCACACCCAGGCGGAGATGGAGTCGGCGATCACGCGACAGGTCGTCCCGGCGCAGGTGGGCCTGGCGTTCGTGCCCCTGCGCGAGCGCATGCTCGCCGCCAGCGCGGGGGCGCTCGACTTCGGCCAGCTGTTCCTCTCGCTGGGCTTCTTCCTCATCGTCGCCGCGCTGGTCCTCGCAGGCCTGCTCATGTCGCTGGCGCTCAGCACGAGGCGGCGCGAGCTGGGGCTGCTGCTGGCCCTGGGCTTCACCACCAGGCAGGTGCGCCAGCTGATCCTCGGCGAGATCGCGCTGGCGGCGGTGATCGGTTCGGCAATCGGCTCTGCCATCGGCGTGCTCTACGCCCGCATCGTGCTGGCCGAGCTGGCGGGCGGCTGGAGCGCGGCCGTGGGTGGCGGCGCCTTCAGCCTGCATGCCTCGGCGAGCTCCATCGCCATCGGCTTCGCCGCGACCGCTGGGTGCGCGGCTGCGACCCTGTGGTGGTCGACCCGCCGTTCCTTCCGCCAGCCGGTGCCATTGCTGCTGGCGGACGCGCCGGAGGCCGAGCTGCCGACGCGCCGCTCGCGCATCCCCATCATCGTCGCCGTGCTCGCCGGTGCCGGGGCGGTCGCTGCCATCATCACCCGTCCAGCTGCTGGCGCCGAGGCCAGCGAGAGCTTCTTCCTCATCGGCACCAGCCTGCTGATCCTGGTGCTCGCCCTGCTGGCGGTGGGCGCTGGACGGCAGTTCGCAGTCAGCAGCCTGGCGCGCCTGGCGCTGGCGAATGCCACCAGGCGGCGCAGCCGCAGCCTGGCGGTGGTGATGATCCTCGCGGCGGCGATCTTCCTGGTGGTCGCGGTCGGCGCCTTCCGGCGCACTGGTCTCGACGCCGGCAATGCACGCTCCAGCGGCACCGGCGGCTTCGCCCTGGTCGCCGAGTCGACCGTGCCCATCGCTGGCGACCTCAACCTGCCCGAGACCCAGCGCAAGGCGGGACTCGACCTGCACAGCTTCGGCGCTGTCGCCCTGGTCGCCTTGCGCACTGACGATGGCGACGATGCCAGCTGCCTGAACCTCAACCACACCGCGCTGCCGCGGCTGTTCGGGGTTGATCCCGCGGCGTTGTCCGGGCGCTTCACCGTCGCGCAGTCCCTGCCCGGCCTGGGCGCCTCGCCGTGGGAGGGGCTTGCGGACCATGGCCCCGGGCCAGTCCCGGCGATCGCCGACCAGGCGACCGCGGAATGGTCGCTGGGCAAGGGGGTCGGCGACATCGTCACCTACCAGGACGAGCAGGGCCAGCCGTTCCCGGTGCGCATCATCGCGACCCTGGACCACTCGCTGCTGCAGGGCGGCCTGATCATCAGCGAGCAGGCGTTCACCCATGCTTTCCCCGCGCGCGGGGGCGCCACCCTGTTCCTCATCGATGCGCCGACCGCCAGCGCGCCCGCACTGTCCCAGGCCTTGGCCACCGCCTTCAGCGACCACAACCTGCGCGTCCAGAGCAGCCGTGAGCGGTTGGACAGCTATCTGGCGGTCGAGCGTACCTATCTCGACATCTTTCAAGCGCTTGGGGTCTGCGCGCTGCTCTTGGGCAGCGCCGGCGTCGGGGTGGTGCTGATGCATGCCGCCAGCGAACGCCGTGGCGAGCTCGGCATGCTGCGCGCCGTGGGCTTCACCCGCCCGGCCGTCGCCCGGCTGCTGCTGGGCGAGCACCTGGTGCTCTTCACCAGCGCCCTGATCGGCGGCATCGCCAGCGGGCTGGTGGCGGTCTACCCCCAGCTCTCCGTGGGCGGTGGCGGCTCCCGGCTGCTCCTGGTGGGGCTGGTCCTGGCGCTGGTGGTCAGCGGAGTTCTGTGGATGTCCGTAGGTACCTGGTGGGCGCTGCGAGGCGTCCTCATCACTGCAGTGAGGTCGGAATGACACGTCTCCCCCTTCCCGTCATGCTCCTGGCAAGCGCCCTGGCGGCCGCGGCCGCGGCCTCGGCCGCGGACAAGCCGCTCTATATCCAGGACTTCGATGCCCTCCAGGAGGTGCCTGACGAGATCATGCAGCTGAACGGGGAATTCACCCTGGTGCCGGATGGCACCGGCAAGGCCATGGCGCTGACCCCGACACCGCTGGACACCGACAACTGCCTGTTTGGCCCGCCGAGCAAGGACGCCATCGCCGCCCGTGCACGCATCCGGGGCTCGGCCAAGGGCCACCAGAGCCCGACCTTCGGCATCGGCGTGAACGGGGTGAGCGGCTTCATCCTCCGCCTGGCGACGGCCAAGAAGCAGGTCGAACTGGTTCGTGACGAGGAGGTTCTGGCGAGCAAGCCCTACACCTGGAAATCGGACACCTGGACCCGCTTCCTGCTCCAGGTGCACCCGGCCAGCCCCACCAGCTGGGTAGTCGAGGGCAAGGTCTGGCCCGATGGCGAGGCCGAGCCGGCCGAGTGGCTGGTCACCACCACCAGCGAGAAGGCGCCCTCGCCCGGCCGGGCCTCGCTGTGGGGCGTCCCCTACGGCGGTAAGCCCATCCTGTTCGACAACCTCGAAGTCGCGCCGGCCGCGGTGAAATAGGAGACCGAGCTGACACATGCGCGCCATCAGCGGGCGAAATCGCTCAACCCCCGCGGAAAAGGCCGGTAGAGCATGTCGTCGGAGACGATCATGATGGGATGGCTGCGCATGCTGATCGGAACCTTCGCCGCGGCCGGAGTGCTGGCGGGGGGCGAGGGCAACTGGCCGAACTGGCGGGGACCGCATAGCAACGGCTCGAGCGACGAGACCGCGCTTCCGGATGCCCTTGATCCCCAGAAGACCCAGCTGTGGTCGGTCGATCTCCCCGGGCCGAGCTCAGGCACGCCGGCAATCTGGGGCAACCTGGTGTTCGTCAGCTCGCTCGAGTCCGAGACCCAGAACCTCCTGGCGCTGTGCTATGACCGCACCAGCGGCAAGCAGTTGTGGCGGCGCGAGGTGACGGTCGGCTACACCTCCAACAAGCGCAACAACCTCGCCTCTCCCTCGCCGGTATGCGATGCGGGCCATGCGGTGTTCACCTACGGCTCGGGCGACATCATTGCCTTCGATCACGCCGGTAAGCTGCTCTGGCATCGCAATCTGCAGAAGGATTTCGGCAAGTTCTCGGTCGAATGGCTGTACGGCTCCTCGCCGCTCCTGCTCGACGACCGGCTGGTGGTGCAGCTGCTCAACCGCGACGATGCCAAGGGGAACACCGAGCAGACCAGCTCCTTTCTGCTCGCCATCGCCCTGGCCGACGGCCATGACCTGTGGAAGCATGCCCGGGTGACTGACGCCAAGGGCGAGTCGCAGGAGGCCTATACCTCGCCCATGCCGCTGGTCCGCGATGGCAAGACCGAGGTGGTCCTGCTCGGTGGCGACTGCGTCACTGCCCACGACCCGGCCACCGGTGCCGAGCTCTGGCGCTTCAGCGGCCTGAATCCGGGGCATCAGGGCAACTGGCGCACCATTCCCAGCGCGGTAGTCGCGGATGGCCGGGTGGTGGTCTCGGCCGGGCGTGGCGCCCGGCTGATCGCCATCCCCGGGGATCTGACCGGCACGGTCGGGATCGATCGCGCGGTGTGGAACGTCACCGATCTCAACACCGATGTCTGCGTCCCGCTGTTCTATCACGGCAGGCTGTATGTGCTCGACGGCGATCGCAAGGCCATCTCGTGCGTCGATCCCGCCACCGGTGCCAAGCAGTGGTCCGGGACGCTGGAATCGACGGCGGTACTGCGCGCGTCGCTGACCGCCGGCGATGGCAAGCTCTACGTGCAGAACGAGGCCGGCGATGCCTGGGTGCTCGCCGCCGACCATTTCGCCGTACTCGCCAAGACCAGCCTCGGCAGCGAGGGCGCCAGCCGGGCCTCGATCGCCATCGCCCAGGGCATCGTGCTGGTGAGGACCTCCTCGAAGCTCATGGCGTTCGCGAAGAAATGATGCGGCCCCCGACGAGCTTCCCTGCGGCGATGCCCCGCCAGGCGGCCCCGCTGCGGGTGCTGGCCGCCTGCCTGCTGGTGCTGGGCTTGGGCGCCGAGGATTGGCCGCATGCGCGCGGCCCGCTGACCAACGGCCACGTGCCCGAAGCCGAAGCGGTCCCGACCAGCCTGCCAAGCGAGGCGACGGTGGTGTGGAAGGTCAAGATCGGCGATGGCTTCGCCTCCCCGATCGAGGCCGATGGGGTGGTCTATTACCTCGACTGCCAGGCTGATCAGGATGTCATCCATGCGGTTACAGCCGCCTCGGGCAAGCAGCTATGGCAGGAGAGCGTCTTCTCCTCGCACAAGGATGGCTTCGGCGAGGGGCCCCGCTGCGCCCCGGTGGCGGACGGCAAGCTGCTGTTCGTGCAAACCTCCAAGGGCGAATTCCACTGCCTGGCGACCGCCACCGGCAAGCTGCTGTGGCGCTTCAACTTCGTCGATGACTTCGGGGGCATCTACATCGGCGAGAAGGGCGATGCCAAGGGCGGCAGCCGCCATGGCTTCAACGGCTCGCCAGTCATCGACGGCGACCTGATCTACGTCGAAGTCGGCAGCCCCAAGGGTGCCGGGGTGGTGTGCTTCCGCAAGGCCACCGGCGCACCGGTGTGGAAATCGCAGAACGACATGGCCGGCTATGGTCCACCGCTGATCGCCACCATCTGCGGCATCAAGCAGCTGGTGTGCTTCACCGTCGATGGCGTCATCGGGCTGCGGGCGACCGATGGCACGCTGCTGTGGCGCGTGCCGCTGACGACCACCTTCGGCCGCCACGTGATCCAGCCGATCGTCGATGGGGACTTGGTGGTGGTCGCTTCGCACCAGTTCGGCATGGTCGGCACCCGCATTGTCAAGCAGGGGGTCGGCCTGGTGGCGCAGCCGGCGTGGACGAAGAAGGAGCTCGGCATCAACTTCTCCAGCCCGGTGGCGGTCGGCGGCCACCTCTATGGCCTGGGCTTGAACAAGAATGTCATGTGCGTGGATCTCGCCAGCGGGCAGGTGGCATGGGACCAGGGCGGTTGCATCAGCTCCTCGGGCGATAAGGCCTTCGCCGGTTTCATCGTCATGGGCGCCAACATCCTGATGCTCAACGATTCCGGCGAGCTGATCCTCTTCGCCGCCGATGCCAGCCGCTTCAACCAGGTGGGTCGGCTGCAAGTCTGCGGGTCGAACTGGTGCAGCCCTGCCTATGCCAATGGCCGGCTCTACCTGCGCGACCGCAAGGAACTGCGCTGCATCGAGCTCCTCCACTAGGAGCTCGGATGCCGGCACGGGGCCACTGGTCAGCGGTGGGACGTTCCGCGGCGGTCAGCGACCCGCCTCAGGGCGATGAGCCATCGACGTCACTGACCACGGGAGTGGGCCACGAGGTGGACGAGCCGGATCGACCTGCGTGCATGACAATGTCGCACGGTTTCACCTGCGCGCTGACGAATCGCCTGATCATGCGTGCCGCTATTCCAGCTGAGCGAGCGCCTCGTTGCCGATCTCGCGGGTGATCGCCCCGGCAGCGATGGGCTCCTGCACTTGCGCGCGAGCGGCGTCCCTGGTCAAGACGCCGGCATTCTTAAATCGAGGAATTGGAATTGCACATGCGCGGCTCGATTGGATCAGCGCTTCTGCGCGAGCCTCGTTCTTCATATCGGTGATCACATTGATCATGCCAGCCTCCTCGAGTCGGCGTCGAATCCGCGGCATGTCCGATTCCAGCATGTTGGCAAGCGTCAGGGCGAATGGGAGGAAACGCTCGATATCATCCAACGATCCCGGGGAGCGGGCCATCTGCTCCAACGCGGACCCGACAGCGTCCGCCGCGTCCATTCCGTTCTGCACATCCAGGATCGTCAGGATGGCGGCGACCCGATTCTTCATCGACCGCAAACGGGGAGGTGTGTCGCTGGTCACCCGGTAGACCTGCACCTGCAGCATCATCGGGGTTCTCCCGACCACCGTCATGATCCATCTATCCGCGACGTAGCGGACACGTGAATCGGTCACCAGCATGACCGGACAAACGACGGCGTGTGGATGACGATGGACCAGATCGGCGATATGCCACAACACCCGCCCCAGATCGACCGAGCGCGCCCGGGACCACTGTTCGATCAACAGGATGACCGTCTGACGGACATCTGCCCAGGTCAGCGCCAGCGCCACATCGTGGAAGCGGCTGGTTTCGGCCAGATCGGGCAGGTGCGACTCCTGCTGAAGGAGCGTCGCCGTGACCGGCGTGCCGTACCTGGCCAGCAGATCGGGGGCGACAAACGCGATGGCCTCGACCGGGTCGGTGGCGAACAGCGCCTTGAAGCCGCGATCCTTGCTGATGGCTCCCGGGTCGGACATGGTCGAGATGATCCGAATGGGCATCTCGCAGGAAGGATAGTCATTCCGTGTTCGGCGACGTCAGCCGTCGACTGACCGCAGCCGCAGTGGGTGTCCGCACCGTGGAGGGCACGAGCGGACCTCTACTGCGATGTGACGCAGAGAGCGACCTCACGGCCTCGTGAGCTGTTGCCCGGTCCTGGCGCCGTTGCGGCATTGACTCCAGGCCGGGACCGGTTGACTGGTACCATGGCCGCCTGTTCCGGGACGGTCCACCGCCACGCGCTGATGGTCAACCGGCACCCAGGACCAAGCTGGGTGGCCGCTATCCGGGTGACAGGACGCTGGTCGGCTCAGGCGATGGAGGATGCGCTATGCTGGAGTCAGGACCATACCGCTGCATCGCCTGGCTGGTGGTGGCACTCGCGCTGAACATCCCCAGTGCCCGCTGCCTCGCTGCCGACCAGGCGGAGCTGGTGGTCAATGGCGGTTTCGAGCAGCCAGGAGCGACGCCATCACAGGCCGCCGGCTTCGTCTTCACCGGTGATGTGGTGCGCGGCTTCGCCGGCCGGCCGGGCCGGGAATACAGCAGCATGGGGGCGATCTTCACCTCCTTCCGCGGAACTGCTGCGGCGCGCGCCGGGACGCTTCACCAGGAGGTCCGGGGCCTGACAGCCGGCAGGGGGGAATGGCTGCGCTTCCGCTTCCGCGGCCTGCCGGAGGAGCACTTCTCGGTGTCCGGTGCCGAGGATCTCTTCATGCGCCTGGACTTCTTCGGCGACGGCGGTCGCACCGCCCTCGATGGCGTGGTCAAGCCGCTGTGGGATGACGTGGTGCGGCATCGGCGGGATCTTGATAGCAATGGCGTCGGCAAACGCGAAGGGGCGGCGGTGTGGCAGGATTACATCGTCGATCTCATGCTCCCCTTCCCGCATATCGACACCCTGCGCCTGACCATCGGATTCCGCAACGGCAACGCGTCCGAGGAGGGGCTGTCGCGCTTCCTCATCGATGACGTGTCGCTGACGCGCATCCACGATCCCACCGGGCTCGCCAAGGCCGCGGGCGATGCCCCTTCGAGCACCGCAGCAATCGCGCTGCAGGACGGCTCCACCCTGGTGCACCTCGGCGGGCGCTGGTATTTCGAGCGGCTGGCGGGCAGCAGCGAGGTGCCGCGGGAGTTCGGTGCCGATGTCGCCAACCGGCTGTACTACCTCTCCGACCGCTTCGAGGCGCCATTCGCCGGCAACATGACCGCCTGGATGCATCCCGGCTACCTCACCCGCAGCGGACAGGCGGTGACCGAGGACCGCCTGGTCACCGACAATGTCGTGGCGACATTCGCCGACGGCTGCCTGGTGGTACGGGCGAAGGACCTGCCCAATCATCCCACCGGCCTGTTCCCGGGCTATCTGCACAACCCCAACGCCATCCAGGAGCAGGCCAGCACCTGGTACATCCCGCTCGAGCCGCGGCGCAATGAGGCGGCGGTGGCGATGACCGCCCATGACGCCAACCATGCGCTGCCCATGGGCCCGATCGGCATCGCGGTCAACGGGGTGGAGTTCTTCAACCCCTTCGATGCGGGCATGGAGGAGGCCGTCGACATCATGGACCGCTGCTGCGGCCATCCCGATCCGCGCAACGCCTACCATTACCACAAGTACCCGGTGTGCGTGCACTCGCCCTTCGCCGATGACGGCACGGCGCACTCGCCGCTGATCGGCTGGGCCTTCGACGGCTTCCCCATCTATGGCCCCTACGAGCAGGCGGGGGTGATGGCCAAGGATGCGCACGACAATCCGCTCAACGCCTTCAACCTCCATTTCGACGCCAAGCGCGGCTGGCACTACCACGTCACACCCGGGCGGCTGCCCTACCTCATCGGCGGGTACTGGGGCGTGGTCGATGCGCGCAACCTGGCGCGCGGCCGGGGCGGCCCGGGACCCGGGGGGAGGCCTGGTGGCGGGCCCGGGGGAGGCCCCGGCGGTCCTGGAGGAGGTCCTGGCGGGCCCGATGGCCCCGGCCTGGGCAGGCCGCCACCGCCGTTCGGGCCGCCGCCGCCGTAGCGGCGGTGGCGCGTCGAGCCATTGGCGCCAGGACCGCTGATGACTGGACGACGTCCCATAGGGCTGGGCCAATGCGATTCACCGACCTCATGTTCGTGGCGCTCTGCTTGCTGGTCCCTGCCGGGTGCGATACCAAGAGCGGTAGCCAGACCGCGATCGGGATCCAGACCGCCTCCCGCACCGATCGGGACATCACCAGCGCCACCATCCCGATGGATGGGCAGATCGTCTCACCCTCCCCGGTGCGGATGCGGGCCGTTTTCCGGTCACGGCGGACATCCCGCAGGAATATGGCATCTCCTACATCGAGGGAGGTCGCACGCAGCAGGAGACGCTGCGGATCAGCGACCGGATGTATGCTGACAGGGACGGTGCGCAGGAGATCGTCCTGCTCTTCACCCCCGAGGGCGAGGCGATCACATTCATCAAGGACTCTGGCAAGGGGGGAGCCTTCGATCCCTGGCTCGAGAGGGAGTGCCCCGGACGAGTACGATGAGCAGTTCCAGGAGTTCAAGCGACTGGCCGTGGCCGCCAAGGACGGCTATGAGCAGGAGGTGGCACGCCTTCTGGTCCGCGGCGCCCCGCTGCGCTGGGCATCCGCCTGGTACATCGCCCCGCTCGAATACGCGTTCCTCAACGACAGGATCGGCCTGGTGAAGCTTGTCTATGGCCGGTATGAGACGACGCTGCGCGCAGATGAGCACGATGCGCTCCTGCATCTGCTGTCGCAGGGTGGAGATGCGGAGCTGTTCACGTTCGCCTGGGGCAAGACCGGATCTTCTGATCGGCAGCGTTGGGCGACCACTGATCATCTCATCCACATCGCCAATTCGCGTGGGGTACGCGGGAGGGGAGGGCAGCGATCATGAGGACCATCGTCGAAGGCGGTTACGTCGATCTCAGGATCTGCCGCACCGAGATCGGACTCACCCCGCTCTTCTTCGCGGCGTCAGAGAGCAGCATGCCTCTGGTGATCTATCTGGTCGAATCCGGCGCGGATGTGAATGCCCACATGACAGATGGCGTTTCCCTGCTGACCTGGGAGGCGAAGGGCATGAGTGCGCAGACCAGGGCGTACCTGGTGGGCAAGGGCGCGCGGTGACGGGTGCCGTGGGATCGGCCGCCAGCAGTCAGCTCAGGAGGCTGCCGCCCGGCGTACCGCGACGAGGCGGAAGGGCCGCCCCTCGGGGAAGCCCTCGAGCTGCGGGAGGTCCGCTCCCAGAGGCGGGGCGGGCAGGCGGGTGATGGCGATGCCGGCTGCCTCCGCCTCACCGGTGATCGCGCGGGCGAGATCGAAGGGCTTGCCTCCGATGGTGTTGCAGCAGGCCACCAGGATACCGTCAGGAGCCAGCCGGCTGAGCGCCAGGCGCAGCACCGCGGGGTAATCGCGGCGCAGGATCCAGCCACCGGCGCCCTGGGCTGAGGTCGGTGGATCGCAGATGATCAGCTCGAAGCGCTCATCCAGGCTCTCGAGGATGGTCCTGCAATCGCCCTTGCGGCACTGCAGGCGATCTCCCAGGCCATTCAGATCGGCGGCCTCCTGGGCGCGCGCCAGCGCGGGGGCGGCGAGATCGCAATCGAGCGCCTGGAGCGCCCCTGCCTGCAGCGCCGCGAGGGAGAAGGCGCCGGTGTAGGAGAACAGGTTGAGCACCCGCCTGCCGGGGCACAACGGCGCCAGCCAGGCGCGCGTGGCGCGCTGATCGACGTACAATCCGGTGGCCAGCCCGGCGAAGGGGCGCACGGGGTAGCGCACCCCCAGTTCGCGCCCGATCACGACCACCTCGGGATCGACCGGCGCGCCATCGAGGCGGCTGCAGCTCACCGCTGCGCGGCGCAGATCATCCTGATGATCCTTGCGCACCACCGTCGCGGCGGGAACGAGATCGAGCAGGCCGCGGCACAGGGTCTCAGCGTAGGGTGCGATGCAGGCGGCGAACAGCACCACCACGTAGACCTGCTGGTAGCGCTCGATGCGCAGGCCTGGCAGGTGATCGCCCTCGCCGTGGACCACGCGGTAGCAGTCGGTGAGGGGGTCCGCGAGCAGCGCGGCGCGCCGCTGGAGCGCGCGCTCGAGCGCCTGGAGCGGATGGAAGGCCATGTCGGGCCGGCGGTGGTAGACGCGGGCGCAGATCTCCGCCTGCGGATCCGCGAGCGCCGAGGCGAGCCGCCGGCCATCCTCATCCACCAGCGTCACCGCCTCACCGGGGCGCAGCTCCGCCAGCCCGCGGGTGTAGCGGTCGGGGCGCACCCACGGGTGCCCATCGGCGAGGAAGCGGGCGGTGGTGCGCGACACCTGCAGCGTGCGCAGGGCAGGGCGGGAGGGCGTGGCTGGTGGCGGTGGCTGGTGGCCGGAGCGACCCTGGCGGGTCATGCGATCACCGGCCGATCGCAGTGCACGCTGCCATCGCCATCGATGCGGTTCGAGAAGCAGCTGCGGCGCAGCTGGTGGCAGGCCGGGCCGGGGGCGTCGACGGCGTACAGCAGGCAGTCGCCATCGCAGTCGGCACGCACCGCGACGACCCGCTGGCGGAAGCCGCTGGTCTCGCCCTTGACCCACAGTCCACCACGGCTGCGGCTGTAGTAGGTGGCCGCACCGCTCGCGAGGGTGAGCCGCAGCGCCTCGCGATTGGCATGGGCGAACATCAGGACCTCGCCGCTGTCGAACTGCTGCGCGATCACCGGGACCAGCCCGTTGGCATCCCATCGGATCAGGGAAAAGGCTTCATCGGGGGTGCCGTTAGGGGCGATATCGGTGGGCATGGGGGGTCGGTGGGCAGGGTCAGTGGTGCGGCAGGACCAGGATGATGCAGATGTAGGCAGCATAATAGCAGACCAGGGCGATGCACGCGACGCGCACGCGATCCTGGTTCTCGATCTTGAGCAGCCACAGGCAGAGCAGCGCGAACAGCCCGATCAGTGCAGGGGCCGGTGAGCGCGTCAGACATGCCGCGAGCGGCCCGCCGATGACGGTGAGCACCCCCGCCAAGCGCGTCCAGGCCACCGCGTGATCGATGCCGGCGACCAGCAGGATGCCGAGCGCGACAGCGGGCAGGCAGGCTTCCGGGTGGACGCCGAAGGCCAGGAGCAGGCCGTGCGCCAGCAGCGCATAGCCGGTCAGGGAGCGGTTGGTAAGCCGGGCGCTGCCGCCGCTGAGGATCAGCGAATCCGGGCTCTGGCAGCGGGGGCACTGGGTGCGGCGCAGCGAGTAGACCTCATTGCATTGTACGCATTTTCGCGGCATGGTGCAGCGATCGACTGTGGCTGCGGCCGCTCGCCCCGCAAGCCGTGCTTTGGCGGGCCGCAGGCACTGGACTCGCCCCGCTGCCCTCTAGGCTGGCGCCAGGAAGCATCCCATGACCGAGTTCGAACCCGTCATCGGCCTGGAAGTCCACTGCCAGCTGAAGACCGCTACCAAGATGTTCTGCGGCTCCACCACGGTTTTCGGCCGCGAGCCCAACAGCCAGGTCGATCCCGTAACCCTGGGATTGCCGGGCGCCCTCCCGGTCATCAACGCCAAGGCCGTCGATCTGGCCGTACGCGCCGCGCTCGCCCTGGGCGGGGCGGTGCAGGAGCGCAGCAAGTTCGACCGCAAGCACTACTTCTATCCCGACCTGCCCAAAGGCTACCAGATCAGCCAGTACGACCAGCCCTACTGCCTCGGCGGCGGAGTGGACATCGAGCTGCCGGATGGGCGCAAGAAGTTCGTCGGACTGATCCGCATCCACATGGAGGAGGATGCGGGCAAGCTCATCCACCAGGACCAGGGCGGCTTCTCCGAGGTCGACCTCAACCGCGCCGGCGTGCCGCTGATCGAGATCGTCACCTTGCCGGACATCCGCTCGTCGGCAGAGGCCTATGCCTACCTGGTCGAGCTGAAGCGTTCGCTGAAATGGGTCTCCGTCTCCGATTGCGAGATGCAGGAGGGCAGCCTGCGCTGCGACGCCAACGTCTCAGTGCGTCCGGTCGGGCAGCAGAAATTCGGCACCCGGGTCGAGATCAAGAACCTCAACTCCTTCCGCTCGGTCGAGGCCGCCATCGACTACGAGATCCAGAACCAGATCGCCCTGATCCGTGCCGGCCGCGGCGCCGAGATCCGCCAGGAGACCAAGCTCTGGGATCCCGACGCCAAGACCACGCGCTCGATGCGCGGCAAGGAGGATGCCGCCGACTACCGCTACTTCCCCGACCCCGATCTGCCGCCCTTGCACGTCACACCGGAGCGCATCCAGGCCATCCGCGTGACCATGCCGGAGCTGCCCAAGGCGCGCGAGGAGCGCTTCGCCACCGCCTTCGGCTTCGATCGCGCCCTCGCCCACGAGATCACCGCCGAGATGGAGATCGCCGATTACTTCGAGGCCCTGCTGGCGCGCGGCGCCAAGCCGCGGCTGGCGGCCAACTGGACGCGCGAGGAGGCGCAGCGCCTCGCCAACGAGCAGCACAGGACGCTGCAGGATGCGGCACCCCTGGATACCATGGCCAAGCTGATCAAGCTGGTCGAGGAGGGCCAGGTCGCCCGCGTGGTCGCGAAGATGGATTGCACCGAACTCTTCGCCTCTGGCGAGGAGCCGCAGGCATTCTTCGAGAAGCGCGGCAAGATCCAGGTCCAGGATGCCGGTCAGCTGAGCGCCTGGGTGGCGGCGACCATCGCCCAGGAGGCCAAGGTGGTGGCCGATGTGAAAGGGGGCAAGCTGGCGGCGCTCGGACGGCTGGTAGGCGTGACGATGAAGCTGAGCGGCGGCAAGGCCGAGCCCAACGCAGTGAAGGTCGAGCTGATGCGGCAGCTGGGCGTCAGCGCCTGAGGCGTGAGCGGGCGTCCGTCTGGCGACTCTACCGTTTGTCCGGGAACAGGCACTGGCCCCTGATCGGGCAGGTGGCGCACGCGGGTGCCCGGGCGGTGCAGCAATAGCGGCCGTGCAGGATCAGGTAGTGGTGCGCATGCATCAGGAAGCGCTTGGGGATGCGCTCGAGCAGCGCCTGCTCGGTCTGCTCGACAGTGGCGGCCCTGACCATGCCGGTGCGGTTGGCGACGCGGTGGACGTGGGTGTCGACCGCGAGGGTGGGCTGACCGAAAGCGACATTGAGCACGACATTGGCGGTCTTTCGCCCGACACCGGGCAGCGCCTCGAGGTTCTCGCGCTCAGCGGGGACATGGCCGCCATGCTGCTCGATGAGCTGGCGGCTGAGCGCGATGATGTTGGCCGCCTTGGTGTTGAAGAGGCCGATGCTCTTGATGTGTTCCTTGAGCCCGTCTACCCCCAGCCGCAGCATCGCCTCGGCTGTCCGGGCGACCGGGAAGAGGGTGCGGGTCGCGGCGTTGACTGAGCGGTCCGTCGCCTGCGCCGAGAGCACCACCGCGACCAGGAGCTCAAATGGCGTTGCATACTGGAGCTCGGTACGCGGTTCGATGCGCTTGGCGAGGGTCGCCATGATGCCCGACACCGCGGCGGCGGTGAGCGGGCCATGGAAGGCGGCGGCGCCCTGTGCGTGCGCTGGCGGCCTGGGACGCGCGTGGCGGGGCTCAGTAGGCATGCTCAGTAGCCATGCTCAGTTGCCATACAGGGGCCGCCACTGGTCGCCGAGGGCGCTGCAGCCGCCGCGCTCGAGGATGAACAGCTGGGCGCAGAGGCTGCAGGTGAAGACGTGCCGTGCGCACGCCGGCAGCGACGGCGAGGCCAGCGACTGCCATGGGCACGACGCCTCCACCAGCTCGAGGATGCCCTCCTGCACCGCCGCGGAGAGGCGTTCGATCTGGCCCCGGTAGGCGCTCTGCGAGCCGACCGGGACGGGCAGGAAGAACGGATCGCACTGGTTGCACATCGTCTGGCCGAGCGCTTATGAAGCGCAGCTCCGGCAGCTCACGTCTTCAGCCGCGCTTCGATCGAGCGGGCGTGCGCCTCCATGCCCTCGCCGCGTGCCATGACGATGCCGGCATCGGCGCAATGGCGGAAATCGTTCTCGGAGAGGTTGATGATCGAGGTCCGCCGCAGGAAGGTGTCGGCGCCGATCCCCGACCACACGCGCGCCGACCCCCCGGTGGGCAGGGTGTGGCTTGGTCCGGCGACATAGTCGCCGATCGGCTCCGGGCTCCAGGGGCCGATGAAGATCGCCCCCGCATTGGTGAGCTTGGCGAACAGCGGCGCGGGATTCCTGACCATCAGCTCGAGGTGCTCGGGAGCGATGCGATTGGCCACCGCGACGGCCTCGGCCGCGGTGGTGCAGCGCACCAGGCGGCCGAAGCGGCGAATGCTCTCGGCGGCGATGCTGCGCCGCTCCTCGGGCAGGGCATCCAGCTGGTCGCTGAGCTCGGACTGGATATTGGCGGCGACATCGTGGCCGATGGTGACGCAGACCGCCATGGCGAGGGCGTCATGTTCTGCCTGGGAGAGCAGGTCCGCCGCGACATAGGCAGGGTTCGCCCCGGAATCGGCGATCACCAGCACCTCGCTCGGGCCGGCGAGCATGTCGAGATCGACGCGCCCATAGGCATGGCGCTTGGCGAGGGTGACGTAGATGTTGCCCGGCCCGACGATCTTGTCGACCTTGGGCAGCGAGGGCGTGCCGCAGGCGAGGGCGGCGATGGCCGGGATGCCGCCGGCGCGGTAGACCTCGGTCACGCCGACGGCGTAGGCGGTTGCGAGCAGCTCGTCCGACAATGTGCCATCGGCACGCGACGGGGATGCGAGCACCAGCTCGGGGACGCCTGCCACCTTGGCCGGCACGAGGTTCATGATCACCGAGGAGAACAGCGGCGCGGCGCCCTTCGCCCCGCCGGGGATGTAGGCGCCCACGCGTGCGAGGGGGGACCAGCGCACGCCCAGGGGCTCGTCCAGCGCCGTGCCGAAGCTGCGTGGCAGCAGCCGGCGCTGGTAGCTCTCGACCTGCTGGATGGAGAACTGGATCGCGCTGCGCAGGCTGTGCTCGCATGCCTCCCAGGCCCGCTTCAGTTCGCTCTTGGGGACGAGCATGCGGCTGGGATCGAGCTCTGCGCTGTCGAAGAGCTTGGCGTAGTGCGCCACCGCCGCATCGCCTTCTCGTTCGACCGCGGTGAAGATCTCGTTGATGACGTCGGTGATGCTTGCCGAGCGCCCGAGCACCTTGGTATAATAGGGGCGAGCCCGGGATTCCGCCTCCTGGACCAGACGAGCGAACCGCTGGTGGGAGGTGCCAAGCAGCTCACGCAGGGACTGATCGTCGGGGAGCAGTTCGGTAAGCATGAGCGGACTCTAGCCTGACACGACAGCGAGCAACTGCCTGTGCGACCTGCCCCGGATTCTGGAATGCCATTTCTGGGCCTGCATGGACGTCTGCCATCATTGGCCGGCGCTGCGCCCCGGCCGAAGCTCAGCTGCGCCTGCGCTCGCGCAGCTGGCGGAAGAACTCGCGCATGATCGTGCTCGATTCCCCCGCCAGGACGCCACCGGTGGTCTCCAGGCGATGGTTGTAGCCTTCGGGAGCGCGCAGATCGACGATGCTGCCGCATGCCCCCGCCTTGGGCTCGAGCGCCCCATAGACGACGCGCCTGACCCGCGCATTGAGGCAGGCGCCCATGCACATCGGGCACGGTTCGAGGGTGACGTAGAGGGTGCAGTCTTCGAGCCGCCAGGTGCCGAGGGATTGGCTGGCGGCGCTGATGGCGAGGATCTCGGCATGGGCAGTGGCATCCTGCAGCCGCTCGCAGGCGTTCCGCCCGCGGCCGACGATGCGGCCATCGCAGACGATGATCGCACCGACCGGGACCTCGCCCTCAGCGCCGGCGGCCTGCGCCTCGGCGAGGGCGAGCCGCATCAATTCGCTATCGCCGACGGGGAGCATGCGGCATCCACGCCCAGGTGGTCAGGGGCTGCGCCAGGCCGCCTGCTGCGGTCAGCGGACGCGCTTGGTGAAGGTCAGCAGGTAGCCGCGAGTCGGCAGGACGGTGTGCTTCACGTCCTCGACGCTGGATTCGAGGGCCTTGAGGCCTGGATCATCGGGACGGATGTTCAGGGCGCTGCCGTAGCCGACGATGCCGACCTGGAGCTTGTCCTGGTCGCCGACCAGGAGGACATTGAAGGTCTCGTTGGCATCCTTGGAGTGGCCGCGGATGATGGCAGCCGCGTCGCCGATGCCGCGCTGCACCCGGGTCGAGACATCGGCGGGGAGCTTCAGCCTGGTGGCGAGGCCGGCGGCGAGCGAGGTCAGCCCGGCGGTGAAGTCCATGTCGGCAGGCAGCTTGGCCTCGATCATCTTGACCTTCGACATCTCGTAGAACTCGATGGTGCCGTTCTGGTCGATGGAGAAGTAGTCGCCGCTGCGCGGATCCTTGAAGCGACCTGGCTGGCTGACATTCAGGCCCATGCCGGTGATCGGGTGCTTGAATTGGATCGGGAACTTGGCGGTCGGCTGCGCCGCGGCCTTGGCCGCCTTGCTCTTGCCGAAGCTGGAGACCGCCGCCTCGATGGTGTCATGGGTCTCGAACAGTGCGAGCAGTCCGAGCATCTCGAAGAGGGCGATCACCTTGGTCGGGACGCCCACCAGCTTGATGTCGCCACCTTTCTCGCGGAAGTTGTCGACGCACTTGACGATGGTGCCTAGGCCGGTCGAGTTGATGTACTTCACGTTGGTGAGCACCAGCATCACATTGTGCGTGCCCGAGCTGAGGATATCGCTGAGGCGACCCTCGAAGGTCTGGTTGGTGCTCGCGTCGATCGAGCCGGTGAGGAATACCGCCTTCGACTCCTCTCCAGAAGGGAGAGCAACGGTCTTGATGTCGAAATTGAGAACCGCCATGGAACTTCCTTTAGCAGAAGCGGCAAGACTCCGCAAGCGGGGTGTCGCTCGGAACGCAACGGTTCGACCGCCGACGGCACAGCATCATGCACTGCATCTGCTGTGATGGAAGAGGATGGGACCACGCCTAGGATTACGAGGGGCAAAGGCCGAGCTCGAGGCAGGCGGAGTGTTTTGAGTGTGATACGCAAAACCCCCTACGCGCCGATGCAGGAGGGTTTTAGGGATTTGAAGTGCGCCATCCTACGCCACACTGTCGCAAGCCGCAGGGGCTCGGCCACTGCGGGTACGACGTCTTGGGCTGAACGGGGGACATCATGGGTTTTTTCGGTGGCAAGAAGGCGAAGGACAAGGCCAGGGAGCCCGAGCGCGAGGCCCCCGAGCAGGCCAAGAGCAACAAGAGCCGCCGCATCGTCCCCTCACGTCCCTCCGGGAGCGGCCCCGCTGCCGCGACGGCCAAGACCGACACGCGCAGCGCCGTGGTCCGGCCCGGCCAGGCCCGGCCAACCGGCAAGGCCGCCACCGGCACCGACAGCGGCCGTGTACAGGAGCAGCGCGAGGCCGCGCAGGCGCCGGTCGGCGCCCCGCCGCGCCCGGCCGCCGCCGAGCACAATGATGGCGAGATCAAGACCCCGGCCCGCCCCAAGTCGCGCGAGCCGATCATTGCAGGCCAGAGCGAGCCGCCCAAGTTCGCCGGAGCACTCAATCTCGGCAGCGCGCGCAAGGGCGGCGGTCCGTGCCGCACCGGCGATGACGCGCTTCTCGAGTTCCTGCAGAGCAAGGCCAGCCTGATAGACGAGGGCCAGGCGACCGCGGTGCGCGGCAAGGCCGACCAGGACAGCCTGCCGATCGATGTCGCTGCGGTGCAGCTCGGCTTCATCACCGAGGACCAGATGGTCAATGCGCTGACCCAGGAATGCTGGGTGCCGCACCTCAAGGTCGACAAGTACGAGATCCGCAAGAAGGCGCTGGATACCATCGCCCGTGAAGACGCGATGCATTACGGCGTCTTCCCCGTCGACAAGCTCGGCAGCCTGCTGACCCTGGCGATGGTCAATCCGCTCGACGCCGAGACCATCCGCGTGCTCGAGGCCAAGACCAGCCTCGACATCAAGAAGGTGGTCGCCACGCGCAGCGAGATCACCCAGGGCATCGAGAAGTACTATTCCGGTCAGGTCCAGGTCAACGAGACCTCGCGCTCGTTCACCCAGGATATCGAGCCGAAGAGCGTGACCCAGATGATGTCCAAGGTGGCCGCCCCGCCTTCGCCCTCGCAGGGCTCGCCGAGCCGTCCGCTGCCCGCGGTGATGCACCAGGCACCACCCGCGCCTGCGGACAACATCGTCCCCGAGATCCAGGACATCGACGACTTGCTCTCGAGCGATGAGGCGATCGCCCCCGCCATCATCGAGCCGATCTCGCTCAAGGCCGATGCCGAGATCATCCCCCTCGAGGCGATCAGTCCGGCGCCGCAGTTCTCCGAGGCGGTCGAACTCAAGCCGATCGTCGAGGCGCCCATGGTGGTGTCTTCGCCCTTGGCGGCCCAGCCTGGCGATCTCAGCTTCGAGGATGCCCTGCCGGCGGCCGAACTGGCCGAGCCGGTCCTCACCAGGAAAGTGCCGCCTGCGGCCGCACCCGCCAAGCAGCCGGTGCCTGCGCCCGAGTTCGAATTGGGCGATGCTCCGATCTCGGCCCCGCCCAAACCCGCGCCGGTGTCGGCACCCCGTGCGCCAGCGGCCAGCCCCGCCGCTCCGCCCGCCCACGTTGCACCCGCGGCACGCGCTGCGGCTCCTCCGGCCACCCCGCCTGGTCCTGCGCCTGCGGCCAAGAGCGGACCTTCTGCGACCAGCCGCTTCGTCGGCACCGGGCGCACCGAGAAGACGGGGGTGGTGAACCTCATCCCGGTCATGGAAGAGGAGTTCCAGTCCGCGATCACCCACGGCAAGTCGCATGTCTTCGACAAGTGGATCGGCCTGCAGAGCCGCAACCGCATCATCAATGCGCAGCCAGTCGATGCCGAGATGGATACCCTGCTGGCCGGGCTGTACGCCAGCCCGCGCCAGGTCTAGACCGGGCAGCTGTCGCTCAGCGCGGCAGGCACCGAGGGTTGCTCGCCCTGCGGGATCGCCGAGAGTGTGCCGATGAATGAGCCCGATCAGTTGGCGTGGACGCCCGGAGGCGGCCTCAACTTCCAGCTCCTTGCGGTCAGCGGCTCGGCACGGCGCGGATGCTTCGTCACGGCGCATGGGTTGGTCGAGACGCCGGCCTTCATGCCGGTCGGCACGCAGGCGGCGGTGAAATGCGTAACGCCGTCCCAGGTCGAGGCGACCGGTGCGCAGGTGGTGCTCGCCAATACCTACCATCTCAGCCTGTCCGATCGCACCGCCCTGGTCGAACGGCATGGCGGCCTGCACGGCCTGATGCGCTGGAACAGGACCATCCTCACCGATTCAGGCGGCTTCCAGGTCTTCAGCCTGCCAGATCGCGTCATTGACGAGGAGGGGGTGCGCTTCCGCTTCGAGCAGGGGGGCGAAGCGGCCATGCTCTCGCCCGAGACCGCAATGGGCATCCAGAAACGGCTAGGTGCGGATATCGTCATGGCCTTCGACGAATGCGTCGAGCATACCGCATCACGCGCCTACCTGGAGGACAGCGTCGAGCGCACCTTTCGCTGGCTCAAGCGCTGCGCCGCCGTCCCGCTGGCGGAGCACCAGCATCTCTTCGGCATCGTCCAGGGCGGCATGGATCTTGAACTGCGCTCGAAGGCCGTCGCCCAGCTGACCTCGCTCGAGCTGCCGGGCTATGCCATCGGCGGCGTCTCGGTGGGCGAGGGCCATGAGGCGATGACGCGGGTGGTGCGCCACACCGCGCCGCTGCTTCCTGCAGGCAAGGTGCGCTACCTGATGGGCGTGGGACTGCCCGAGGACCTGGTGGCGTCGGTCGACGCCGGCATGGATATCCATGACTGCGTGATCCCCACCCGCTACGCCCGTGAGGGGACGGTCTTCACTTGGGATGGCAAGATGCGCATCCAGGATAAGAAGTTCCGCAAGGATCGCTACCCCATCGACACCGCCTGCGGCTGTTATGCCTGCGCCGGCGGCTTCAGCCGCGCCTACCTCCGCCATCTGGTGTTCGCGGGCGAGATCCTGGCGGAGACCCTGATGACCATCCACAACCTGCATTTCTACCAGGACCTGATGCGCGCCATGCGTTCGGCCATCGAGGACGGCCGCTTCGCCGCCTGGCGGGATGCCTTCGTGGTGCGCTACTTCGCACGCCGCGAGCGCGCCAAGCCGGCGCGCGAGGACGAGGGCGAATGAGCCAGAGGTCCGGCCGGTCAAGGGCGCTACAAGCAGGGCCGGATGGCGGCAAGTTGGCATCCGCCGGCGTTGGCGGCGGACTGGGCGGCAGGCCATGCGCCTGGTAGTGGTGCAGACGGGGCGCATCAAGGATGCCCATGTCATCGCGCTGCGGGATGACTATCTCAAGCGCTTCCGCCGCTATGGTTCGCTCACGGTCGAGGAGCGCGTGCCCAAGCAGGAGCAGCCGCTGTGGCCGGCCTCTTCACGCTGGAAGGTCGCCCTCGATGAGCGCGGAGAGCAGTTCGGAAGCGCGGAGCTCGCAGCCAGGCTGCGCACCTGGACCATGCGTCATGGCGAGGTCGCCTTCCTGCTCGGCGAGGCGTACGGCCATCATCAACCTACGCTCGCCCTCGCCGATGAACGGCTATCGCTCTCGGCCATGACCCTGCCGCATCAGCTGGCGCATCTGCTGCTCATCGAGCAGCTCTACCGCGCCGCATCCATCCTCGCCGGGGCCCCCTACCATCATGCCTGATGGTCGGTGTAGCGCCCTGCTTCAGGGATTGGCGCTCAGCGGCTCATGGGACTTGATGTAGAGCGCCGGGAAGATGGAGCTCGCCCGCGCCAGGATGAAACGCTTGTGCACTATCGGGGGATCGACGATAGAGACCGCGTGCCCGCTGCGCGTCGACAGCTGCATGCTGACATCGACCTCATAGGTGCCGTCGCCCCGGTCGGTGATGCGATGGATGTCGTAGGTCATCACCAGGGGATCGTCGGCATGCGAGCGGAGGACAATCTGCAGGCCCTGGCGGGCGAGCAGGAGCAGCTGCCCAGGGGCGGCGAGATCGCCGTATTCGGCCAGCAGATTCGGCCAGCAGCGCTTGATCGAGTACTCGGGGTGGAGCTGATCGATGATCAGGTTCGCGCGGCTCTCATTGACCCCTTCGCGGATGCGCGCGAAGGTCTTCGGGATCTGGACGCCCGGCGAGCTCCAGTAGAAGTACCAGGCGATGAATGCGGCGCCCAGGCCGAGGGTGAGCAGCAGACGGGAGCGAGTGATGGGCATGCCCCACGACCATAGGCCCGGCGCGCCGATTTCCCAGTGGCAGGCTGGACCTGCCGGCCCCCGGACTCAGCCGCGTGGACGCACCAGCGCGATGGTGGACTTGACGATGTCCTCCGCCCACACCAGGTAGGCCTTCTCCATCGCCTTGGCCTGCGGCGATATCGAACTGGCGGCGCCGAGGCGCTCGATCGGCGCATCGAGGTAATCGAAGGCGCGGCGGGTGATGGTATCGGCGACTTCAGCGGTGTAGGAGCAGGTCTTGACCGCCTGGCTGCCGACGATGCAGCGCCCGGTCTTCTTGACCGAGGCCAGCACGGTATCCCAATCGAAGGGCACCAGGGTACGCGCGTCGATGACTTCGAGCTCGATGCCATGCTCCTTCTTGAGGATCTCGGCTGCCTTGATCGCTTCGTTGACCACATAGCTCCAGCCGACGAAGGTGCAGTCCTTGCCCGTGGTCTTCACCGCCGCGACGCCGAAGGGGATGAAGTACTCCTCTTCGGGTACCACTCCCTTTACGGCATAGAGCAGCTGCCCCTCGACGTAGAGGACGGGATTGTCGTCGCGGATGGCGGTCTTGAGCAATCCCTTGGCATCATAGGGGTTGGAGGGCACGGCGATCTTGAGGCCGGGAGTATGGCAGAAGATCGATTCGATCGACTGGCTGTGCTGGCCACCGTAGCCCTTGCCGCCGCCAGCCGAGGCCCTGACCACCATCGGCACGGTGCGCATNNCGCCGGCCGAGGCGCGCACCACCAAGGGTACCGTGCGCATGCCGCCGGACATGTAGTGCCATTTTGCCGCCTGGTTGGCGATCTGGTCCGAGGCCTGCAGGGCGAAATCGAAGTACATCAGCTCGACGATCGGGCGCAGGCCGGCCATCGCCGCACCGACGGCGGTGCCGCAGATGGCGGATTCGCTGATCGAGCTGTTGAACACCCGCTCGCGGCCGAAGGTCTCGAGCATGCCGGCAGTGACGAAGAAGGCGCCGCCGTAATCGGCGAGATCCTCGCCGTATAGCACGACGCGGTTGTCGCGCAGCATCTCCTCGACCATCGCCTCGCGGATCGCATCCTTGTAGGAGATCAGGCCCTTGTCGTCGCGCTTCGCCTTGACCACCGGACCGACGGTGGTGCCCTTGCTGCCTTCGGGGACGGAGGTGCTGGAAGAATCGGCGTACAGGTACTTGTACAGCTCATTCGCCGAGGGATCCGGGGCGACTGCTGCCTTGACCGCCTGCGCGGCGTTGCGCTCGATGGCGTGGTTGTACATCAGATCGATGTCCGCCTGGGTGGCGATGCCGCACTCGATGAGCTGGCGCGCGTAGGTGATGAGCGGATCGATGTCGCGCCAGGCCTGCTCCTCCTCCTTCTTGCGATAGGACTTGCGCGGGTCGGAGAGCGAATGGCCATAGTAGCGGTAGGTGATCAGCTCCTTGAGGAAGGGTCCCTCTCCCGCGCGCGCGTCCTGGACGCTCTGGCGCATCGCCTTGCGCACCGCCAGCACATCCATGCCATTGATCACCTCGGCACGCATGCCGTCCGAGGCGAAGCCCCAGCCGCGTGCAGCAAGGTAGGGGACGTCGCACAGCTCGCCATGGGTCTGGCCGGTCATCGCATAGAGGTTGTTGAGGATGGCGAAGATCACAGGCACGCCGAACTTCTTGCCCTGCAGCCCGTTCTCGAACTGCGGCATGGTGGCCATGTTGAGCGATTCGAGGGTGATGCCGTTGGAGAAGGCGCCATCGCCGACGAAGCACACCGCGACCTTGCCATCGTTGAGGTAGCGTGCGGCATAGGCCGCGCCGGTGGCGATCGGGGTGCCACCGCCGACGATGGCGTTGGCGCCGAGATGGCCGAGGGAGAAGTCGGCGATGTGCATCGAGCCGCCGCGGCCCTTGCAGTAGCCGTGCTCCTTGCCGAACAGTTCGCAGATCGAGCGGTAGATGTGATCGGCTATCAGCTCCCTGCGGATGCCCTCGTCATCGCTGGCGCTGACGGCGATGCTGTAGAAGGCGATGCGATCGTTCATCTGCGCACGGTTCATGTGCAGGATGGCGGCATAGCCCTTGGCCATCGAATCGCCGTGGCCGCGATGGGTCGAGGTGATGTAGTCGTCCCAGTTGAGCACCGAACAGGCTCCGACCGATGCTGCCTCCTGGCCGATCGAGAGATGGGTGGGGCCCTGGTATTCGTACTTGCCGGCGAGCGGTGCATAGGCGCCCGAGCGCAGCTGGTAGATCATCTCCTCGAGCGCACGGACGGCGCACATCTGGTCGTAGAGCGAGAGCGCCTCGGCCTTGGTGATGTGCTTGTCGCGCAGCTCATCCATCAGGTTCGCCGTGCACTGGAAGACCGGTATGTCGCTCGCCTTGAGATGGGATGGCGTGAAGACCGGCATGCAGTCGAGGCTGAGGACCATGTGAACTCCCTATTCTCCGTGAACGGTGCGGTGAGTACGCCACGGTAGGCTGTCGGATGAACGGTCAATCGGAGGGTGGGGGATTATCAGCGATTTCCGACGGCGTGCATAGGCATTTCCCCGCGTGCTGCATGCGATCCCCGGCAATAGCACGCGGCGTACGGCGAATCAGCACTTTTATCGTCTCCGTCCGCCTCCGGGGCCGGTCCAGGGGTGCGCGGAGTTGGATATCTCCTGTCGGCGCACCGCCCGGACCCTTCGGGCGCTGTACGGGGGCGCCGTGGAATTCGGTTCGCCCCCGCCCGCAGCGTCCTACAACTGCCTGGGATGGATCGAGCAACGCGCATCCTCGAGGCCCTGGCCCGCCGTGACTATTCGCCATACCTCAGGGAGCGGATCGAGCGCCTGCTCGATGGCCGCGAGGAACGCACGCGGCTGAGCTGCTGCAACTCCGGCTGCTTCGTCTGCGTCCAGGAGCTCATCGCCATCCTCGGAGAAATCGAGGGCCTGGAGGCTGGTGGCGACCGGGTCGGCCAGGCGTCACCCCAGGCGCCAGGATAGGCGTCACACGGCCGGGGTGCCGCCACATGGTAGGCCGACCCCGGTACAGCCACGCCCGCTGGCGCTGGCTTGCCGGCCGGCAGGCTTTACGAGAAGGCATGAGCGGCATGATCCCCGGTAGCGGCATCCTGGGCCTGGACGATGGCTTCATCGCCCTGAGCGGCCGGGGTGAAGGCCTGCGGCGCATCGTCGCCGGCCTCCAGTTCTGCGAGGGGCCGGTGTGGATGGCCGACCAGGGAGCACTGATCTTCAGCGACATCCCCGCCGATATGCTCTATCGCTGGCGTGGCGGCCACGGGCACCGGGTCTACCGCCGGCCATCCGGCTACGCCAACGGCAATACCGTCGATCGCCAGGGGCGCCTGATCTCCTGCCAGCACCAGACGCGCTCGCTCACCCGCACCGAGGCTGACGGCCGGGTGGTGACGCTGACTGAACGCTTCGGTGGCAGCCGCCTGAACTCCCCCAACGACGTGGTGGTCAAGAGCGATGGGTCCATCTGGTTCAGCGATCCGCCCTATGGCATCCGTCCCAACCAGATCGAGCAGGATGCCAACCGCGTCTACCGCCTCGATCCCGCAAGCAGCGAGCCGGTCGCCATCGCCGATGACATCACCAGGCCCAATGGCCTGTGCTTCTCCCCCGATGAGCGCCAGCTCTACATCGCCAACAGCGACAGCGCCTACCACCACGTCCTGCGCTTCTCGGTCGGAGCCGGCAACCGCCTTTCGGGAGGCCAGGTGTTCTGCGTCATCGAGCCCGGGGTCCCGGATGGGATGCGCGTCGACATGCTGGGCAACCTGTGGTGCACCGCGGGCGATGGCGTGCAGGTGTTCTCACCCGCCGGTGCGCTGATCGGCAAGATCCTCACCCCGGAGACGGCGTCGAACTGCTGCTTCGGGGGCATCGACCGGCGCACCCTGTTCATCACCGCGACCAGTGCGGTGTGGTCGTTCCAGCTGACCGTGCAGGGCGCACGCTAGCGGCCGGGATCGCCCTCCCGCTATTGCCCGAGCGGCCGGGGTTCGGTGGTCCAATGGGCGCTGGCGAAGACTGCGGCCATCGCCAGATAGCCGAACGTCAAAGGCCAGGCGGGGTTCAGGAAAGCGCCGATGGTGCCCTGCGCGATGACGGTGTAGGAATGCATGAAGCCGGAGGCGCTGAGCGCTGCCGCGATGAGGCACCAGACCGCTGCCGCGGTGAAGCGCCGTTCGATCAGGTGCACGGTCACGCCAGCCAGCACCATGGCGGTGAAGATGAAGCCCTGCTCGAGCGCGAAGGCGCCCTCGATGTAGGTGTCCTGGCGATGGAAAGCGGTGGTCAGCTCGGCTCCGTAGCCCACCGTGCCATGGGCGACGTCATTGGCCGCTGCGACGCCGGACTTGGCCATCATCACCCCCCAGGCGCCGATCCCGGGCAGCAGCCCGAGCACCACCGCGGGTGCGTGCGACCGCGGCGTCGACTGGAACGCCTGGGCGGTGATCACCACGCCGATCCACAGCACGATGGCCATCCCGGCCTCGATCGGGATCGCCCAGGCGATCCAGGCCAGGGAGCCGGTCAGGCAGAGGAGCGTGCAGAAGACGCCGTTGAGGACCGAATAGCCACTGCGCGCACCCAGGGCCTTCCAGCCCGGATGGCCGATGTAGATGGTGGTGGGGAAGCAGGAGCCGAACAGCGCGGCCGCGATCGAGCCCAGGCCGTTGACGCTCAATGAGGGCCGGGTCGGGTAGGCATCGCCGGCCGCCTCGGCGGACTCGATGTTCTGCAGCGAGCCGATGACGTTGAACACCCCCATGGGGATGATCACCGCGAGGTAGGTCCACACCTGGCCGCCGGCGCAGGCGTCGATCACATCGCCGATGACGGGGAGAGGGAGGTGGAAGCCGCTGGAGAGCTTCGGCGCGCTTCCGTGCGCCAGGCCGGTGCACCAGGACAGCAGGGTGCCGATCGCCAGGGCCACCAGCCCTCCGGGCAGGCCACCCTTGAATCGCACCGCGCCGAAATAGGTCATCAGCACCACCGCCAGGGTGGCCAGCCCCACCAGGGGGAAGGCGAAGGTGCGGTAGAGGAAGGTGAAGGAGATGAAGCCGAGGGCGATGCCTGCGAGAGTCGACAGCAGGGCAGCCCGCGGCGAGGCCCGCCGGATGCGCTCCGCGACCGTAGCTCCGAGCAGCTCGATGAGGCCTGATCCCAGGCAGGCGAGCAGGCCCACCTGCCAAGCGACGCGGCCAGCCTTCTCTGCGTCCAGCCCTGCGGCCTGGGCGGCCAGCTTGGCTGGCAGCATGATCAGGAACACATGGGCGAAGAGCGAGACGGTATTGATGCCGTAGGGCAGCGCGCAGACATCCTGCCTACCTTCCTTGGCGCCCAAGGTCCGCGCCTGCCAGGCATAGAACAGATTGCCCACCAGCAGCGATACCGCTGCGCCTGGCAGGATACGGCCGTAGAGCAAATCCGCATCGAGGCCGAGCACCCCCTGGCAGAGGCTGACGATGAGCAGCAGTTGCACCAGATTGTCGATCGCCAAGCCGAAGAACCCGTCGATGTCTCCGCGGACGAACCAGCGCATGCGCCTTCCCTCCCCGCGGCAGGGTATTCGCGAGGGAATGCTGGTCTACTGCCCGGGATGTGTGGCATGAGGGGGATGGGCGCATTGCCGATCCTTCCCCCATGCATAGTCTCGGGGAGTCTGCATGCCGCACTGGCTGCACGGCGATAAGGGATGGACATGAGCGACCCGGGTTCTGCCAGCCTGGATCAGCGGATCGATCGGCTCAATGCCATTGGAATCGCGCTGTCCGCGGAAAGCGATCCTGTCCGTCTGCTCGAGCAGATCCTCCTCGGCGCCAAGGACATCACCAATGCCGACGGGGGGACGATCTACTCGCTCGGCGAGGATCGCATCCTGCGCTTCGAGATCCTGCGCACCGACTCCCTCGGCCTGGCCATGGGTGGCACCAGCGGGGTGCCGATCGGCCTGCCGCCCATCCCCCTGGTGCGCGACGATGGCACGCCCAACATCAGCTCTGTGGTGGCGAGCGCGGTGCTCCAGGGCAAGACCTTCAACATCCCGGACGCCTACCACGCCGAGGGCTTCGACTTCTCCGGGACGCGCTCGTTCGACGCCAAGACCGGCTACCGTTCCACCTCCTTCCTCACCGTGCCGATGCGCGACCACGAGGGGGAGATCGCCGGCGTGCTGCAGCTGCTCAATGCGCGCGATGAGACCGGCCGGATCGTGCCCTTCTCGACCACCGACCAGCGCTTGGCCGAGAGCCTCGCCTCTCAGGCGGCTACCGCTCTTAGCAAGCACCAGCTCATCGATGGCATGCGTACCCTGCTGGAATCATTCATCCGCCTGATCGCCACCGCGATCGATGAGAAGTCCCCCTACACCGGCGGCCACTGCCGGCGCGTCCCGGAGCTGACCATGGCTCTGGCCGAGGCCACCGCGCGCACCGACTCCGGGCCCCTGGCCGGCTTCACGA
>PLEW01000180.1 GCA_003136555.1 Planctomycetota bacterium | reverse complement strand
GGGCTGACGCAGATCCAGTCCAGCCCATCCGGCGCAGCCACGGTTCCGTTCGTCTCCACCGCAATCTCAAATCCGCGCGCATGCAGCGCCTTAATCAGTACCCCATCGAGTTGCAGCAGGGGCTCGCCGCCGGTGCACACCACAAACCGCTTTCCAGCCCTCGCATCCATGGGCCATTTCTCTGCGACCGCTTCCGCAACCAACTCCGCGGATTCAAAGCGTCCCCCACCCGTTCCATCGACGCCGAAAAAATCCGTGTCGCAGAACTTGCAAACCGCCGTAGCCCGATCCGCCTGCCGCCCCGACCATAGATTGCATCCTGCGAATCGGCAGAACACCGCCGCGCGCCCCGCCTGCGCGCCTTCGCCCTGCAACGTGTAGTAGATTTCCTTGACCTGATAGCTCATCGCGTCGCGAAGTGTTCGTAACCGCGCAGCCGCAGCTGGCACGCAGGACAGGCGCCGCACCCATAACCCCAGGCATGGCGGTGCGTCCGGTCGCCTTCATAACAGGTGACCGTTTCCTCGATGACGAGATCGACAAGAGCCTGCCCGCCCAGCCTTTCGGCGAGGGACCACGTCGCCGCCTTGTCGAGACGCATCAGCGGGGTGTGGATGGTGAAGGGCGCCTCCATGCCGCGGCGCAGGGCCTCCTGCAGCGCCACCATGGTGTCCATGCGGCAGTCGGGATAGCCGCTGTAGTCGGTCTGGCAGATGCCGGTGACGATCTCGGTGATGCCGCGCTGGTAGGCGCAGGCGGCGGCCAGGGTGATGAAGATCAGGTTGCGTCCGGGGACGAAGGTGTTCGGCAGCTGGCTGTCGGCTCGCACCGTGGCCGACACCGCCTCGGTTCCGGTCAGGGCATTGCCGCCCAAGGCGGTGAAGCTGTTGCAGGGGATCACCGATTGGCTCACCCCGGCCATGGTGGAGATGGTGGCGGCGGCATCGAGCTCGATCTTGTGCCGCTGGCCGTAATCGAAAGTCACCGCATGGATGCGCTGATAGCGCCGCAGGGCCCAGGCCAGGCAGGTGGCGCTGTCCTGCCCGCCGGACAGGAGGACCACCGCTGCATCCAGAGTCTGCTGCATGGATGCACTCTGGTGGACGGCGCGCGTCCGGCAAGACGGGCGGAGCGAACACCGCTCAGGCGGTCGGGACCACCAGCAGTGGGGTCTCCCCCGCGGCATCCACCAGATCTAGGGGTGGCATGCCGCAACGCTCGGACAGGCGTTGGTTGATGCGCATCGCCATGGCCACCGCTTCGGCGAGGTACTCGTCGCCATCGCCGGTCCGCACCTCGGTGGCGGGGCCTGGGGCCTGGTCGATGGCGGACATGGCACTCTCCAGCAGTGGTTGATGGATATCATGCGCGCGCGAAATCGGTTTGGATGATGCCACGATGAAGTATCGGTGAACAGCTTCCGAACTTGTGCAGCAGGTGCCTCCGGTGAAGGTGCCGTGATGTCCATCGCCGTGGTGAGCGCCGGTTTCCGCCTCGTCGCCCCCTACCAGCCGATGGGCGACCAGCCGCCTGCCATCGCCGACCTGGTGCGCGCGGTGCGCGCCGGACTGCGGGCCGCCACCCTCCTGGGGGTCACCGGAAGCGGCAAGACCTTCACCATCGCCAACCTCATCAACCAGGTGCAGCGGCCGACGCTGGTGCTCAGCCACAACAAGACCCTCGCGGCCCAGCTGTACAGCGAATTCCAGGGCTTCTTCCCCGACAATGCGGTCGAGTACTTCGTCAGCTANNACTACCAGCCCGAGGCCTATGTGCCGGGCAAGGACCTCTACATCGAGAAGGAATCCTCGCTCAACGAGGAGATCGACAAGCTGCGCCTGTCGGCCACCCGCAGCCTGCTGTCGCGGCGCGATGTCATCATCGTCGCCTCGGTCTCCTCGATCTACGGACTGGGTTCGCCCCATGCCTACCAGGATCTCACTGTGAGCGTCCAGGTCGGCGCCGCCCTGGCACGCGATGATCTCCTGCGCGAACTGGTCACCATCCAATACACCCGCGGAGATCTCGACTTCCAGCGCGGTAGGTTCCGCGTGCGCGGTGATGTGGTCGAGCTGTGGCCGGCCTACGAGGACACTGCCATCCGCCTCAGCTTCTTCGGCGATGAACTCGAGGAGATCGCCACCATCAGCACCCTCACCGGCGAGATCATCAACCGCCATCAGCGGCTGAACATCTATCCGGCCAAGCACTTCGTCGTCGAGGAGCAGGGCCTGGAGCAGGCGGTGGCCTCGATCGAGGCCGAGCTGGAGGTCCGCCACCGCGACTTGATGAACCAGGGTGCGCTGGTCGAGGCGCAGCGGCTGCTCAGCCGCACACGCTATGATATCGAGATGCTGCGCGAGGTCGGGCACTGCAATGGCATCGAGAACTACTCCCGCCACCTGACCGGGCGCAAGGCCGGCGAGCGCCCCTACTGCCTCTACGACTTCTTCCCGCCGGACTTCCTGTGCGTGATCGACGAGAGCCACGTCACCATCCCGCAGATCCGCGGCATGTATGCAGGCGACCGCAGCCGCAAGGAGACCCTGGTCGAGCATGGCTTCCGCCTGCCCTCGGCGCTCGACAACCGCCCGCTGCGCTTCGATGAATGGGAGCATCTGGTCCGCCTCGACGCGGGCACTGGCCGAGGCGCACCCGCTGCGGTGGTGCCCCCCCTGGCAGGCGCAGCGGCGGAAGGCGCGCTCGGCGAACCGCAGGTGATCTTCGTCTCGGCCACCCCGGGCCCCTACGAGCTCAGCCATGAAGAGCTGCGCACCGAGCAGCTCATCCGCCCCACTGGCATCGTCGATCCGCCGATCTCGGTGCGTCCCACCACCGGCCAGGTCGAGGACCTCATCCGCGAGGTCACGGCGCGCTGCACCCGAGGCGAGCGCACCCTGGTGACCACGCTGACCAAACGGCTGGCGGAGGATCTCAGCGACTACCTCAGCGAGGCAGGCGTGCGCACCACCTACCTGCACAGCGACATCGACGCCATCGAGCGCGTGCAGATCCTCCAGGCGCTGCGCACGGGCGAGAGCCAGTGCCTGGTGGGGGTGAACCTGCTGCGCGAGGGACTCGATCTCCCGGAGGTCTCCCTGGTGGTGATCTTCGATGCCGACAAGCAGGGATTCCTGCGCAGCGAAGGCAGCCTGATCCAGACCATCGGCCGCGCGGCTCGGCACATCGACGGCCAGGTGATCCTCTACGCCGAAGGCACCTCGCCGGCGATGGCGGCGGCCATCCGCGAAACCGATCGGCGGCGCGAGCATCAGCTCGCCTACAACCTCACGCACGGCATCACCCCCACCGGCGCGGTGCGGCAGCAGACGCCGCACGCCTTCGCCGATCAGATCGCCGCGCGCAAGGCGAGCGGCGGATTGCCCATCGGCAGCGGCGGCGAGGTGCTCGGGCAGACGGACATCCCCGAGCTCACCCGGCTGATGATCGACGCTGCCGAGGCGCTGCGCTTCGAGGAGGCGGCGCGCCTGCGCGACACCATCAAGCTCATCGAGGCGCAGGGCAGCGCCGAACGCGGCGGCACCACATCATCCCCCGCCGGCCGGGGTGGGCGGCGGCGGCGCAGGCGCTAGCGCGAGCGCCTGGCCCAGGCGCTCATGGCGGTGGCAGATCGGAGAGGCGGCGCTGGTACGCACGGTTGCCCTCGGCCTTGGCGCTCACGCTCAGGCGCGCGCTGATCGCCGCATGGTAGAGCTCCAGGATCGCCGGACCGACCACCTGGATGTCGAAGCGCTGGCTGGCATGGGCCGCGGCGTTGACGATCAGGCTGCGGCGCAGCTCGGCGTCGCGTGCAAGGCGGCCGATCGCCCCGGCCAGCGCTCCGGCATCGCCGGGCGGCACCAGCAACCCGGTCTGGCCGTCGCGGATCATCTCCGGCAGCCCGCCGACCGCGCTGGCCACCACCGGCCGGCCGCAGGCCATGGCGATGATCGCCGGACCTGCCGACGCATCGCTGTCGACCGGCAGGGCGAACAGATCGCAGTGCGCCATGATCCCGTTCGGCTCGCCGGCCATCATCACCGTGCACCACGACTCGCCATGTAGGCGCGCCACCGCCTCGCCCACCGCCTCCAGGCCATCGGCGGGACCCTGCCAGGCGATCAGCGCGCCGACCGGGACCTCATCGAGGCGCAGGCGCGCGACCGCATCGAGCAGGCGCTCGCAGGCCGCGAGATCCTGCGACATCGCCCCGACCGTCAACGTGCCATCGCCGCCACGCGGTCCGCAGCGGGCAGAGGACACCGCATCCACGGCGAACGGCAGGACGCAGACCAGATCGCGATCGAAGCGCAGGCGACCGACGAAATGCGCCCGGTGCACCTCGCTGGGCACCAGCACCCAGGCCACCGACGGGTCACGCAGCCCGCGTGCCTGCTCGGCGCTCAGGAGCGTATCCACGCTGACCACCACCGGCAGGCCGAGCTGGCGTGCGATGGCACGTGCCGCCGGCATCGCGGTCGCGCCATGCAGGTGGATGAGATCGGGGTTCCAGGCTGCCGCCTGGGTGAGCAGGTCCTTCTTGCCCCCCAGCCACCAGGCCGGGGCCTTGGCGCGGTAGCGGATGATATCGACACCGGGGCAGTCCCCGGTGCCGCCCGCCGCCAGGGCGGTGCGATGCCCCTGGGTGCGCAGCCAGCTCATGGTCGTCAGCACATCCCCGCACCGCGCCACCGCGACCGAGGTGGCGAGGTGCACAATCTGCAGTCCGATCATGGCCGGTCCCGGTCGAACCGGCGGCCGAGGGGCTGGTCCTCCCCGGCTGCGGGCTCGGCTCCCAGTTCCAGGCCGGCGACGGCATAGCCACCCGCGATCCAGGTTCCGAAATCGCGGTCACGGCAACGCGCCGAGCAGAAGGGGAAACTGGATGGACGCCGCTCGCCATCCATCGGTACCGGTCGAGAGCAGGTGGGGCAGCTGAATACTGCGGTCATATGCCTATGATCCCCATCACCATAGCCAGGTCCAGGGCTGTACCGCGCATCCTGCCTACGCCGCAAGTCCTGTTGCGTTGTCGAGTTGTGACGGTCCATGTGGACCGGTGCCAGCCTCGGGGAGGGCTGCGTAGGGCTCCCGGCTCGGGCCTTGGCAAGCGACTACGGGTGGAATGATGGACGCATGTACCTGGCCCAGCGGATCTTGGTGGGAATCGCCCTGCTGGTGTGCCTGGGCCGGGTACAGGCCAGCGAGCTGCAGGACCGGCTTGACACGCTGCTCAGCCAACTGCCGGCGGGGTCACGCGCCGGGGTCGTCCTCCAGGACACCACCGATCACCACCTGCTCTATCATGCCGGAGCCGACCAGCCGCTGAGCCTGGCATCGACCACCAAGCTGCTGGTCGCCACCGCTGCCCTGCTGCAGCTGGGGGTGGACTACCAGTTCAGCACCCGCCTGATCGGCCTGGGAGCGATCCAGGACGGCGTGCTCCCCGGGCTCGGGGTGATCGGCGGCGGCAGCCCTTGCCTGGACGAGCACTTCGCCACCGGTGGCGACCCCGAGCATGTATTCAGCGAGTGGGCTGCGCTCCTGCGCCAGCACGGAGTGACCAGCATCGCCGGCGATGTGGTGATCGACAATCACCTGTTCAGCGGACCGATCCGCCCGGCGACCTATCCCGCCGATGCCGAGAACCAGCAGCGCTGGTTCTCCGCTCCCGCCAGCGCCTTCGCCTGGAATGACAACTGCATCGAGGTGCGCCTCGAACCTACCTCGCTCGGCAAGCCGGCGCAGGTCGATGTGCGTCCGCGCTCTGGCCGCATCGCGATCGTCAACCAGAGCCGCAGCGGAGCCAGCACCAGGCCGATCCTCAGCCGCGATCTGTTCAGCAACACCATCACTGCCGCCGGAACCTGCAGCAGGACCACCGCCTGGTTCCCGCTCGCGATCCAGGCCGACCCCGACCTGCTCAACGGCGATCAGCTCAAGGCCTCGCTGATCGAAGCCGGCATCCCGGTCAGCGGCACGGTGCGCCTGGGGGCGGTAGATGCCGCCGCCGGACACCTGCTGATCGATTCCCGCCAGGACCTGGTGCCAGCGGTGACGCTGATGAACCAGCACAGCCAGAACTTCTATGGCGAGCAGCTGCTGCGCCTGGTGGCGGTCGCGCGCGGGGCGGAGGGTTCGATCGATGCCGGCAGGCAGGCAGTGCTCCAGGTGCTCAGCGATAAGCTCGGCGATGGTTTCGCCGGCATCACCCTGCTGGACGGCTGCGGGCTGAGCTATGGCAACCAGGCCTCGGCGGCGACCATGGCCCACCTCCTCGATGCGATCCAGGGCACCCCGCTGCACGAGGTCTTCATCGACTCGCTCAAGGAGCATCCCACCAGCGGCGTGCGCGGCCGCGTCAAGACCGGCACCCTGGCCATCGCCTGCTGCCTGGTCGGCTACCTCGATCCGCCGGGCCGCCCCCGCTACGCCTTCGCCATCCTGCTCAACAAGGGGGATGCGCCGGCCTTCGATTGGGCACCCCACCTGCGCGACCAGCTCTACGAGGCGATGGCCGAGGGCGTACGCTGACGGCACGGGTGTGCGCTCTCGCCAGGGGTTGCCCAGGACGTGCCTCCGGCGCTCAGCGCGCGAAGCCGATCTCGTCGAGGTAGATGTCGGTGTTGAGCGGGATCTTGGCGCTGGTGAGGATGTCGATCTCCCAGGCCTTCTTCACATCGAACTCGGTGCCGGCGGCCATCTCGTCGAGCGGTATGGCGACCTCGTGCCAGGCGCCATCGGTGACGGTGGGCATGCGCGGCACCAGGTCGATCTCCTTGGTCCCCTTCTTGCTCGACGAGCAGTTCAAGGCGATGCGCAGCGATTCCGGCTTGGCCATGCCCTCGACGCGGATCGCCAGCAGCAGGGTCTTCATGCCGCTCAGGTCGGTGCCGCCGTCGCCGGGGTACCACGACAGCCAGTTCCAGCCGAAGGAGGCGCCGTTGGAGCCCTCGCCGTGCAGGTGCAGGGCCGCCTTGCCCTGGCGGACCACGGTATTGGTGATCGCGGGTGCCAAGGTGGGGCCATCCTTCGGCCAATTCCAGCCCGCGCCCTTCGCCACCTCGTCGCCATTCCAGACCATCAGGTCGCGCACTGGCACCACCTCGGCGACCTGGCCGAGGTCGGTGGGCAGGTCGAGCCGCATCATCACCGGCGTGCCGCTGCCCTCGGGCGAGCGCCAGGCGATCAACCCACGGTGCTTGGCATCGTAGACCAGGCCGGTGGGGGCGAATGGCAGCACCGGTCCGAGCGGCTGCCAGATCTTGCCGCCGTTGCTCGAGATCTGCACCTGACGATCGCCTACCGCCGCCAGCCAGCCCTTCTCGAGCTCGCACGGGCAGGCATGGATCGGACCCTCGAGCGTGGTCCAGGTCTTGCCCTGGTCGACGCTGCTGAGGATGCCGTCATCCAGGCCATACGGCCACAGCAGCTGGCCGGTGCTCATCCGCAGCGGCTGTGCCTGCGCGCCTTCCTTGCTGACGGTGATGACGGTGGTGCCGCCATCCTCGCTGCGCAGCAGCGCCGAGACCCGCTCCTTGCCCTTGGCCTTCACCAGGCCGGGGCAGTCGCTGGCGAGCAGCAGGGTCTTGGCGTCCAGCGCCACGAGCGCGGTCAGCGGCATCAGCTGATCCGGCAGTTTGCATGGGACGCGGGCGAAGATCTTGCCGCCATTGACCGACCGCTGCACGCCCTGGGCCTTGTCGTAGAGGGTGAAGAACAGGGTCTTGCGCTTGGGGTCGCTGAGATCCACCGCGACGCAGCCGATGTCGTCGCGGCCGGTGAGCTTGGTGATCGTCGTGCCGCCGTCGACGGTGGCGAAGAGCCCGCCGCCGCTGCCGCGGCTGTTGAACCAGAAGGCCTTCGGCTGGGCGGGATCGCAGATCAGCTGCGAGATGTGCCCCGCCATGCCCGGCTGATCCTTGCCCAGCTGGGTCCACTTCATCCCGGCATTGACGCTCGACCACAGCCCCTGGTCGGGCACGGCGATGATGATCGCCTCGCTATCCGGGGTGACCACCATGAGCCAGAGGCCATGGCGGGCCAGGCTGAGCTGGTCGGTGAGATCGGTCCACGCCAGGGCCTTGGCTGACGCGGCGGCCGCGGCCGCGGGAGTCGTCGGTGGCGATGCCGGGTCCTCGGCGGCGAGCGGCGGAAGGCCGCCCAGGATGCCGGCCAGCAGCCAGTGCAGGGCGCGCTCGCCCCGCCAGAGCACCATCCGCCTCGTCGGTGCCGTGCGCATCGTCTTCTTCATCGCCCACCTCCGGTTCGCACGTGGACAGCCTCGCGGCCATGGTGGACGGCCCGGCGTGGGGGGAAGTATCCAGCTGCCGTCCACCGTTGGACTGTGCGACGCAGAAGCGCACCCAGCGGCAGCGCTTCAGTCGAACCACTCGTCATGGGGATCGAAGGCCGGCACCGGGATGTTGACGATCGTCAGCGTGCCGATCGCCCGATGGCGGCAGCCGGGCCTGATCAGCACCGCGGTCAGCGGTTTGACCGGCACCAGTTCGCCATCGATCTCGAGATGGCCGGTGCCGCTGAGGATCAGGTAGATCTCGGTCAGGCGCTTGTGGTAATGCGTGCGCGCATCCCGCTGGATGTCGACCAGGTGGATGGTCGCCACCGGGTTATCCTCGACCGCGAAGGCGCGCCGCGTCCAGCCGCACGGGCAGCGCACCGCCGGCAGTTCGTCGAGCTGGCTGATCAGGTACTTGGCGGGCGCGGCGGCATCGCTCATGGCGGGCTCTCGGTCGACGGGGTGGTGGACGGCTCCGGCAGCGGCCGGGTGCAGCGTGTGCGGTCGTGCGAGCCTACGCCGTCGGCGGCGTGATGCTTGGCCGCGCGGGCAGGCCATCATGGGGCGGTGGGCGGTTGCGCTCGCGGTACTCCCCGGGCGTCATGCCGTAGGCGGTGCGGAAGGCGTGATGGAAATGAGAGAGGTCGTCGAAGCCGGATTCGAAGGCGACGGCGGTGATGGTGCGCGCGCTGTCCACCAGCAGCCCCTGGGCATGCTCGAGCCGCAGGCGGAGCAGGTAATGGCGCCAGCTCGCGCCGGCGAGGGCACGGAACACGGCGGTGAATTGGCGGCGGCTCAGCTGCACCGCGCGGGCGGCCTCGTCGATGGTCTGGTTGCGGAAGAAGGACGAGCGCAGCTGGTGCATATAGGCGGTAACCCGCGCTGCGCCGCCGGAGGCCGCCGCCCGAGGCGCGCTCACGTGCCCGGCCGGGGTGCCCAATCGCACTCCCAGCACCGCGAGCTCGAGCAGGCGGGCCTGCATCAGCGCCTGCCAGGCATGATGCCGGGCATCCTGCTCGAAGAGCAGCTCCTGGAACAGCGCGCGCACCTGCCGGGCGCGCCCCTGGTCGTGCCCATCCAGCTCCACCGCCACCAGGCCCGGAGCGCTCAGCTGGCGGTAGACCTCCGCCGGCACCAGGTCGGTGCGGTAGTGGAAGCAGTAGAGCGCCACCGGCTGTCCTGGCAGGTCCTGCTGCCGGTGGGGCAACCCGGCGGGGACATGGCAGAGGGTACCGGCTCCCGGCTCGATGGTGCGGCCAGAGGCGGTCCAGCGCGCGCCACCCGCCACCACCAGGAGGAACTTGGCGTACTCGTCGGTCAGCTCGCCGACGAAGCCGGGTGCATGGTGGCTCTCGAAGACCACCAGCCCGTGCTCCGGCAGCGCCACGCGCCGTGGGCGCTGCACCAGGCCGATCCTCGGCCGAGGCGTCCGTTCCGCAGCGCTCGTCCTGGCCATGGACTGCAAGGTAGGCATCGAGGCCGAGGGTGCCAGGGGCGCCCGGAGGCCAAACAGGGGCTGGCATGCGATGGACCTCCAGGTAGGACGGTGCCCGCAGGCCGCCCGAGGACGATGAGCGTCTGCTGCACGGCCGCAGGAGGGCTTGCCCATGGCTCGGCGTCTGGCGCTCGGGGTTGATTACGGCACCGATTCGGCGCGTGCGCTGCTGGTCGACGTCGACACCGGACAGGAGGTCGCCGCCCACGTGAGCGCCTACCGCCGTTGGGCCAATGGCGAGTTCTGCGATGCCGCGGCGAGCCGTTTCCGCCAGCATCCGCAGGACTACCTCGACGCCCTGGTCGAGAGCGTCTCCGGCGCGCTGCGCGCCGCCGGGGCTGCAGCCGGTACGGATGTGGTTGGCATCGGCATCGATACCACCGGCTCGACGCCGATCGCCGTCGCCGCCGATGGCACGGCTCTTGCGCTCAGCGAGCGCTTCCAGAGCAACCCGGCGGCGATGTTCGTGCTGTGGAAGGACCATACCGGCATCGAGCAGGCGGAGCGCATCAATCAGCTCGCCCACGGCGGCCGCTTTCCCGACTACACCCGCTACGTGGGCGGGATCTATTCCTCGGAATGGTACTGGGCCAAGGCGGCGCGCATCCTCGCCGATGACGCCGAGGTCGCCAAGGCGACCGCGGGCTTCGTCGAGCACTGCGATTGGCTGCCAGGAGTGCTGACCGGCAACACCCGGCCGGAGCTGCTCGCGCGCAGCCGCTGCGCCGCCGGGCACAAGGCGATGTGGCATCCGGAGTGGAACGGCCTGCCGGGAGCCGACTTCCTCAGTGCCATCGACCCCCGCCTGGCCGGCCTACGGGCCGCCTTCGCGCCCACCACCCTGACCAGCGACCAGCGCGCCGGCGGGCTGACCGCCGCCTGGGCCGAGCGCCTGGGCCTGCGGCCGGGCATCGCGGTGGCGGTCGGCGCCTTCGACGCCCACCTCGGCGCGGTCGGCGCCGGCGCTGGCGCCTATGCGCTGACCAAGGTCATGGGCACCTCGACCTGCGACATGATGGTCGCGCCCACCAGCGCCATCCGCGGCACCGTGCAGGGCATCTGCGGCCAGGTCGATGGCAGCATCATCCCCGGGATGATGGGGCTGGAGGCGGGGCAGAGCGCCTTCGGCGACGTCTACGCCTGGTTTCGACGCCTGCTCGCCTGGCCGCTCACCAGCCTCGGTCTGGCCACCGAGGCCGCCATCGAGCGCATCCTTCCGGCGCTCGAGGCCGCCGCGCTCACCCTGCCGCCGGCTGGCGGCGTGGTCGCGGTCGACTGGTTCAACGGCCGACGCACCCCCGATGCCAACCAGCGCCTGCAGGGTGCGCTCAGCGGCCTGAACCTCGGAACCGATGCACCGACCCTGTACCGCGCCCTGGTCGAATGCACCGCCTACGGTGCCCGCGCCATCGTCGATCGCTTCGTCGAGCAGGGGGTGCCGGTGGAGCGGGTGATCGCCCTGGGCGGCATCGCCCGCAAATCCACCTTGGTGATGCAGGTATGCGCCGACGTCCTGGAACGCCCCATCGGCGTGGTCGCCAGCGACCAGTGCTGCGCCCTCGGCTCGGCCATCGCCGCCACGGTGGCCGCCGGCGTCCATGCCTCGATGACCGCCGCGCAGGCGCGCATGGCCAGCCGCATCGAGCGCACCTACCAGCCCGATGCCGCGCATGCGGCCGCGTACAGGGTGGGCTACGCTGCCTATCGCGCGCTGGGAGCGCATCAGGAAGGCCGCAGCGCGGGGGGATGATGGGCTGCTGCCGGCAGGCACGTTGATGAGCCGGCCACGTCCTCGGACTCAGCCACCTCTCACGCTCGTCGGTACGCTCGGGCGGCATTCGCAGACACCTGCACCGTATCCCAGAAAGGTGGGTCGGATGTCCTGTGTCGGTGACGGCGCTTGGCTATCCTGACGCCGCATGATCCGCTCGCTGTCCGAGATCCTCGCCGAGGTCGATACGCCGATCGGTCGCCAGCGCTTGGCTGCGTATCTGGAGAGCCTGCCCTATCCCCATGACGAACCGTGTCCCGACCGGCTAGAATTCCTGATCCGCATCGAGGCCGATGGCAGCAGGATGGTCGGGCGTTTTCAGAACCGTGTCATTACACCGGTCGCAGCTGAGTGCGGGAGTCCATCGCAGCCGGGGCATCCACCTGACGCCGGATGATCCGACTCAAGGCGGCAGACACACGAGATCCAGCATGCCACCACGTGCGTACCAGCCGAGATGCCACCAAAGTCGTTGTGGTCACCCATCAGTTTGTTGACGGCGACCCGTGTGCAGCCCCCCTCTTCCAGGGTGCAGCGCCGGCGGCGGGAACATTGGTGAGGCTGCATGATGCGTTCCCGCCAAACAAGAGCGCTCACCAAGCAAAATCGGACTGGGGGGTTGACCGCCATTTGCGCAGACGAGACCGCAAACATCGCGGCGACTGCGTTTTGCGAAGAGCCGGCTGGCCGAAATTATGCAATTGTGGCAGCATCGCGGCACGCCGCGCAGAGACAAATCCACGGTTGGCCGTAGTCCACGACAGCCTGCTTCCCTTCGCTGGATGAGATATATCATTGGTAGTCATCAAGGAGGTGCGCATGGTTCGCGGCAAGGTCCCGGAAAAGGCCCATTCGGTTGCCCAGCGCAGCGCCGCTCGACGGGCGAAGGTCTTCTGGTCCGGCCGCAGCCAAGCCATCAGGCTGCCCAAGGAGTTCCGCTTCTCCGGCGAGGAGGTGACCATCTTCCGCCTCGGTGAGCAGGTCATCATCGAAGCGGTGGAGGTGGAACGCGACGCCAAGGGCTGGCCGGTCTCGTGGTGGCAATTGGCTGGAGCAGCGCCCGAATTCGAGGTGGGTGAGCGACCCTTGCAGCATGAACGCGACGACGTGCTCAGCGACCCAACGCGGTAGTCGCCATGAGCATCCGGTACCTGCTCGACACCAACATCGTCAGCTATCATATCCGCAGATCGTCCCCCGCCTTGCTGCGCCGCCTGCACGCGACGCCCATTGCCCACGTCGCCCTCAGCGTCGTCACCGAAATGGAGTTGCGCTACGGAATGGCCAGGAACCCCGCGTTGCGCATCGCTCCGCTGGTCGAATCATTCCTGTCCGGGATCGCCATTCTCCCATTCGATTCCTCCGCGGCGAAGAAATATGCCGCCATCCGGCATGCGGTTGTCTCGAAAGGAGCAGCGGCAGGGCCGTTGGACCTCATGATCGCCGCCCATGCACTCGCGATGGGAATCGTGCTGATCACCAATAATGCGCGCGAGTTCAGCCGCATTCCTGATCTTCGCTACGAGGATTGGTCGAAGTGAATTCAGCTGCCGGATGAAGCCTCCTGGATGTACGAGCCAAAGTCGCCAGTCACCCAGCGCATCGGATTCAAGACCACGTGAACGCTGCGCATTGATCTTGCAGATTGGAAGATACCACATTCGAATCAACG
>PLEW01000236.1:867-7667 GCA_003136555.1 Planctomycetota bacterium | reverse complement strand
TTCATCTCGTCGTTGACTTCATTCGCGCGCCGGCCCATGAAGCGCTTGATCGAGTAGATGGTGTTCTCGGGATTGGTGATGGCCTGGTTGCGCGCCATCTGGCCGATCAGCCGGTCGCCGTTCTCGACGAAGCCGACCACCGACGGGGTGGTGCGCAGGCCTTCCTGGTTGGCGATGACGACGGGCTCTCCACCCTCCATCACGGAGACGCAGCTGTTGGTGGTTCCCAGGTCGATGCCGATGATCTTGCCCATATGCTTATCCTTTGCCGAAAAGTGGTTATGTTCGTAGGTTATGAAGGTGGTGGCGGTGCGCCCGGCGCATTCAGTTGTCGAACAGCTGATGGACCAGGGTGGACAGGCGCCCGATCTCGACCGGCTTGGACAGCAGCCCACGTGCACCGGCATTCAAGGCGACCCGTCCCAGCTCACGATCCGCACGGGCGCTCATGAGCACCACCGGCAGCTGCCAGCCGGCGGCCGTGATGGGGTTATCGGGGAAGGTCGCATGCTCATGCACCCACGAGAGCAGTTCGAAGCCGCTCATGTCCGGCATGTCGATGTCCGAGAGCAGCAGATCGCAGGGCCGGGATTGCAGCACATGGATCGCGCTGCTCCCGGTGCCGACCTGATGCGTCTCGCAGCCGAGACCGCTCAGGATCTCGCTGAGGGATTCCCGCAGCAGGCGATCATCATCGGCAATCAGGATGGTGTGGGTATGCATGGGATGCGCTGATAGGAGTGGTCATAGCATGGGCCATGCCAATGCGGATTAGGCCATTGAGGCAGAACGTCGCTTCCTGACAGGAGATACGGAAGCGTTTGCAGGGCTGTTCCGGCCCGGCCGTGGTGGCAGCGCTGCTCAGGGGGGCGGATCTGGGTCAGAATGACCAGGGGGTGCATCAGCCGTACCGGAGGGATGGGCGGCCACCGTAGGCGCCGCCGGAGCGCGTCGCAGTCCCCGATCGCTCACCCTGCCGACGGCAGCACCGGTGACCGCATCGATGGCGGTAGCCGAGCCGTGCAGCCATGGACATCATGGTGGAGCGCTCGACCATCAGCGGCTGGAGGACCTCAGCCATGACTCACACCTTCCTGGCGGTCGCGGGCAAGCTCGTCTCGGTGGGCCTGATTCTCCTCACCCCGGTGATCGCCGTGCTGCTGGCCGCCCTGCTCTGGGCCGTCGGCCTGGCGCGCGGCTGGCCGGCCATCCGCGCTGTGGAGCTGGGAGCGCGCGCCGCCGGGCACGCGACGCTCTGGCTGGTGCGCCTGTGGCTGGGCGTGCTGCGCGCTCCGCTCGCCTGAAGCCGAGCGGCGGCGCCGGATCTGGCGTCCTCCGGGTGGCGGTCCAGGCGGTATTGAGCAGGTGCACGATCAGCACCGGAGTGCGGGCAGCACGTCTGTCGGTCATGATCGCGTCATGAAGCGGTGCTAGCATCGCCACAGCCTGCGGCCCCCCGGACTGATGCGCGGTTCCCCCGTGCCTCAGCGCAGGCATCGGGAAGCGGGCAGGCGCGAGCGCGCGCATGCCGGCTGCCTGGTGCCGGTTGTGTGTTTTCGCCCTGTCGAGACGCTCCGCCCATGCTTCTGCCCCTGCTGCCACCCGCTGCCACATCCCCCCACCCGGCGACCCGCATACGGCTGCTCTTCTCCGCCGTGGTCATCGGCGTCCTGGCCACGGCCCTGCTCCAGGCCGGTGATGCGCCGGGGCCCGCTCCCGCCCCGACCCCCATCCTGCCTGGGGAGGTGACGGTGACGCCCAACCCGACCGCACCCTATACCCCTCCCAAGGGCACCTTGACGCTGACCCAGGCCCTGGATCTGGGCGACAACCTCAACGAGACGCGCGAGGTGGCGCGTGCGCGTCTCGAGGAGGCGTTGGCGACGCGCAAACAGGCCCTCGCCCTGCTGCTGCCGACGCTGGCCGCCAGCTCCCAGCTGGAGCAGTATGTGGTGGGGGACTCGCCGGTGGGTGGTCAGCACAAGCTGTATGGCAATGCCAACAACCTGGGCGTCAACCTCACCCTCACCCTCTTCAACGCGACCTCGATCGACCAGCTGCGCTCGCAGACTGCCAGCGTGTCGGCCCAGATGCTCGATTCCAATGAACTGCGCCGCGGGCTGGCGTACCAGATCACCGGCGGCTTCCTGCTGGTGATCGCCGCCGAGCACCAGGTGATCGCGGCGGTGCGCGCGCGCGATGTCGCGGCCCAGACCCTCGACCAGACGCGGGCGCGCTTCAAGGTCGGTGTGGCGACCTCCAATGACGTCACGCGCAGCCAGCTGACGCTCGCCACCAGCGAACTGACGCTGACGCAGGACCGCCAGGCGGTGGTCTCGGCGCGCTTCAGCCTCGGCGACCTGGTCGGCCGCGACGTGGTCGAGTCCCTGGTCGAGCCCGATCCGGCGCTGGTCCCCAGCCGCGAGCTGCCGGCGATGGAGCAGTTCGGGCTGGAGGAGCGCCCGGATCTGGCTTCCAGCGTGCTGCGCATACGCGCCACCGAGCTGCAGAGCGAGGCGGCGGGCGCAACCATCCTCCCGACCGTCGGCGTGCGCGGCAGCTGGCTGCTGCAATCGCAGTTTCCGACGCTCGCCTATCCGAATTCGCCCGAGTGGCAGGTCGCCCTGGTGGCGAGCTGGACGCTCTACGACGGCGGCAATCGCGAGGCGACCGTCGATCTCTACGATTCCGAGCGGCGCGAGACCGTCGCCAACCTGAATCTCGCCAAGCGCCAGCTGCACCGCGACATCGCCACCGGGCTGTCGTCGCTGCGCACGGCCGAGATCTCGCTGGAGCAGTCGACCACCGCGCTGCGCGTCGCCCGCCTCAACGAGGAGGAGACCCTGACCCGCTTCAAGCAGGGGCTGGCCACCGCGCTCGATGCCGCGGATGCCAGCGCGCAGTCCTTCCAGGCCGACAGCGATCTGACCGGGCGCCAGCTCGATCTGGCCTCGAGCCGCTTCTCGCTGCGCCAGCTGATCGGACGCTGGCCGTTGACCGACACGGTGCCCACCCCCCTGGTGCAGCCGGTCCCGGCCCATTGAGCGGACAGCGGCAGTAGGGAAGCGGTGCCGGCCGGGCAGGCAGACGCCGGCCCGGCGCGCCGGCGGATGTCCCCTGGCAAGCGATCCGCGCACGCATACGGTCCGTCTCATGATCCCGCGCCTCCGCCTGCTGGTCATCTGCGCCCTGATGTGGTCGGCTGGTGTCGCGGCTTGGCCGGGCGAGGCCTCTGCCGCTCCCTCGGCAAGCGCACAATACGAGACCGGGCCGACCCATGCGGGCGGGATCGGCAAGTACTACCTCGGGCGTGAGATCGCCCAGGTGATGGGGCACCAGGCAGCCGATTGGCTCGACCGGCCGAGCCGCGAGCACGAGGAGAATCCAGCCGCCCTGGTCGCGGCGCTCGAGCTGAAGAGCGACCAGGTGGTGGCCGATGTCGGCGCCGGCACCGGATACTATTCCTTCCGCATGGCGCCGCAGGTCGCGCGTGTCCTGGCGGTGGACATCCAGCAGGAGATGCTCGACCTGCTCGAGCTCAAGGCGAAGCAGCTGGGCATCCGCAATGTCCAGACCGTGCTGGGGACCGTCAGCGACCCCACCCTGCCGACCGCCGGCGTCGACATGGTGCTGCTGGTCGATGTCTACCACGAATTCGACCATCCCATCGAGATGATGACCGCCATCACGCGCTCGCTCAAGCCGGGGGGCCGGGTGGTGCAGGTCGAATTCCGCGCCGAGGACCCGACGGTGCCGATCAAGACGCTGCACAAGATGAGCGAGGCCCAGGCCCGGCGCGAGATGACGAGCTTCGGGCTGACCTGGGTGAAGACCATCGAGACGCTGCCCTGGCAGCACGTCATGGTCTTCACCCGCTGAGACTGCCGGCCGGCCCGCGGCCCGGACGCCAGCATCAGAAATCGTCGCTGCTGCCTCCAGCGACCCGCGCCATGGTCACCGGGGGACCGCCCGCGTCTGGCTGGCAGAGCGCCGTACCCGCCGGGCCGGGGGTGATGCGTTCGCGCCACTCCTCATGCCCGGCATAGCTGACGATGATGGCACCAGGCGCAGAGACCCATTGGGCCGCGACCTGCCCGCGTCTGCCCATGCCGCCGGCGGCGAGGAGCACCACCTCGCCGCCGGGGCGGGACCACCGCCCCATCAGCGCCTGCTCCGCCTGGGCGCTAAGGGTGGCGAGGGTGGAGGGTGCTGGCGGGATGGCGGCTGTCAGCAGCCCGGCGGCGGTCCAGGCACCCGTGGTGCGGTCCTGGGTGAAGAGATAGGGCGCGCCATCGGCCTGCCCGAGGCCGATGGCCACCAGCGCGCCCGCGGGTGCGCTGCCGACCGCCAGGGCGGCGTAGCGCCGGGCATCGCCGGGGACCAGGGCAGCGAGGGGACTCCACTTGCCGTTGCTGCTGTGCACCAGCTGGTAGATCAGCCCGTCATCGCGGCCGAGGCACAGGGCCTGCAGCAGATTGCCGGCGCCGCTGCCGGTTGCGACCTGGGATAGGCGGATGTGCTCGGGGTTGGCGAGCGCCCCATAGCCGTGCCAGCGGCGGGTGACGACATCCTTCCACAGCAGGTAGGGCTGGCCATCGTCGCGTCCCAGGCAGAGCGCCTGCGGATAGCCGTCCGAACCGTTGGCCAGCGCCACCGCCGAGAAGGGCGTCTGCTCGCCGTTGGGCAGCGCCTCGATCCGCCCCCAGGTGCCGCTCTTGGCCTGCGTCAGCAGATACGGCTGCCCGTCATCGCGGCCGAGCAGCAGCGCATGCAGCTGCCCGGCCTGGGGAGCGCCAAGGGCGACCACGCTGAAGCGCGTGCGGTTGGCATCTGCCGCCAGGTCGAAGCGGGTCCAGGCGCTGGTGGACGGATGCTGCATGAACAAGGTGGGCAGCCCGTCGTCGCGTCCCAGGGCGATGACCTGGCGGAAGCCGTCGGCGGCCATCGCCGTGGCGATGGCGGAGAAGGGGTGGGCGGGCGCATCGGGCAGAACCGGCCCGGCGTCCCAGCCGCCATGCTCGTTGCGCAGCACGAGGCGGATCCGGCCATCATCGCGGCCAAGGACGATCAGCGGTCCCTCGCCGGACTCGCCGGCGGCGAGTGCGCCCAGCGGCGGGGCGGCCGGGATCAGCGCTCCGGCGCCCAGCCAGCGGCGCTCGGCATCCTGACGGTAGCGCTGCGCCTGGCCGTCGGCGCCCAGCACCACCACCTCGGGGCCCTTGCCGGCGGCTTGCAGGATGACGAGGCGCTGCGCCTCGCCCGGCGCGGCTTCGCCGGGGTGTGCACGGCTCGCGCACACCCCGGCGAGGAGCAGGAACGGCAGCAGCAGGCGCGCCCTGGCCGGAGGCATGCCATAAGTCGCGCTGGCGCGTCGCGCGGTCGCCATCACTACGGCTTCACCTGGTATTCCTGCGGGATGGGGATGGTGCCGAGCTCGCCTGGCGGGATCTTGTCGGAGGTGACGATCGTCACCTCGTAATGCATATGCTTCAGCTCGACCGGCTTGGACTTCTGCACCATCAGGTTGGTACCGTCCGGGCTCTCCTGCGCCATGATGTAGGTGACCGTGCCGTTGGGGACCTGATAGCCCTTCTTCTTCCCCGCCTCGATGTGCATCTCGTATCCCAGATCGCCGGAGCGCACGCCGATGGTGACCACGACGTCGGTGGTGTTGTTGAATTCCAGGATGGAATCGCCGACCTTCGCCAGCGGGTGCTTGTAGCGGTAGCGCGCATCATCATCCAGCAGCATCTCATCGCGGTGGATCCACTTGTCGTTCTTGATGATGATGCGCTTGGCCAGCTGCTCCTTCTTGAACGCCTCGAATTCGTCGCGCAGATTGGCGGGCAGGCTGCCCATGTCGATCTCCGACCATTTATAGGTCTTCGCGCTCTTCTCGCTCTTGGCGGTGATGAGCGTGCGGGGCGCCTCCTTGAGCATGATCAGCTCGTCGCACTGCACCACCGTCTTGTCGAGCAGCGAGAACTCGGTGGCGGTCAGCGGGGCGAGCAGGCAGGCGAGGAGCAGCAGGGGGATCTTCATGCGGGGCCTCGTCATCGCCGTTTCCTGGCAGGGATGATGCCGGGATGGCAGCACCCGGGGCGCGCACCCCGGTGCTCGGATCAGGGCGGGCATGGCCGGGCGATGTTCGGCCATGCAGGGGGGAGCCAGATGATGCGACCGTAGCAGTGGGGCGGTGGCCGTCCAGCGCCACTCCGGTCGGCAGGAAGGGCTGCCTGGGTCGGGCTCGCCTCGCCGCGCGCCGTGCATGGCCATCTTCGGACAGCACGGGCCGGGACGCTCAGGCGACGCTCGGGCCATGAACGGCTCCACGCGTCTCCATCGACCGTGGTGGTCGATGGGCCGAGCGCCGCGTTCACGGACGATGCCGTCGCGGTGTGGCTGTTCGGCGTGGCGGCCCTGGACCGCCGATCGCCACGGTCTGGTGTTCAACGCGGAGAGTCCGGCGGTGGAGTGGCGGAGGCGCCTGGGAATGGCTCGCGGTGCTGATGGCGGGTCAGCTGGCGATGCAGCGCCTGAGCGGATGAGCACGGCTGATGCGCATGGCTCATGCCCAACGTATGCGATCGGTCAGCTGGGCATTCGCTTTGACACATCATGCGGCGGGGGCTAGCGTGGACCAGAGCCGATGAAATACGCCATCCTGATCGTCGTCGTGCTGGCAGCCCTGGCCGCAGGCGCCTACGCCTGGTGGCCATCGCAACTGCGCTCTGCCTCCGCCCAGCTGGAGCTGCACGGCAACGTCGACCTGCGGCAGGTCGACCTGCCGTTCAACAACC
>PLEW01000236.1:0-854 GCA_003136555.1 Planctomycetota bacterium | reverse complement strand
GGCAACCGCCCCGAGGAGATCGCCCAGGCGCGCGCGAACCACCAGTCGGCGGTGGCCGAGGCGGAGAACGCCCACCTGCAGTACCAGCGCCTGATCACCCTCTCGCAGTCATCCTCGGGACGCGCGGTCAGCCCGCTGGATGTGGACAACGCGCGTTCCGCCGTCGCGGTGGCGGATGCCAAGGTGGAAGTCACCCAGAAGGCGCTCGAGCTCGAGCTCGCCGGCCCGCGCAAGGAGGACATCGCNNGCCGACGAGGCCCAGGCCGCCTTGCTCAAGCAGGAGCTCGCGGATGCCCAGCTGTCCGCACCCTGCGATGCCGTGGTGCGCTCGCGGCTGATGGAGCCCGGCGAGATGGCCTCGCCGAGCCGCCCGGTGTTCTCGCTCGCCGTCATCGATCCGAAATGGGTGCGCGCCTACGTCGATGAGGTCAACCTGGGGAAGGTGCAGTCCGGCATGGCGGCGACGGTGACGGTGGACAGCTTTCCCGGCCGCGACTTCGCCGGCTGGGTCGGCTTCGTCTCGCCGGTGGCCGAATTCACCCCGCGGGATGTCCAGACCGAGGTGCTGCGCACCAGCCTGGTCTATGAGATCCGGGTATTCGTGAGGGATCCGGGCAACGTCCTGTGCCTGGGCATGCCGGCGACCGTGCACCTGTCCCCCGGAATGTCGCCAGCCGCACCGGCGGCAGCAGCGGATGCCAAGGCCGCGCCATGAGCGCGCTTGCTGTCGATGGGCGCGGCCTGAGCAGATCGTTCCGCTCGGAGGATGGCAGCACCATCTGCGCGCTCGACCAGGTTGCGCTGCACGTGCAGCCGGGGACGCTCAGCGCGCTGGTCGGACCGGATGGCGCCGG
>PLEW01000079.1 GCA_003136555.1 Planctomycetota bacterium | reverse complement strand
GGCGCGAAATCGAACTGCAGACGTTCGAGATCCTCGCGCAACTGCACCGGGGTGGCATATCTGGCTTGGCGATCCTTCGCCATCGACTTGGTGATCACCGCGGCCAGCCCGATGGGCAGCGTGGGATCGAAATCCCGAGGGTCCGGCACCGGCGCCTCGAGGATCTGACGCTCGAGCTCGTCCCGGGAAAGGGCATCGAACGGCAAGCGGCCGGTGGTGGCGATGAACAGGGTGACGCCGAGGGCATAGGTGTCGACCCTGATATCGGGAGCCGGATCTCCCACCAGCTGTTCCGGCGCGAGCGTCGTCAGGCTTCCCGACACCGCCACCGGGACATGCGATTCGTCGTTCCCCATCGAGCGCGCCAGGCCGAGATCGGCGATCTTGATCGTCTCCTCCTGGGTGATGAAGATGTTCGATGGCTTGATGTCGCAATGCGCCAAGCCAGCCCGATGAATCCCTTCCAGGCCGCGCGCGCATTCGATGACGATGCCGACCGCGTCCTTCATCGGCAGGACACCGCCACGTCTATCCAGGAATTGCTGGAGATCGCCGCCAGACATCAGCTCCAGCGCCTGATAGACCACCCCGTCGACATTCCCCACATCGTAGCAGGTCACGACATTCGGATGATGCACCGCCCCGGCTGCCCGCGCTTCCCGCACGAAGCGCTCGGAGAATCCCGGCTGGCGCGCCAGTTCAGGGGATAGCACCTTCAGCGCGACCTCGCGCTGCATCGACAGCTGGATTGCACGATAGACCGTTCCGGTGCTCCCTTTGCCGATGATCTGCAGGATGTGATAGCCGCAGACCTGGACTCTCTCGTCGCTGCTCGACGGGCGTATATCCCGTGCCGGACGAACGGGGGGCGCCGGCCTCACGGCCCTTCCCGGGTTTCCTGATCGCTTGGATGTGGGATCGCCAGGAGTCATGGGTGCCTGCCGCCAGTCGCCATCGGTGTCGTCTCTTCGGTCATTCCTGACCCTAGCTGCCGATGTGAAGATCGGACCAGTGGCACATGAGCATCCGATGGCGGCCTCGCCGCCCGCGAAATTCGCGTCCACTTCACGAAAACTTGGCCGTGTCACCGGATCTTCCCATGACGTAGGCAGCTTATCATCGCTGGCCACGCTCGCGCGCAGCATCAATGCCAGGGGATCTTCATGCGTCTATTTCTGCTCCTATCGCTCTTTCTTATGTATCCGTTATTGGCGTCTGAGAACGGCCATGCGGTGCTCATCGAAGGTTCGAGCACCGTCTATCCGATCACCGTCGCAGTCACCGAACGCATATCACAGGAGAACCCCCAGCTGATCTCCTCCGTCGTCTGCTCGGGGTCGAGCGCCGGGCTACGCCGCCTGATCGCAGGGGAGATACCTATTGCCGAGGCCTCCCGGCCCATCAATCACGAGGAGATGGCCGTGGCTGCCAGCCATGGCATCGACTTCATCGAACTCCCCATCGCGCTGGATGCGATCACCTTCGTGGTGAATACCAAGAACACCTTCGTGACCTCCCTGACAGTCGAGGAGCTGCGTAGGCTGTGGCAGCCTGATAGCAAGATCACCACCTGGGCCCAGGTCCGTCAGGGCTGGCCCGAGGCTCCGATCGAGCTGTATAGCATGGGAAAGGACTCGGGCACCTTCGACTTCATGACCGAGGCGATCGTCGGGAAGGCGCGGGCAATCCGCGCGGACCTGGCGGGGTCCAGCCAGGACCCCCAGCAGCTCATCCAAGGGATCGTCACGCATGACCAGGCCATCGGGTATTTCGGCCATGCCTATTTCAGGCAGAATGCAGCGATGCTCCGCGCCATACCCGTCGACGATGGCCGTGGGCCGGTGATGCCCTCGACCGAGAGCATAACCAATCGCACCTACCGACCGCTATCCAGGCCGATATTCATCTATGTCAATCGCAGCGATCTCGACAAGCGTCCCGAAGTGTCCACCTTGGTGCAGTCCTATCTGCGGCTGGCGCCCCTGATCGTCACCCAGGTCGGCTATGTGCCATTGACCGAGAAGAGCTATGACCTGGTCAGGCAGCGGCTCGCCAACCGTGTCATCGGATCGACCTTCTCGACCGCCCGTCCGGAAGATCGCCTCGATGATCTCCTGGCCACATCCATCGCCGCCCAAGCGGGGAAATCCCCGGTCATGCTACCGTCCCCCGCTGAGCCGTCACCTGCCACTCTGGCCAGCGCCAGCACGTCCCCGCATGCAGCGCTCCCTCCCAACGCGCCTGCATCCGGGCCAGCCATCCCAGTCGCTGCTCGTCCCGCCCCAGCCGAGAGCAGGACGACATCGACCGCCAATGCATGGCTCCCGGCGTATCGCACCACAGGCGATACCGCTCCTGCGGCAGGCGCGCAGGCTCCCGATGCCATCGCCGTGCTTGACAGCCTGCGCAGGTCATGCCTGGAGCTTGCCCGGCTTGCGCTCGACGATGGAAGCCTCGTCGGCGATCTGGAGCGCCACGAGAAGGACATCCGCAGCGCATTGGACCGCCTCGCATACTATCAGCATGAGGCCTCGCTGCCCGCAGGCCGTGCGGCGACCCTGGGCGACCTTACCGCCAGTGCCAACTCGTCGCATGGCATCGGCATCGACTATCCCATGGTGATTGCTCGGCTGGATTACGCTGATGCCGTGCGTGACCGCGGTGACACCGCCATCCTGGATGCCTTCAAGCATGCCGCTCTCGGCATCACCGATCCCGAGCAGAGGCACCACCTGGAATCCGCGCTGATGAATCCCTCCACGGCCAATATCGCCCGCTTCACCGAGGCTATCGCAGGCCTCGGACTGGCCCACGGCGAAGCCAACCTGATTCTCTGCTACGCGCGGGGTGGCCTGGTGATCCGATGATGCGGCCGCAGACCATCCTCCTGTCCGCTCCCTCGTCTGCCCTGGTTCTCTTCTGCATCATCCTCCTCCCTGGCTGCGGCGATAGCCGCTCCGGAACCGTATCTGCGTCCTTCCTGGGGACCTGGCAGCAGGTCGCATCGATGGATCCGTCCGGCCTGAGTATCGACACGCCGCGGCAGATCGGTTTCCTGGCCATCTCGCGGGAGCACGTGCTCTGCGATCTGGCGGAGCTGCCCCATGGTGCGGTCGACATCCTGTCCGCCACCTGCGATCCCGGCAACACCAGCGGACTCCTGGTCCTGGCCAACGGACTGCAGCTGTATTGCTGCACCGGACGGGGTGCCAGCGACTATCCGACCTCGGAAGGCCGTGTCATCGGCGACTGCACCTGGCTCGATGTCCATGTCCAGCGGCCCGCAATGGCTGGCGTCTCCGCACTGGACACCCGCATCCGACTGTGGTCACCATCAGCCGTCACGGCGGCATCCCTGGCCTTCGGTCTTCGCCTGCCATCGAACCAGGCTCCTGCCGCCGCCGTTGCGCCACCGACAGTGCGATTAGCTGAACCGATAACCCCTCAATCCGCCGTGGACGTCCTGCCCAGCAACGATCGGCACTTCGTCGACAGCGTTGCCGCGACTGGCGATCCCCAGCTGCTCTCCACCGCCTATGCGCTCATCCAACTGCATGGCAGCGGCGATCCGCCGCTGATGCAGGTGGTGTACCGCTCGCGCATCCTCACATGCCAGCGCGATGAACTCCATCTGCTCGAAAGCGCACATGACGGCGACCCGCTGGCGCTCGCCGAGGCGACCCGACGTGCTGCACATCTGGACGGCTTCACCAAGGCATACAGCGCATGGGTCGGCATTCGGCAGTGAAGGCGCCCCGGGGTGCACCGGATGACCGGCTGCCGATAGCTGGCCAGCCTCAGGCTACTCCTGATTTCTCGCGCATCCGCTCCATGGCCATCATGCAGGGGGACCTGGGGGATTATGCCCTGCCGGAGCTCCTCCAGTTCCTGCTGACGGTACGCAAGAAGGGCCAACTGCTGATCGAGTGCCAGGAGCCTCCACGATCAGCCAGCGTCTATTTCGCTGGTGGTCGGGTGGTCCATGCCTACTGCCCCCCGGACGTCGGAGAGCAGGCGATTTACCGCTTGCTGCATTGGCGGCAGGGCCGCTTCATGTTCCTCTCCGGTGCCTCGCCGGAATTAGAGACCATCCACACCGATCTGCGCAACCTGCTGCTCGAGGGGATGCGCATCGCCGATGAGCAACCGGATGCCAGCGATCAGCTCCCCCATGGCAATGCGATCCTGCATGCGGAACGTGATGCGCAGCACATCTCCGCCATCCGCATAACCGTCTTCCAGTGGCGGCTGCTCTCTCTGATCGATGGTCGGCGCACCATCGCCGACATCATCGCCCTGTGCGGTCGCGATGCATCCGATGCCTCCGTCGATCTCCTGCAACTGCTGCATGTCGGCCTGGTCAGCGAGCACCCGGATGAACGCTACCTGTCAGCGATCGTCGCAGTGGCTGCCGTCAAGGATGCGCCTGCCGCCCCATCTCCGCAACCATTACCCATCCTCAGCAGCCGCATCCTTCAGCTCGCCGATGGCAAACGGTCGATCCTGGCCATCCGCGACTCGCTGCAGTGCAGCGACAATGACCTCATCCAGGAGGTCCGCTTCCTGGTGGGCTGCGGCCGCTTGGCCATCCGTTCCGGACAGGCCGAATACGATCGCTACGTGCGCTGAGAGGACGTCCCTCCCGGCAGGATCCCGAGGCCGGCCCATAGGCCCTAGGGATCTCCCGCAGACCAGACGATGACGCGTCCGGTGCGGTCGGCGGTGATCACGTCCCGGTTGTTGGCCGATGACTGGATCGCCACCACCGGGGAGCGATGCTCTCGCAGCACCAGGAGCACACGGCCGCTGGCGATGTCCCAGATGCGTGCCGTGCCATCGTTGCTGGCGGTCATCGCCTGGCTTCCGTCGAAGACGTACGCCACCCGCTTGATGCTCCCCGTGTGTCCACGCAGGGATTGGGTCTTCTCCCCGCTCTCGGCGTCCCAGACTTCGGCGATCTGGTCGCTGCCGCTCAGCAGGTGACGGCCATCGGGCGCGTAGGCAAGCGCCTCGATGGCGGTATTATGGATCGGTATGACATTGAGCATCTCGCCGTCCGCGGACCTGAAGATGCGGATGGTGGCATCCGCGCCACCGGTGGCGATCCTCGACCCATCGGGTGAGAATGCCGCTGCCAGGACCGCCCCCGCATGGCCGACGCACGTCAGCACGGGCTTGCCATCATGGGCATCCCACACCCGCGCACGGCCATCGTCGCTCGCGGTGATGAGCAGTTCTCCATTGGGGCTGAACGACACCTCATTGATCGCCGAGGGCGGGCTGGAGAGAACGGGGCCAGGCGCTCCGGTATGGGCATCCCAGATGCGGCAGATGCCGCCTTCACCCGCCGTCGCGGCGAGATTCCCGTCACGGGAGAAGGCGGTCGCGAGGATGCCTTGACCCTGGACGAGCGGCATGACCGCCGCAGCGCGGTTGAGGTCCCCGAGTACGGCGAAGCCGTTGGCGCCACCGGCGATGTAAGTGTGGCCATCCGGATTCAGCGTGAGCCCCGCGAGTCCAGGCGAGAGGACGATTTCGGTCATATCGCGCCGCAGCTGCGCATCCCACAGGCGCACCGTGCAATCATCGCTGGCTGTCAGCAGCTGCCCATCGTGTGAGGCGAAGCACAGGCCGCCGATCGCACCGCCATGTCCGCACAAGGTGATCACCGATGCGCCGGTTGCGACTTCCCAGACTCGAGCCGTGCTGTCGGCACTGCCGGTCGCGACATGTTGGCCATCGCTCGAGAAGGCGGCGCAGACGACCTGGCGCTGATGGCCCTCCAAGTGTGCGATCGGCACGTTGGCGGATAGATCCCAGACCAACGCCGTTCCGCGCGGTCCAGCCAGCAGAGCCTGGGGGCCATGCCCATCGATCGCCAGCACTGGACCAGGGAGATGCGCCGTCGCCTTGACCTGGCCGGTGCCGGCATCCCAGCACGCCACCTCGCCCGATTCGCCACCAGCGATGATCCGCTGGCCATCCGCGACGATTGCCAGCGTATGCACCGGCTCGGCGATCTTGCCGAGCTTCCGCTCCATGCGGCCGTCATCGAGATTCCATTCTCGCACGCTGCCGTCGCTGCCACCGCTCACCGCGCGGTTGACCGCCCCCTCGGCGCTGAACGCAACGCACATGACTGCCGACTCGTTCCCGATCATGACCTGGCGCGCATGGTCCTCTCCCACCTGCCACAGTCGCACGGTGCCATCACGACCTGCGCTCAGCACCTGCCGACCATCATCGGATATCGCCACGGCGCTGATCGCGGATTTGTGCAGCTGGATCTGCGCGATGCGGCGGCGGCTAGCGAAGTCATAGACCATCGCCCTGCCTTCAGCGCCAACGCTGACGAGACGACTTCCATCACGTGAGCAGGCGACCCCGGTCGCCGCATCAGTGTGATCGGCAAGCAGCGCGAGCTGCTGCCGGCAGAGCAGGCTGAGCCGCCTCCAGACCCAATCCCGATAGCCGGCCGGGCATCCCTCAAGGGAGGCGCGGGCGGCGGCGAACTCATTCTGCCCGATCTGCTCTCCGGCAAGGGCCAGCGACGCGAGGTGATTCTGGATATCGCTCTGCTCGCGTTGCCGCAGCTCCCGCTCCAACGCCGCTTTCGATTGGCGACGCTCCTCCTCGGCGATCGCTCGCTGCTGATCGGCGGCGCGCAATGCCTGCTCAGCCCGCTCGCGCTCGAGCATCGCCGCGTTGCCCTCGTTGGTCGCCCGCTGGCGCTCGCGTTCGGCCGTGACTGCGGCGGCTTCCGCCTTGGCACGCTCATCCTTGGCCCGGATGCTCTCCGATTCCGCACGACTACGTTCAAGGATCGCGACGGCGCGCTCAGCCTCGGCCCGCTGGCGCTGATGGATGTTGAGGAGGTAGCTGAACACCAGGACCACCGCGAGAAGCACGGTGGCAAACCCGATTGCGGTACTGGTTATGCGATGCCGGCGCACGAATTTGGCCAATGCCTCTGCCACCGAGTCGGCGCGTGCGGTAACCGCGCGGCCCTCGAGGAAATTCTCGAGATCCTGCCGCATGTGGCCGGCGCTCGGATAGCGCTGAGCAGGATCGGATGAGAGCGCCTTCATCGCTATCGCCGCAAGATCCTTGGGAATGAGGCGCTGCGGCGTCCTCGCTGCGGGCACGACGATGTTGCCAACCATCGCATTGCGCAGGACCTCCTTGAGATCGCTACCGCCCACTGGCGGCAGGAGCGTGAGCATCTCATAGAGGATCGCACCAAGCGCATAGACATCGCTGCGTGCATCCATCTTCGAGATCTGGCCCGAGGCCTGCTCTGGCGACATGTATGCGGGAGTGCCGATGACCGCGCCATCGACCGTGGCCTCGATGCGACCGGTCGTTGCCTGGGTACTGCCCTACGACACATCCGTGGTCTGGGGCGGGGGGCCGGAAGCCGCATGCCCTCCTATCACGCCAGGATCGCCTACCTTGGCCAGTCCCCAATCCATGAGCATGACCTCGCCGAAGTCCCCGAGCATGATGTTGCTCGGCTTGAGGTCCCGATGGATGACGCCTCGACTGTGCGCGAATGCGATGGCGTTGCAGATCTGCACGAGGACACCGACCTGCTTAATGAGGGGGAATTCCCTGTCTGCGGCACGTGGATCGATGCGATGATGCTCGAGCACCTCGGCCAGGTTGCGTCCCCTCACCAGCTTCATGGCGAAGAACATCCGGCCCGTCTCATCGACGCCGAATTCATGCACAGGTACGATATTCGGATGCTCGAGCTGCCCGGTGATCTGGGCTTCCTCGACAAAGCGTGCGCGCTGGCGCTCATTGCCCTGGTCACGGATCACCTTGATGGCGACTTCCCGATGCAACCCTCGATCCCGACCGCGGAGGATCACTCCCATGCCACCGCGGTTCAATTCCTCGATAATCCTGAACTTGCCGCTGCCGACCCCCCCCGCAGTCAGCGACATCGGGCCCTCAGCGTCCTCCTCACGGTGTCCACCAAGGCTGATCTGGCGTGGCGAACGGTGCTCCAGGAGGTCCATGAACACCGTTTTATGGGAGGTGTCGTGGGGCGCGGCGATTGCCGCACCTTCGATGTGCGCCCAGGCAGGATCGTCTGCGGAGCCGCACCTCTCCGCTGGTGCGTCGCACGCGCTATCGTCGATGATCAGGACATCGACCGACCCGCCATCGTTGATCGCGGTGCTCACGTCTTGGCCGCAACCGATGCACAATCTGGCACGGCTCACCATGTCGCTGGCCGGGTTCTCGATGAGGCAATGTGGGCATCTGATCGTTGCAGTCATTGGAATCTCCATTGTCCGCCACCACCATCAAGATTGGATGAATAGCCCATGAGCGGCCAGCGCAAGTCGAGCCGCCACGGCCACTCGGCTCGTCTTCAGGGGACGCAATAGATGGGAATGATGGCCTCGCCGCACTCCTGATCTGCGCCTGTGGCAATGCCGCCTCGTTCCCGGTGCCGGCGAATTGCCTGGGCATGCAGCGGCCGAGGCCGCCTCCCATGGCTGACTGGCGCAGCGCAGCACAGCTCCTATTCATGCCCGCGATGCCAGCAGCGCGCCTGCAGATGGGCATGCTCAGCGCGATCGCACATTGTGCACCCATCTCTTCCTTCGCACCTTGGCTCGTCAGCGCTGATGCACTTGACCAGGCGCGGTGATGCTCGATGGAAGCCGCATGCCAGCGAATCGCTCCACGGCTGACCTGCCTGCCACTCGCGCATCCATGCGGTCTCGGGCGAGCCGACTGCTGTGGCGGAGCCATTGGCAACCCTGAACGTCCCCCACGATGCCTCCTTGCGGTATTGGGCCGTGAGCGGTATCATTCCAGTTCGCGGAGGTGGCACGTGCCCATGTCCATACTCATGATCGCACCGGATGAGCAGCGCTCCAGGCCGCTTGCCACGGCCTGCCGCGCGCTGTCGATGGACTGCCGCGTGGACAGCCAGCCGACCGGCGAGCGCGGATTGCATGCGCTCTACACCGCGCGCCGGTCGGGCGGCATCCCGCAGGTGGTGGTGCTCGAGAAGCGCCTGCCGATGATGCCCGGACAGGAAGTCCTGCGCCGCATCCGCACCGACCAGGTCCTGCGCTCGCTGGTGATGGTGATGCTCGTCGACGATCTCACCCCTGAGAGCCGGGAAGCCGTGCGCGCCGCCAACCACTGCCTGCTCTCGCCGGTGTCGGATAGCGGCTGGACCGCCGTCGCCTCGGTGATCAGGCCCTACTGGATGCGCGCCATGACACTGGTGGGCCCGCTCACGGCCGCCTCCCAGCTGCCAGCATCACGCATCTGCATCCTGCACGTCGACGATGATGAGGTCGACCTCGTGCTGTTCGCCAAGGCAATCCTCAAGAGCGGTCTGCCATGCGACCTGCATAGCGTCGGCAATTCCGCCGATGCCCTGATGTTCCTCAACCGCATCGGCACCCATGCGCATGCGCCCAGGCCCCAGCTCATCCTCCTCGATCTGAACCTCCCGCGCCTGGATGGCCGTTCTCTGCTCAAGGTGGTCAAGTCCACCGCCGGCCTCAAGGCGATACCGGTGGTGATCCTGACCGGCTCGGAGGATGTCGCGGACAAGCATTGGTGCCGCGAGAACGGCGCGAACGATTACGTGGTCAAGCCGCGTGTCACTGATGACCTGATCGCGACGATCTCGACCTTCGGGAAGTGGCTGGTGGGCTCCTCGGCAAGACCACCCTGGCATGCTGCCCGCACGCCCATCCTGGGCTCGTGACCCCTCGGCCACCCTCGATGCCGGAGCGGCTCGCTGACCGATCTGACGACGCCGGGTCCGCTAGATATCGCCCTCGAAGTACTTGGACAGCTTGGCCTTCACCACTTCGACCGTATAGGGCTTGACGATGTAGTCCTGGATGCCGGTCTTCAGGGCCTCGACCACCTTGTTCTGGTTCGCCTGGGTGGTGAACATGACGATCGGGACGAGGTTGGTCGGATCGATCTTGCGCAGCTCCCGGACCATCTCCAGGCCATCCATGACGGGCATGTTCCAATCGCTCATCACCATATGCACGCCGCGGAGGCTGAACTTGGACAGCGCATCCTTGCCGTTGGTGGCCTCGATCGGGAGGATGTTGAAGCCGCAGTCCTTGAGCGTCTGGATCATGATCCTGCGCATCACCGGCGAATCATCGACGATGAGGATGTTCCTCAGCATGGGGCACCCCCTCCAATGCCCGCGTGGCTGAGGCATCGGAAGGCGATGTCAGGGGGGGATTCGACGCGATGCATGTGGGTAGCGTACCACCAGTTCCGTTATTCCGCAGGAGAATTCCACCGCGCGACCGCCTGATCCCCGGCATCGGCGTGCACATCCAGCCTGACCAGCAGGAGCGGGGCGCGATATCCGTTTTGCCGAGTCGTCCCGTGGCGCTGCTCCTGTGCCATGGATCATGCCTGCTAATCTGGCCGGCAACTCGGGAATTGCCCAGGGAGTCGCGTGTAATTAATTGCATATATTGATTTTATGTCGTCGGCGCCAGGGGATCAGCAGGTGCAGGGATTGTTGGTCACACCATCGCTGTCGGCGGTGCCATATCCTCAGACATGCCACAGACAGCGACCAGCTCGGAGTTCGTGCTCTCCCGCATCGCCAGCGGGAGTGCCGATGAGGATGACAGGCGGACGCTGATTGACCGCCATGGCCCCGGCATGCGCCGCGCCGCCCTCCTCGCAATTCATGCGGCATGGCTGGTGGATGACGCCGTGTAGGAGGCGCTCCCGCAGCTGCTCGCCTGCGCCGGGCGCTTCCAGGTGCGCGGACGGGAGATCGACGATGAGGCGCGTCGATGTCTGCAGCCGCTGATGCTGCGCCATGTGGGGGGCCTGGCCCATCGAGGCCGCAACCTCCCCAATCCTTCCGCGGGTGGTCCTGCACACGGCTGACAGGTGCGCCATGCGTTGGGGTCGCTTGGGCTGCGGCTCGGCTCACGAGGATCGCATCGACGGCCAATCGGCAGCGCCACGCGTACCGAGGCCTCGCACCCACACCATCGCTGGCCAAGCCAGCACCTCAGCGCTGGGCAACCTGGAGCCTTACCGCTGGTGCACGAACCAGAATGTCCACCGACGGGCGATGGAGGCTGGAGGTGCTGGACCCAGGCATCCTGGCGGACCTCGCTCCGACGCGGAACCACCTTCGCCGCTCCCGCATCGCTGGCCCGGGCACCCACCTGCTGGTCGATGCCGAAGCCTCCGCTGCATGGTCGATCGTAAGCGGCAACGGCAGAATCAGCAGATGGCTCCGGGATGGGTGCCTGCAAGGACGATCAGGCGCTGATCGCCAGACCGAGGGACCTGGACTGACGTTTCTTGTCATCCCCTTGACTGTCGGTGTCAGTGCATCACCGTGACGTGACGTCCTGTCTCCAGCTGCGCCTGCGTTCCGGGTCATTCCGACATGTTCATCTGCGCGTATGGGCCGATTGGAGCCGGACGCCTGCAGCGTGCTCTTTGGCACGCAAATCACTGAGCATACACCGGGACGACTGGATCGGCTTCACCTTCTCAGGAGCCATTCATGCGCACGGGATTCACGCTCATCGAGCTCATGATCGTCATCGCGATCATCGCGATCATCGCCGCGATCGCGATTCCCAACCTGCTGGAGAGCCGGATCTCCTCAAATGAAGCCGCCGCTGCGGCTTCGCTCAGCGCCGGCATCCTGCCAGCCGAGGTCCAGTTCCAAGCCGGCGATTATGTTGATAATGGAGGCCCGTCCGGGCCTGTCGCCGACGGCATCGGTGACTTCTGCACGTGGTACCCGTCCATGGCGGGAGCGTCCGGGGCGGCCGGCGGCAACTTGCCCATAGTACCCTTGTCGCTGCTTCCTCCGATCTGGGACCTCGACCATCCCATCATCAACGGCTACTCCTACGAGGTCGCAAGCTACTACGAGCTGTCATTCTGCGCCGCCTGCTTCCCTCAGGACCAGGCTTCCGGCATCGGTCGCCGCTGCTTCGCCATCAACGCAGGCGGGGCCGTCTATGCCACTGCTGCTGCGACGACCAACCCGCAGACCCTGCTCGGCCCCGGCATCCTGTCACCCACGCTGCCCTTCGGAGCGGCCTACACCCAGCCTGGATCAGGCTGGTCCGTCTATCGCCGCTAGCATTCGGGCATCCGGGCACTTCCCGATCGCAGCCGCTGTCGGCATCGACGGATCGTCGCTGCCGGCGCCCACGGGCATGTGCCCCACGGTTCCTCACACCATGAGACAGAGAGTGGGATCGCGGCGATCACCTGCTCGGCCAGCTACGGATCATCGTTCTGGTTCCCCATGGGCATCCATGCCGTTTGTGCCGCCGAGCGACGTCACCGGTCAGGTCTTCCCGCGAGAGCGCTTTATCCAGAGCTCATATCGTTCCGATGATTCGCACTGAAGCGATTCGAGCCGTATTGATTCCGCGATGTTCCAGGAGCGCACCCACCATGTCGCGGCGTCATCGATGTCGTTCCTCAGGTAACGCATGTCACCGATATCCAGGCAAACCGCAGCGGCGTGATCCCCGCAGCTGCCGTAGGCGGACCACGACCGACGCAGATGCGATTCTGATTCCTCGAACCTGCCCTCGCGTTCGTCGATGCGCGCCAGCCAGCGGTAGCGAAGCGGAGCCAGCCCGGATGATGCGAACCGGGAGCACCCGATAGCTCAGCGGACCGTCCCCGGAGCGACAGTGGTCACGGGATTGCGGCTCCGGCCCAGACCCCAGCCGAAGAGCGCCTGGAACAGCGGCAGCGCCGGATGCACGCGGACCTGCTCGAGGAAGTACTCTTCATGCTGCTTCTCCACCAACGCCATCTGATGGATGCAGCCCTGCTCATCGGCGATAGCCGTCCCCACCACCAGCTCCTCCATGCGCAGATACTCGTTGACGTTGCCGCTTTCGAGCCGGCCGGCGAAGTACATCGGCATGAACCAGCCGATCACGAAGCACGAGGCGGCGATGATGCTGCCGATCGCCGCGTAGTGCAGCTCGAGCCACTGAGACGGCGCGATGCCGAGGCGCTCCATCATGCGTTTGAGCTCGGAGCGATGCAGCCATTCCTCGCCTGCGATGGCGCTGATCGCCACGCGCTGCGCGGGCGAGCGCACCGAGCGTGCGTGGCCGTAATAAGCGAAAGCGGCGGCCCGTTCGGCCGAGTAGGCGAGTCGCAGCAGCGCGTGGAGCGAGTGCATGCGCATATGTCCTCCTGCCGCCCCGGGGGCGAGCACCGTGACCCGGACCTCAGACATCTGCTCGCAGCCAATTGGGCGCTGCCGCTGACGTCGATCATCGCTGGCGGGAGACCCAGGAACAAGGCGGCCTCGGTGCTTTCGCGCCACCCATCCGTGAAATGGCAGGCATCCATGTCTGAATCGTCGCCTCGCGGCAGGAGCCTGCCGCATCTGGCGTTATGCCGCGCTCCGGGAAGGGGAGGGCCACCAGCCGGGCAGGCAGATGACGCGCCCCAGCCAACCGGCCTCCCCTACCCATCCCGGCCGGCCGGCCGGGTGCCGGTAAAAAAACACAAGTGCGTCGCTAAGAAGCTCATGGACGGCCATTGGCGATCCCGCTACCATCCCCCGCACGCGTTCGACGCCCTGCCTGCGAGCTCCACCTTACACGCGATGAGACGACCATGACCATGATCTTCCGCACGACCACCGCCGCGACGCTCCTGCTGGCGTTGCCCCTGTCCCTCCAGCCGCTGCTCGTCGCCAGCGAATCGGCGCACGCCGAGACCATCGGCGATGGCCGCACCCTCGAGGGCTGGGAGGGCTCGGCCAAGACCTGGCACGACTCCTGGCGCATCGACAACGGCGTCATCATCGGCGAGATCCCCGCCGGCGGCAACCTGCCGCGCAACGAATTCCTGTTCTGGAAGGACGAGGTTCACGACTTCGACCTCACGGTCGAATACCGCATCACCGGCGTGCCGAGCGCCAATTCCGGCATCCAGTACCGCACCAAGCGGCTGGACGACGGCGAGGCGAAGGGCTACCAGGCGGATCTCGACGATGGCGCCACCTGGCTGGGACGCGTCTACGAAGAGAATGGCCGCGGGGTGATCGCCGAACGCGGCTCGCGCGTCTCGATCGCGCCGGACGGCCGCCGCTGGGTCGACGCCTTCGCCACGCCCTCGAGCCTGCGCGCGTTCGTGCACGTGGGCGAGTGGAATACCTACCATGTTCGCGTGGCGGCATCGCACAGCGAGCTGTGGATCAACGACGTGCTCTTCTCCTCCCTCGATGACCACCAGGCCGGCGCCGCGGCGCTCTCGGGACGCATAGCGTTCCAGCTGCATGCGGGACCCGGGCCGTCGAAGATCGAGTTCCGCAACATCCGCTTCCAGAACCTCGGCGCCAGCGAGCCGGAGAATGCCGCAGGCAAGGCCAGCGCCGCTTCCGCTCCGGCGGAATCCGCTGGCATCAAGCCGGTCGGACCCGATGGCAAGACCCTCAACCTCGATTTCGAGACCGGCACGCTGACGGGCTGGAAGGCCGAAGGCAATGCCTGGGAAGGCCAGCCGATCAAGGGCGATACCGTCAGCCCGCGCAAGCCGGGGATGTCGAGCAACCATACCGGCGACTACTGGCTGGGCGGCTATGAGAAGGTCGGCGACGAAGGCACCGGCACCCTGACCTCGTCGGTATTCGCGGTGAACCATCCATGGGCGAGCTTCCTGATCGGCGGCGGGCACGACCCCAAGCAGGAGCGCCTCGAGCTGGTCGAGGACGGGACCGGCCGGATCATCCACACCGCCAGCGGCGCCGATACCGAGACCATGCACCGCGAGGTGGTGAACCTCGAGGCCGAGCAGGGCAAGCGCATCTTCATCCGCATCACCGATGCCGGCACCGGCGGATGGGGCCATATCAATTACGACGACTTCCTCTTCCACGACAAGGCGCCGGTCTTCGCCCAGGCGCCGACCACCGGCAACCGCCAGTCTGACAGCCCGATGCTCTGGGCCCTGGAGCCGAATCCGGCCAAGCCGACCGCAGTCGCCAACCCGTCGGCCCAGAAGCTGGTCGCCGGGATGATGCTGACCCATGGCTTCCAGGCCGAGCTGATCGCCGCCGAGCCGGAGGTGCGCCAGCCGATCGCCTTCACCATCGACGAACGCGGACGCATCTGGGTGGCCGAGGCGTACAGCTACCCCAACAAGCAACCGGAGGGCAAGGGTCTGGATCGCATCGTGATCTTCGAGGATCCCGATGGCGATGGCACCTTCAAGAAGCGCAAGGTGTTCATCGAAGGCCTCAACCTGGTCAGCGGCCTGGAGGTCGGTTACGGCGGCGTCTGGGTCGGCGCCGCGCCCCAGCTGCTGTTCATCCCCGATCGCAACCACCGCGACATCCCGGACGGCCCGCCCGAGGTCATGCTCGACGGCTGGGGCCTGGGCGACACCCACGAGACGCTCAACAGCTTCATCTGGGGCCCCGATGGCTGGCTCTACGGCAACCAGGGGGTGTTCAACCGCGCCAGCATCGGCAAGCCCGGCACGCCGCAGGAGAATCGCGTCCAGCTGATGGCAGGGGTTTGGCGCTATCATCCGCTGCGCCATGAATTCCAGATCTTCGCCCATGGCGGCAGCAACCAGTGGGGGCTCGACTTCAATGAAGTCGGCCATCTCTTCATGACCCATTGCCGCAGCTTCTACGGTGGCGGCGGGACCTCCTTCGTCATCCGCAATGGCTTCTACTGGAACCAGGTCAATGCCAACTACGACCCTTTCATCTCCAATGCGGGACCTGACTTCGCTCCCGAGCTGAAGAACTACCTCCCGGCATCGGCCGAATACGACACCGGCGAAGGCGGTGCCGGCAAGCCGGGCACCGGCGCCGTCTACGGCGGGCATGCCAAGGTCGGCACGCTGGTCTATCTGGGCGACAACTGGCCCGACATCTACCGCGACCATGTCTTCACCAACAACATCTTCGGCGCGCAGCTCAACCACCAGGAGAACGTGCGCGAGGGCTCGGGCTACCTGACCCTGCAGGCTGGCTACGACATGGCCTGGAGCCCGGACCCCACCTATCTGCCGGTCAGCCTCAAGACCGGACCGGACGGCGCGGTCTACGTCATCGACTGGGCAGATACCCAGCACTGCCACACCCCCGATCGCGAGAAGTGGGACCGCACCACCGGGCGGCTCTACCGCATCTCCTGGGCCAAGACCTTCCAGCCCAAGAAGGTCGATCTCGGCGCGATGAGCGATATCGACCTGGTCCATCTCCAGAGCCACCACAACGACTGGTACTGCCGCACCGCGCAGCGTCTGCTGTCCGAGCGCGCCGCCGCCGGCAAGCTCGACCCCCAGGCCGTCGCCGCCCTCAAGGAGCTGCTGGCGACCTCGACCTCGACGCCCCAGGTGCTGCGTGCGCTGTGGTGCCTGCATACCACCGCATCCCTCGACAATGCGGTGCTGGCGCATGCCGCCCAGCATGGCAGCGACGTGGTGCGCGCCTGGGCGGTGCAGCTGGGAACCGAGTCCGGACCATCCGAGGCCCTGCCGGCCGACGCCCTGGTCCGCCTCGCCACCTCAGACCCCTCCCCGGTGGTCCGCCTCGCCCTCGCTTCCGCACTCCCGGTGCTGCCCACGGCACCGCTGTGGGATGTCGCCAACGCCCTGGCGGCGCATGGCGAGGATGCCAAGGACCGCTTCCTGCCGAAGATGATCTGGTTCGGCCTGGCGCATGCCACCAGCCAGGACTATGCACGTGCCCTGGCGCTGTCCGCCAAGACCAGCCTGCCCACCCTCGCTGACTCCATCCGCTGGTTCGCCGGCAATCAGGCCCAGGGCCGCGACCAGCTGGTCGGCCAGATCGCGACTGCGGATGAGGCCAGCGCCTACAAGGGATTGCGCCTGCTCGCCTACGCACTCAAGAATGAGGCCTCCGTGCCGCTGCCCAAGGGCTGGGCCGAGGTGCAGACGCACCTCGCCAGCGCCCCTGCCGAAGCCAAGGCGCTGGTCGACCAGCTCTCGGTGCTGTTCGGCGATCAGGCCGTGCTCACCCGCACGCGTGCGATCCTGGCCGACGAGAAGGCGCCCATCGCCGACCGGCGTGCCGCCTTCGAGCTGCTCAAGCGCAGCGGCGACCCCCAGGCCACCCCGGTGTATGCCGGGCTGCTCGATCTGGATGCCTTCCGCTCGGACGTCATCCCCCTGCTCGCACGCTCGAATGATCCCGCGACCGCGCAGGCGCTGCTCAAGCGCTATGCCTCCTTCTCGGAGTCCGATCGCGCGCTGACGCTCAATACCCTGACCGCACGTTCCAACCTCGCCATGCCTCTGCTCAAGGCGGTGGCGGATGGCACCTTCGACAAGAAGCAGCTCAGCGCGATGCAGATCCGGCAGCTGCGCACCCTGAACGATGCCGAGATCAACCGCATCCTCGACCAGTCCTGGGGCAAGATCACGGATGTCTCGGCCAGCGCCAAGACCACCATCGCCAAGCTCAAGAAGGCCTATGTGGATGCCCGTCTGGGGCCGGCGAGCAGCGAGGCGGGCCAGAAGGTCTTCCAGCGCACCTGCACGGTCTGCCATGCGATGAATGGCGTGGGAGCCCATCTCGGACCGGATCTCGGCGGCTCCTGGCGCAATGGCGTGGACTACTTCCTCGAGAACATCGTCGATCCGAACGCGGTGGTCGGCGATGATTACCAACTGCACGTCGTCACGCGCACCGACGGCTCGGTCGTCCTCGGCCTGCTCGATCACGAATCGGACACCACCCTGGTCATCAAGTCCCTCAGCGGAACGACCAGCATCCCCAAGAGCGAGATCAAGGATCGCAAGAAGATGGCGCAGTCGCTGATGCCGGTCGGCCTCTTGGAGTCCATGCCCGAGCGTGATGCGCTGGAGCTGCTCAAGTTCCTGACCACTAAGAACTAATCCGCCGGCGTATCGGTCAGGCGGGGCAGGGCGGCGGACGCTCGTTGCGCGGTCGGCGTCGCGTGCGCCGAGCGCGCCCACAACGCGCTTCCCCTGGCCTTCCCGCCAGGGACCGCATCGCCATCGGTATGCGCCTCGCCTGCCAGCGAGGCGCGTTGGACCGTAGTCTGCATGATCGCCTCTGCCAGGTCGGCCGGTCCTGGCGCACCTCGGCGACAGCCCGAGCGGTGTCGCGCAGCGGGCATGCCTGTCGCATCCTCCGCCCGCGTCCCCGTACCGGTGATTAACCTGGCCTTCATCACTTCTTGGTCATCTTCCCATGGGCCTACGCTGGGCCCGCCATGTCGCACATCCCGCATATCCTGCACATCGACGACGACGAGAACGACCGCTATCTGTTTTCACGAGCCTTCTTCAGCAGTGGCGTGGTCGGCGCCCTCCATAGCCTGAGCACGGCATCCAATGCCCTGCTCTACCTCCATCAGCAGGGACCCTTCGTCAGCGCTCAGCGGCCGCGCCTGATCATCGTCGACCTGCACCTGCCGCGCTCGAATGGACGGCAGTTCCAGGAGATGATCCAGAGCGATAAGCGCTGGAAGGACATCGCCATCGTCATGCTGACCGGGCCCCAGAACGATGTCGACATCGAACGCTGCCGGTCCCTGGGCATCACGCATTTCCGCAAGAAGCCGCGGACCGAGGCGGAATCGATCGAGCTCATCCGATCCTTGGCCCTGGAGTATCTGCAGCCGCCTGCATCTCCGACGCCGGCGCCTGCCCCTCCGGTCACCGGCAGGCCGCGCTGACCGCACTGACAGTTCCCAGCGGTCCCGGCCGTTCCCGCACAGCACACGACCTCGGCCCGGATGCTGGGGGCAAGGGACCGTGCTTCCTGGCGTTCACCGCCGGCATCGCCTGCCCAGACCAGCATGGGAAGGGGCGCATGCCTCGTTGAAATCGCTCCAGCGTGGCGACGATACCCCCTCCAGCATCACCACCACGCCGTCCACACCCCCTCCCCAGCACCTCGCCCTGCCATGACCATCGACCGCCTGACCAGCCGCGTGCAACCAGGACCCTGGCCGGGTGGTGGCCGGGCCGCCGGGCCGCCGGTCAGGGCATGAACGCTCGTGCCGCACACGCCCAGGAGCCGGTCGGGCGTTCCGCTGCTCCAGCGGCGCCGCTGCTGCTCGATGCCCGCGGGTTGCGCAAGTCGCTTGGCGGCAAGCTGGTGGTCGACGGGGTCGATCTCAGCTGCGGACCTGGCGAGGTGCTCGGCCTGCTGGGACCCAACGGCGCCGGCAAGACCACCACCTTGCGCATGTGCTACGGCTTCCTGCGCCCCGAGGCCGGCAGCATCCGCATCGCCGGCCACGATCTGGTCCTCGAGGCCGATGCCGCCCGCCGCGCGCTGGGGGTGTGCACCCAGGATGATACCTTCGATGCCGATTTCACCGTGCGCGACAACCTGGTGCAGACCGGCCGCTACTACCGCCCGGCCATCACCGGCCTGGCTGAGCGCATCGAAGAGCTGCTCGAACGCTTCGGTCTGGCCGAGTACGCCGAGCAGATGCCGGAAACGCTCTCGGGCGGCTACAAGCGCCGCCTGATGATCGCACGCGCGGTGGTGCACCGGCCGCAGGTGGCGTTCCTCGATGAGCCGACCACCGGGCTCGATCCCCAGGCACGCATCGCGGTCTGGGAGCTGGTCTCGGGCTTGCGTGCAGATGGCATGGCCGTGGTCCTGACCACCCATTACATGGACGAGGCCGAACGGCTGTCCGACCGCCTGCTGGTGCTGCACGACGGCAGGGTGCGCGCCTCCGGCTCGCCGCGCAGCGTCCTGGGCGATGTGGTGGGGGAGCACATCGTCGTGCTGCCGATCGCCGGCGCCGGAGCGGATCAGGTCGCCGCCTGGCTGGGCGAACGCCATCTGTTCTCGTCGCGGGTGCTCTCCAATTGGCACATCCCGCTCGATGCCGCCGAATTGGCGGTCTTCGTCGCCGCCTTCCCCCATCTGCGCTACGAAGTCCGCGTACCGACCCTCGACGACCTCTTCCCGGCGCTGGCCGATGAAGGCAGGGCGTGAACACCTACCTCCCCGCCTTCGCCTGGCAGAGTCGCGCCGTGCTCGGACGGCACATCCGCGTCCATCTGCGCAAATGGCATACGGCCATGCTGCCACCGGTCTGCGAACCGCTCATCATGCTGCTGGCCTTCGGCGTCGGCCTCGGCCGCCAGATGAGCGACCTGAGCTGGAATGGCCATCCGGTCGACTATCTGACCTATCTGGCACCCGGCATCCTCGCCTACACCGCCTTCATGACCGCCTTCTTCCAGTCGCTGTTCTCCGCCTATGTGCGCATGCACTACCAGAAGTCCTGGGAGGGGCAGCTCACCACCCAGGTCCGCCTCGAGCATGTGGTGTGGGGCGAGGCGCTCTGGGCTGCGAGCCTGGCGACCTTCTACGCGGTGATGGTGTGCGTGGTCCTGCTCGGCTTCGGCATGGCAGGAGCCCTCCATCTGCATTGGCTGTGGCTGCCGGTCGCCATCCCGCTGCTCTTCCTCGCCGCGCTGGCCTTCTCCACCATCGGCCTGCTGTTCACCGCCACCTTGCCGAGCATGGATCACATGGGCCTGCCATTCTTCCTCGTCATCATGCCCATGGGCTTCGCCAGCAGCACCTATTTCCCCCTGCCTGACGTGCCCCTGCTGCTGATGGCGGTCCAGATCAATCCCCTCAACCACCTCGCCGAGGGCATGCGTCTGCTGCTGGTCGCCGGCACGCCGTCGTGGCACCTGGTGTGGGCGGCCGGCTTGTGCCTGCTCATGCTGCTCATCCTGGTGCCCCTCGACCTGCGCCTGCTGCGCAAACGCGTCTTCGGCGACCGCTGATCGCAGCTCCGCCGAGGGGGCCCCGGGGGTGAAGCGCAGATCGTTCCATCGGCCCTGACAGGGCCCTGCTGCATCTTGTGGCAACCTGTGTCACACCAGCTGGTCGAGGACGCATCCAGCCGGAAGCGCATAAATCGACATTGCTGGCGACCCATATCCTGGTACATCTGCGCAAGAATGGGTCCCCCCAACCGGTCCGCGCACATGCCATGACCCCCAATGCCCCCTCACCATGGCTGATCTTCCACTTTGAGCGGAATGAGCAGGGCGCCATCCGCCTGGCCGACGCGCCGGTCAACAAGTTCTCCAGCTTCCCGATCCACTCCCTGGAAGGCGCGATCAAGTACATCAAATGCAGGACCAGCATCGGCTGCGGGCCGCTGACCTGCGTGTGCGAGCATCGGGATGGCAAGCTGCGCATTGCGTGGACAGAGGACAAAGGCATGGAACGATCGTCGTGACCTCGGCCGGCGCCGAACACCCGATGACCTCCAGGGGCCTCCATGCCGCTGCGCCCACTGCCCGCATGCCTCATCGTGCTCGCCCTCGCCTCGCCCACCCAGGCCGTTGAACCGCCGGTCATCTACTGGGCATCCGACCCGGTGCGCCCGGATGAGACCGTCCTGCTCCACGGCAGCGATCTCTCCGGACCAGGCCTCCAGGTGGAGGTCGCGCGGCTCGGCGACGACGCGGCGGCAGCGGCGCCGCCGCCGGCCAGCGCCTGGGTCCATGTCGACGCGCTCCAGGCCGGCAGCCAATCGCTGAAATGCGTCATACCTGCCGCCTTCAAGCCCGGCATCTTCGCGCTGCGCCTCGCGCTCACCGGTGCCGCGCCCGCCATCGCCCTGCTGAATGCGCCGGATCCCTGGTGGCTGCAGGCGGACGAAGGGGAGGTCGGCACTCCCGGGGGCTGGCTGCGGGTGTTCGGGAAATCGCTCGACACCGGTGGGCGCTCGATGGCTCGATTGGAGCCGGCGCAGGGCCCGCCGATAACCCTGACCTGCACCCCCGCCGATGGCTTCGCACTGCGCTTCGACCTGCCGAACGACCCGGCGGTGCTCAAGCCGGGACCCTATACGGTGCGGGTGCACAACGGCTGCGGCGGAGACGCCGGCTGGCGCGCGGTCGGCACCCTGCGCATCGCGCCATCCCCTGCGGCATCACCCACCGTCTTCAGCGTCCTCGAGACCTATGGCCCCGACGCGGTAGCCCAGATGCGGCGCACGCTGATCAAGTACGACCAGCCGCTCGATCGCACCGAGGGCATCCACGCCGCATTGAAGAAGGCGGAGGCCAATGGCGGCGGGGTGGTCTACTTCCCTGCCGGCCGTTATGCCATCAAGGGCGCGCTCATTGTGCCCAAGCACACCACCATCCGCGGCGAGGGCATGGGCCTGGTGAGCCTGTGGTGGGGGAGCGGCCATTTCAACCTCGATGGCGGCGGGCCGCAGGGCCGCGCCCTGGTGGACGAGCCGAAGCCGCCTTCCCCCCTGATCTACGGCGCGGATTTCTCGCTCGAGGATGTGAGCCTCTATCTGCCGCTGGAATACGACCAGGCCATCGTCTCCGATGAGCGGCTGCGCATGCAGCGGGTGCGCGTGCGCATCGACCACTACTGGCTGGTGCAGGGACGCGGCAACGGCCTGGTGGTGCGCCTGGGCCGCAATGGCCAGGTCACCGATTGCGACATCCTGGCCAAGGGCGAAGGGGTGAAGCCCGGGCTCTTCGGCGTGGTCGCGCGCAACCGCATCATGGCGAACAAGTGCAACACGCCGTTGGGCGGCTCGCGCTCGGTGATCGTCGAGGACAACCAGTTCGTCTCCATGGATCCGACCGCCTACCAGAACATCGCCGGTTCGGGGCGGAACATCTACTATGGGCACAACCATCACGAATGCCTCTATGCGCAGCAATCCGATTTCTCCTTCACCTTTGATGCCAGCACCGGCGCCTACCTCGGCGCCCTCACTGCCGGCCCCGGCGCGCACGTCACCCTGGCTGGGGACCCGACCTTCCCCAAGTGGGCGGCTGAGACCAGCGAGCTGTGGCGACGCTCCGCCATCTGCATCCTCGCCGGGCGCGGCGCCGGGCAGTGGCGCGACGTCGTGGCGAACCACGCCCGTGAATGGGACATTGATCGCCCCTTCGCCACGCCTCCAGATGCCTCGTCGATCGCCACCATCGTGCCGTTCAATGGCCGTACGCTGATTATCGGCAACCATTTCGAGGATGCCAACTGGGTCAATGCCGGCTACGGCACCTCGATCGATGTCGTCTGCGCGCAGAACCAGCTGCTGCGCTGCGCCGACATGATGAACTACGGTGTGCGCTCCGACGGCTGGTTCGAACCGTCGTGGCAGGTCCAGTACTTCGACAATTCGATCACCCAGGGCCAGACCAAGGTCGGCTCCAACGGCGACGATGGGCACCGATCCCCGCTGTTCGCCGGACCGCTCACCTGCTGGGCCGTCCATCGGCGGCAGTCCATCGCCGCCGATAACAGCGGCAGCATCGTCATCGGCGGCAATATCGTCGATGCCGTGGTCGAGGGCTGCGTGCTCAGGCATGCGCTCAGCGCCATCAGCATCGACGGCCTGGCCGAGGGCGTGCTCTGTCGCGCCAATGCCTTCGCGGGGACGCCATCACCTCATTACGTCGGTGATGGAGCAGCAAGGGCGGTGGTGGACAAGCACGTGGACAAGCCCGCAGGGAAGCCCTAACCCCCTGCCGGCATCACGGTGCAGCGCGCTTACAGCCCGGTCGGCCGCCATGATGGCGCCGGCGGCAGGGCACTGATGGGCGTGGGCGTTCCTTGACTGCCGTTGCGCCCGGCGAACGATCGCTTCATGAACACCGGCGCCCTGCTCGCCCTGTGCTGCCTGGGTTCGTGCCTGCCGCTGCCGGCCAGCGACTGGCCGCAATGGCGTGGCCCCACCGGCATGGGCAGCAGCGACGAGAAGGGCCTGCCCACCAGCTGGGGCGGTGCCGCCAACGACCACGTGCGCTGGTCCTCGCCCCTGCCCGCCAGCGACCCGTCGCAATCTTCCCCCATCGTCTGGGGCGACCGCGTGTTCGTCACCACGGCACTGAATGCGCCGGTCGAGCATCATGTGGTCTGCTACGATGCCGCGACCGGACAGCGGCGCTGGGACACCCTGGTGCCGCCTGGACCGTGGCTGCTCAGCGATCTGCGTGGCGGCTATGCGTGCGCGACGCCGGCCACCGACGGCACCCTGGTCTTCGCCCTGTTCGGATCGGCGGTGCTGGCAGCCCTCGATGCCGATGGCCATATCGTCTGGCATCGCGACATCGAACCGCGCACCTTCGATGTCGCGATCGCCAGCAGCCCGATCATCTACAAGGACATGGTGATCCTGCTGTGCGACCAGACCACCCAGCACTCCTTCATCATCGCCTTCGACGCCAAGACCGGTGCGACCCGCTGGGAGCAGAAGCGACCCGAGGTCGGCTTCAACCACAGCACCCCCCTGCTGACGACCGTCGCCGGCAGGCCACAGCTGCTGGTCAGCGCCTCGAATGCCTTGCAGGGCCTCGATCCGGATACCGGGCATCTGCTCTGGTGGTGCGCCTCAAAGGGCGATGTCTCGACGCCGGTGTGCGCCTCGGGCCTGGTCTACAGCGATGAGGGTCGCGGGAGTCCGGGCATCTGCGTCGATCCGACCGGAAGCGGCGACGTGACTGCGACGCATGTGAAATGGACGCTCCACCTCGGCATCAATGGGATGAACTCGCCGCTGATCGTCGGCGACTATCTCTACCGCTTCTCGACCACCCTGCATTGCTTCCGCCTCGCCACCGGCGACGAGATCTGGTCTCAGCGCCTGGCTGGCGACTTCAATCCCAGCCCGATCTCCACCGCCGATGGGCTGATCTACTATGCCAGCTCCGGCAGATCCTGGGTGATCCGGGCGGGGCCGGCATACGACCTGGTGGCGAGCAGCGACCTGGGCGATCCGTCGTCCTGCTCGCCGGCCGTCGCCGGCGGCCGGCTGTTCCTCAAAGGCGCCAAGAAACTCTACTGCATCGCATCGCCGTGAGCGCCATGCCTGCACGTCCGGATCACTCCTGGCCGCCGGCGCCGCGCAGCCAGGCGTAGAGCGTCCTGCGGGTGATCCCCAGGCGGTCAGCGGCGCGCGACTTGTTGCCATCCGCATCCGCGATCGCGGTCTCGGCGAGATGGCGCAGGCGGCTCTGATCGCGGCGAGCGTGCACCGCTGCCGGTGCGCTCACCGGGGAGAAGGCATGCCCGGCGATGACCGCACCGTCCTCGAGCAGCGCGCAGCGCATCACCGCATGCTGCAATTCCCGCACATTGCCCGGCCAGGCATGCCTGGCCAACGACTGCAGGAAGCCCGGCGCAGCGCCGGTCAGCTTCCTGCCCAGCTGGGCGGAGAGCTTCGGCAGCATGCGCGTGACCAGGAGCGGGATGTCCTCACGGCGCTCCCGCAGCGCAGGCACCTGGACGGTGAGATGGTTGAGGCGGTAATAGAGATCGGCGCGGAAGCGCCGCTCCTCCACCGCCTGCGCCAGCGGCTGGTGCGATGCCACCACCACACGCACATCGACCGGGAGCGAGCGCTCGCCCCCCAGGCGGGTGATCTCGCGCGCCTGGATCGCGCGCAGGAGCGCCACCTGGGCATGCGGCGTCAGGTCGGCGACTTCGTCGAGGAACAGCGTGCCCCCATGGGCGAGCTCGAACTTGCCCAGCCGGCGGCGCTCTGCGCCGGTGAACGCCCCCCGCTCATGGCCGAACAGCTCGCTCTCGACCAGGCTGTCGGGCAGTGCACCGCAGTTGAGAGTGACGAACGGCTGGTTCGCCCGATGGCTCAGCCGATGGATGGCGGTCGCGACCAGCTCCTTGCCGGTGCCGGATTCGCCTTCGATGCAGACATTCACATCGGTGGGAGCGACGCGCTCGATGAGCGCGAACATCCGCTTCATCGCCGGCGCCCGGCCGATCATCTCGAGGAGACCGCCATGGTCGCTGCCGTCATCCTGGCCGGCATGGTCGACCGCGACCCCCTTGAAGCGGGCGATCGTGCTGCTGACCACATCCTGGACCGGCAGCCGCTCGAAGACCGAGCCGCCGGCGAAGCCATGGACGAAGCCATAGCGCAGCACTTCGGCGAAATCATCGGCATTCACCACCGGGCCTCCAAAGGCCAGGCACAGTGGATCGCGACCGCTCTCGCGCACGGCCTCGGCCATGCCATTGAGCTGGGCGATGGATTGGCGCAGCTGGTCCCGGTGCTCGTGCACATCCGCCCATTGCCTGGTCAATCCGAGATCGAGCACCAGGGCATCGCAGCCGGCGGCGGCGAAACGCCGGGCGCTCGCGCGGTCGAGGACGAAGCCGAAGGCCGCCAGCCCGTGCTCATGCGCCTGCTCCATCAGCGCGAGCTCGGATCCCTCATCCACGCCTTCCCCGGCCAGGGCGGCGCGGAACGCGCCATCGATGAAGCCGAGCGCGGGCCAGTTGGTGACCCCGAGGACCCCGAGCGCCCGGTATTCGGCCAGCAGCGCCGCGCGATCGATGGTCGGGTCATGGGCGCAGATGCCGGCGACCACCGGCACGCCCGTCGTCCTGGGCAGGATCGCGTGGATGAGCAGCTCGCGCGTCTGGTGATTGGCATTGCCGTAGGGCATGAACGATGCGAGCGATCCGCTGCCGAGGTGGCGGTAGGTTCCTGCACTCAGGGCGAAGATCAGATCGGCCCGCGCCTCGACGGCGAGCCGTGCGATCTGGCCGCTGCCCGCGACCACCGCCACCAAGGGGGCCTGCAGGCTCCCGCGCCGACGTAGCTCCCCGACCCACTGGGTTCCCATCACCACCCCGCATGTGTACCATTGTATACACTATGGCGCAATCCATGGTATACACATTGCTGCGCCGTACCTGGCTGGGGATGGCCGGTGATTCCCCTGCACGGGCGCCCACCGCGGCCGTGCCCGGTGCCATTGCCTGGATATGCCCGGCAGATGCGCGCTTCACACCCCACACCCCGCGCTGGCTGATGGCCCACAGCAGCGTCGGGCACCGTCAGCGGCCGTCTGGCATGCCCCGTGCTCTGGAGTATGAAGCGCCATGACTCCCGCCATCTACGCCATCGCCACCATGGACACCAAGGGCTTCGAGCTCGACTATCTCGCGCAGACCGCCCGAGCCGACGGCTGCCCGGTGGTGACGGTCGATGTCGGCACCCGTGATTCCCCGCAGGTCGCCCCGGGCATCAGCCGCGAGACCGTGGCCGCCTGCCATCCCGGCGGCACGCAGGCCGTGCTCGGGCTCGCTGATCGCGGCACGGCGATCACGGCGATGAGCCAGGCCCTGACCACCTTCCTCTCCCGCCAGCACTCGCTGGGAGCGCTGAGCGGCGCGGTGGGACTGGGCGGCAGCGGCGGGACCGCCCTGATCGCACCGGCCCTGCGCGCCCTGCCCATCGGGGTGCCGAAGATGCTGGTCTCGACCGTGGCCAGCGGCAATACCGCCGCCTATGTCGGCCACAGCGATCTGGTGCTGATGCCATCCGTGGTCGACGTCGCCGGCCTCAATGTCGTCTCCAGGCGCATCCTCGGCAATGCCGCGCATGCGCTCGCCGGCATGGCCAGCCACCCCCTCACCAGCGCGAGCCGCAGACCGACGGTAGGACTGACCATGTTCGGCGTCACCTCGCCCTGCGTCACCGCGGTGCGGCGCCGCCTGGAGGACGAAGGCTTCGAATGCCTGGTGTTCCATGCCACCGGCACGGGCGGACAGACCATGGAGCAGCTGGTGGCCGACGGCCTGATCGGCGCAGTGATCGACATCACCACCACCGAGGTAGCGGATGAGATCGTCGGCGGCATCTTTCCCGCAGGTCCGCGCCGCTTCGAGGCCATCCTGGCCGCTGGCATCCCCTACGTGATGAGCCTGGGCGCCCTCGATATGGTCAACTTCGCCGCCTACGACACCGTCCCGGAGCGCTTCCGCGGCCGGCGATTGCATGTGCACAATGCGCAGATCACCCTGATGCGCACCGATGTCGAGGAGAACCGCCTGTGCGCCCGGTGGATCGCAGGCAAGATCAACCGCTCGCATGCCGCTTTGACGCTGGTGATCCCCGAGCGCAGCACCTCCCTGCTCAGCGCCGCCGGCCAGCCCTTCCACGACCGCGAGGCGGATGCCGCGCTGATCGACGAACTGGTGCGGACGGTCGCTGCCACACCGTCACGGCGCATCGTGCGCTGCGATCTCGACCTCAATGATCCCGCTTTCGCCGATGCGCTGATCGATGCCTTCCATGCCGTGCTCCCGGCGGGCCAAGCCAACCGCACCTCCTCCGGACCAATGCCATGAGCGAATCCCGCACCGCCATCCTCGAACGCCTGCGCGCCAAGGTCGCCGCCGGCAAGCCCATCATCGGCGGCGGCGCCGGCACCGGGCTGTCCGCCAAATGCGAGGAGGCCGGCGGCATCGACCTGATCGTGATCTACAATTCAGGCCGCTTCCGCATGGCCGGCCGCGGATCCCTCGCCGGACTGATGCCCTATGGCAATGCCAACGACATCGTCAAGGAGATGGCCCGCGAAGTGCTCACCGTGGTCAAGCACACCCCCGTGCTGGCCGGGGTGTGCGCCACCGATCCCTTCCTGCTGCGCGAGCTCTTCCTGCGCGAGCTCAAGGCAATCGGCTTCTCGGGCATCCAGAACTTCCCCACCGTCGGCCTGATCGACGGGAACTTCCGCGACAACCTGGAGGAGACCGGGATGGGATACCAGCTTGAGGTCGAATGCATCGCCGCCGCCCGGGCGGAGGATCTGCTGACCTCGCCCTACGTCTTCACCCCCGAACAGGCGCGCCTGATGACCCGTGCCGGTGCGGACCTGGTGGTGGCGCACATGGGCCTGACCACCGGCGGGGGCATCGGGGCGCAGACGGCGAAGACGCTGGAGCAGTGCGCCACCCTGATCCGCGCGATCCTGGATGCCGCAAGATCGGTGCGCGAGGATGTTCTCGTCCTCGCCCATGGAGGACCGATCGCCAGCCATGAGGATGCCCAGTACCTCCTCACCAGCTGCCCTGGGGTGAGCGGATTCTACGGCGCCAGCTCGATGGAGCGCATCCCCACCGAAGCGGCGATCACCCAGCAGGTGCGCGGCTTCCATGGCCTTGCGCTCGGCACCCCCGGCCAGACCGGCGGCGGTCGCAGTGCCTCGTCTGGTGGTTCCAAGCGCGCGCGGAGGTCGTCGTGATGCCGCTCCTGCCTGCCGCCGTCATGCTGGCATGTTTGGTGGCCGGCACGACCCTCAGCGCCGGCGAGGCGTCGATCGATGCCCAGGGCAAGCGCATCATCCTGATCGGCGGCACCAAGAGCCATGGGCCCGGCGAGCATGACTTCCCCCATGGATTGGCCGCCATCAAGCAGGCGCTGCTGGCGATCACCAATGTCCATGGCCTGGCCGTCGACATCTACCCGGATGCCTGGCCGCCCGCGAGCGTCAGCCTGGCAGGCACCAGCACCATCATCTGGTACTTCGATGGCATCCAGGAGGTGCCCCATCCGCTGCTGAACCCCGATCGGCGGGCCGCCTTCGCCGCGCTCATGGACCAGGGAGTCGGGCTGGTCTGCCTGCACCAGGCCACCTCCCTGCCGGATGACAACACCTCGATCCCGCTCACCTCCTGGCTCGGCGGCTGCCGCTATGGCATGATCGACCGCGCGAATGTCGATCTCCCCTACACCCAGGTGCATGCCGACAGCCCGGTCTGCCGCGGCTGGGCCAGCTTCACCTATAAGGATGAGATCTATCCGACCCTCGCCTTCGTGCCCGGCGGCAAGGGCGTCACCCCGCTCTTGACCGCTGTCGCCCCGCCGGAGAAGCCGGCGACCCATACCATCGCCTGGACCTTCGATCGCGCTGGTGGAGGCCGGAGCTTCGGCTTCACCGGACTGCACTACCTCTCTTCGATGCGCAATGAGGCGGTGCGCCGCATGGTGCTCAATGGCATCCTGTGGACGGCCCACATCGAGGTCCCCGCCGGCGGCGCCGATTCGCCGCTTGTGCCTCAATCCCCCTAGCCCTCAGCCCCGATCTGGAGAATTGCATGCGCCTGATCACCACCCTTGCCCTCGTTCTGCCGCTGCTCGCCTCCCTCAGCGGGTGCATGGACGCAGAGCGGACCTCAGCCGATGCACCGCCGGACAAGGCCGTGGTCGTGCACCCGGCGGACTACCGGGTGGTCAAGCAGCCCTGGGGCGAGCTGACCTGGTACATCGCCGCCGACATGAAGAATTCCTCGACCATGACCGTCGGCCAATGCATCATCCATCCCGGCCAGGAGAATCCGCGCCATTACCACCCCAACTGCGACGAGGTGCTGCACGTGATCAGCGGCACCATCGTGCAGAGCATGGAGGATGGACGCACCGAGACCATGCATACCGGGGATACGGTGAGCATCCCTGCCGGCATCCATCATAACGCCAAGAACATCGGCACCGGCGATGCCGTGCTCTTCATCGCCTTCTCCTCGGCCCACCGCCAGGTCGTCGGCGAATAGCGCGCCCATCGCCCACCCGTGCGCTCGCGGGCATGGGCGGCATCCGGGAGGTGCCGGTCACACCAATTCCTTGACCATCCCCTTGGCGACACCGCCCTGGAAGTCGGCCGGGATCGGCATGCCGATGCGGTTCACCACCGTCTGCCAGACATTGGCCACTTGCACATCCTTCTGCACCAGATGCCCCTGATGCTTGAGTCCGAGCGCCGATCCTCCGCAGAGGATGAGCGGCAGCAGGGTCGAGTCGTGCGCATTGAAGCCGCCATTGGTCGTCGCCCACGCGGCCATCGTGCTGTCGAGCAGCGTGCCGCTGCCCTCCTTGACGCCCTTGAGCTTGCCGAGGAAGTAGGCCCATTCGCCCAAGTAGAGCGCGTCGAGCTGGCGCCAGAAGACGATCTTGTCCTCCTGCTCATTGTGGTGGGTGATGGTATGCAGGTCCCACCGGCTCTTGGTCTTGAAGCCATAGCATTTCGCCTCGTCGCCCTCGGTGCGCGGGATGTGGCTGACCACGCGGGTGCTGTCGGTCTGGAACGCCAGGACGATCATGTCGAACATCAGGCGGGTATATTCCGAATAGCCGTGCCCATCGCCGCCGATGCGGTCATGCGGGGAGCCCTGGCCGAAATCCGGTCGCGCCACCTTGGGCTTGGGGCGGTCGATCCATTCGCCTTCGACCTTGATCCGGTCCTCGAGGTCGCGGATGGAGGTGAAGTACTGATCGAGACGTTCGCGATCCGCGGCGCCGACACGGCGCTGGAGCGCCGTGGCCTGCTCGTTGATGGAGTCGAGCAGGCTGCCCCGCTGGGCGAGGGCGGCCTTGGCGGCGGCGAGGGTGTTGTTGTCCTCATGGCCGAAGAGCTTCTCGAACAGGACCTCGGGACGGTTCTCGGGCGTGATCGGCGTCTTGTTCCGGCTCCACGACAGGGTCATGGGGAATGGGCCGCCGAAGCCCGTTTCGCGCACGGTGCCGAGCACCAGCGACGGGAAGCGCGTCGCGGAGCCATGGTGCGCAGCGATCTGCTGATCCACCGAGATCAGGGTCTGCGCGTTGCGCACGGTGTTGGTGCCGGTCAGCAGGCAGCTGCACGAACCGTGGCCGCCGCTGAAGGCCTTGAGGCCGGTCATCACGGTGCACTCGTCCTTGAACGGCGCGAGCGGCAGCAGCGTCGGCGTCAGGGTATAGTTCCTGCCGGCATCTGCCGGGGTGAAGCCGCGGATCTCCAGGCCCAGCCCCCAGTAGGTGAACATCGCACGGCGCGGGACCTCGCCCGGAGCCATCGATCCTGCAGTGGTCACATCGTTGGCGTTCACGCTCATGACCTCGAGCCAGGGCAGCGCCACCGCCGCGCCCAGGCCCTTGAGGAAGGTGCGGCGCTGCATGCGCCAGCTTCTCGTATTGATGTTCATGGTCATCGTCCTATCTGGTCATCTGGTTTGGAAGTAGGTGCTGGCGACGGTGGCCTGGATGAGGTCCTGCAGCCGATAGCCGTCCTTGGCCGCCTCGGCGATGATGCGCTCGACGACCACATGGTCGCCATAGACGATCGGCCGCCCGAGGGCGTAGCAGAGGAGCTTCTCGGTGAAGCCCCTGATGAAGATCTCCTTCTCCGCGATCAGCGCGGCCTTGAACTCCTGCACGCTCTTGAATTCGCGGCCAGATGGCAGCTTGCCGCTCACATCCAGGGCCGGCGACCCCGAATCGCCATGCATGCCTTCGCCATTCTGCCGTTCGCGCCACATGCCGATGGCATCGTAGTTCTCCAAGGCGAGGCCGAACGGATCGACCCGGCTATGGCAGCTGGCGCAGTTGTCTGATAGGCGGTGCTGGTTCAGCCGCTCCCTTACCGTCAGCTTCTTGTCCTTGATCACCGGCAGATCGCCGGCATTCGGCGGGGGCGGCGGCACCGGCTGGTTCCACAGCATGTCGAGCACCCAGGTCGCCCGGCGCACCGGCAGGGTGCGCGTGCCGTCGGCGAGATAGGTCATCAATCCCGCCATGCCCAGCACCCCGCCCCGCCTGCCGTCGGCAGGTGCGGGCACGCGGCGGAAATTCTCGCCTTCGACGCCATCGATGCCGTAGTGCTTCGCCAAGCGCTCATTGATCATCAGGAAGTCGCTGTCGAGGAAGCACATCAGCGGCAGATTCTGCCGCAGCACCTCGCCGAAGAATTCCAGCGGCTCGCGTTTCGAGCTGTCACGCAGGGTGTCGTCGTAGGTGCGGTAGAAATCCCGGTTCGGCGGCGTGCCATTGTCGAAATTCCTGACGCTCAGCCACTGCCCGGCGAAGCTGCGGATGAATTCGCCCGCCCTCTGGTCGGCGATCAGGCGCTTGACCTGCGCCTTCAAGGCCACCGGGCTGTGCAGCTTGTCGCTCTGGGCAAGCTGGTAGAGCTCCGCGTCCGGCGTGCCGCTCCACAGCAGGAAGGACAAGCGGGTCGCCAGCTGCCAATCATCGACCTGCTGCGGGCCAGAGTCTGCGGCCGGGCGCTCGGCGACCGCCACGCCCTCCGATCCGAGGTAGAGGAATGCCGGCGAGCACAGCACATTCTTCACGCCTTCCCGCAGCGCGAGGGCGAACGACAGCTTGCGCTCCGCCTTCGCCTTCAGCGTCCATGAGACCACGCGCTCGAGCTCCTCGCTGGTCGCGGGACGGCGGTAGGCCAAGGGCAGGAAGCGAGCGAAGATGTCGCGCAGGTAGCCGTCATCCTCCTTGTCCTCGCCGGCGAAGAGCAGCATCTTCCTGCCCTTGGGCGGCCACTCCACGATCGGTCCCTCCCAATCCATCTTGCCGACCCAGAGACGGGCGCGCTTGGGGATGTCGAGCTTGGGGTCGTAGACGTTGTATGGTCCGGCGAAGGTCTTGCGGTTCTCCAATGCCGCTACCAGCGCCTGCTCTGACTGCTTCTTGAGCCCTGCGATCTCGTCGGCGGACTTCTTCTTCTTGATCGCCTCCTCGATCTGGCCGGCGATGGTGACCGGCTTCCACTGCACATCCTGGAACTCGGGGTTGCGGATGACGACATCCTTGTTGCCGTTGTCCCAGCCGACGTTCCATGAGCGGTTCATGCCCGGCGGCCCCGCCTGCAGGTAGAGGAGGAATTCGTACTCCTTGGGGGCATCCAGCGGGGCATCGATCACCTCGCCCTTCACCACCTCGATCGGGCTGCCATAGCCGTATTCGACTACCAAACGGACATTCTTCTGCGCCTCCTTCCCCTCTCCGGCGAAGGCGCCGGCGTTGATGCGGAAGCGGTACCAGCCATCGCGCTTCACGCCCTTCTTGCCCCAGTCCTCGGCATAGAACGGGCTGCGCAGATTGCCTGGGTTGCGGTAGTTGTTGCCGCCCGAGAGGTATTCGATGCCACCGTTCTTCATCGTCCAATAGAACGGCCCGTGCGGCACGTAGCGCTTCTCCTTGGCATCCCACTGGTCGAGATTGTCGATGGCGATCTTGCTGAGGGGCTCCTTGAGCGCCGCGACGGCGGCGGGAGTCGGATTGTCATCGATGATCTTGCCGGACGCGTCCTTGAAGGCCGCTCCGATGCCATGGACGTACTTCTCCTTGGTCGCATCGTAGGTGAAGGTGAAGACCTCGGGCTTGGGATTGAACACCGCCTCATCCAGCACCAGATCGGCAACCGCCATGTACTGCGCCAGCTGGCCCTCGTCCATGAACAGTCCGGCGGAGCCGCGGTCGAATCCACCGACCTTGCCGTCGGCAGGCAGCTCCTTCTCCACCCGCCTGGCGAAACCCTCCTCGAGCGAGAACAGGTCGCGCACCGTATTGGCGTACTCCACGCGGTTCATCCGCCGGATGGGCACCCGACCGCCAGCTCCCTGAGCCAGCTTGGTGGTCTCATCCAGTTGCTGCGCGACCCACGATGCCACCGCGAAGGCCTCTTTCGCATCGGGGCGCGGCTTCTTCTTGGGCGGCATCTCCCCGGCGTTGATCTTGTCCATCACCTCCTTCCACTGGTCGGCCGTCCTGCCGGACGCGAAGTCGGCTCCCAGCAGATCGATGCGGAAGCCCGCGCGCGCGGAGTCGGCATCATGGCAGTCGACGCAATGCGCCTCGATGAACTTGCGCGCGAAGACCGGTACGTCGGCCGCCTGTCCGGAAGCCGCCAGGCACAGGAGCAGGCTGGATGCGAGAGGAGGGAGGATCTGCTTCACGACGGCGGCCTCTATTGGCGAGCTGGGATCTGAGGTCATGAGGCTAGCATGCGGCAGCCGCACCGCACCACCGCCGCGGGCATTCGCCATGCTGGACGGACTGGCGAGTATACCATCAATGCGCACCCGGTGGCTTGGGCAGCACGCTCACCAGTGCGGCGAACCATTTGGCCGCCATCTTCTCCTCGCCGGCGGGATTCGGATGGCAGCCGTCCACGGTATCCTGACCCTTGCGGATGTCGAAGCCGGTCACCTGATCGACGACGATGATGGGCGATGCGGCGGTGGACTTGCGCTTGGCCAGCTCGGGGATGCGGCGGTTCACCTCGACCAGATCGCCCCAGTTGGTCATCAGCTGTGCGAGCAGCACCTTCACCTTGGGGTTGTGCTTGCGCATGATGTCGATCATGGACTCGATGTCGGCGAGGATCGCATCCGGAGTGCGGTTGGGCTGGCCATTGTCATTGGTGCCCAGATGCAGCAGGACGATATCGGGATTGTTCTGCCCGAGCCAGCCATCGAGCTTGGGCAGGACATCAGTGATCTTCCAGCCATAGTGTCCTTCGTTGTCCTGCTGGAAATCGGGGTGGGGAGGCGCACCGGTGAAGTTGCTCTTCTCGCTGCCGACGAAGCGGAAGGAATAGCCGGCATCCTTGAGCTTGTGGAAGAGCGGACGGCGGTAGCTGTCCTGCGTCTTGTTCCCCTGGGTGATGGAATCGCCCAGCGGCATGATGGTCACAGGATCAGCTGCGGGGAGGACCAGCCACAGACCGCAGAGCAGCAGCAGCACACAGAGGCGGAAGGCCATGTTGTTCCTTGCGGGTGTTGAGCGAGGTCGCTCAGAGGTGGTACGCCGAATGACGCTAGAAATTGAAACGTTTCATTTTTTGTTGCCTAGGGTTGCCGACGTCCTTGTTATTGTGCCATTATAGCGTAGTATCGTGTTGTTATAGACCATTCGCGAGCAAACGAGGCCGCGAGAATCACATCAGGATTGGTCCACTACCCAGCACCTTCACCTCCACGACCGTGATCTAATGTGCCGTCGGCGGTCCCACGGGCGCCGCGAGCAGCGCCTCCTCGGTCGGCTTTGGCCCACCCGAGCCAGGTGCAGTCAGCTCCTTCCGTAGCCAGGCGAGCCCGCTCAGGCTGTGCGCAAGGCTCTGCTCCGCATCCAGGCTCGGGCGCTCATGCAGGATGCCGACCGGCCCCGACCAACCGCTCTGCCGGATGACCTGCATCATGGTCAGCTCCGACGCATCGGTGCCGATGAAGCGCACCGACGGGTAGCTGCGCGTATCGGCCGGCATGCCGTTGAGGTTCACTGCCAGCAGATAGGGCTGCATGCGCTTGAAGAGCGCGGCGAAGCCAGCCAGGTCTCCCCGCCAATGATGGAAATTGAACACGATGCCGACATTGTCGACCCCATCCTTGCGCAACTGCTCGATGACGGCGATCTGGTTGTCCTGATCCTCGCACCAGGGCTCCCGATGGTTGTAGAGCGCCACGCTGCTGCCGACCGCTCTGGCATCACGCGCATAGGGCAGGATGCGCGCGGCTTCCCGGGCGACGCGCGCGGGATCTCCAGGTGCGTCAGTCCCCGGTACGCGTGCGCCGCAGACCCACAGTTGCGGATGGATGCCATGCCGCTTCAGCGCATCGAGGACGGGCTGGGAATGCTGCGGGTACCACCATCCCGTGATGGTGATGCCGTGCCGCGCCATCGCCTCGATCTCCGCATCGAAGGTCGGGATGTTCTCATCCCGCCAATCATAGGCGAAGTTGACGATGCCCAGGCGCTGCAGCATCGCCGCACGCTCCTCGGGGCCCCGATGCACGGGATCGAAGGGCACGATGCACCAGGCGCCGATATTGGCGCTGGCGAAGACATCCTGCTCGGCCGCGGCGGGCTCAGGCATGGTCAGGACGGCGAGGGTGACGAGGACGAGGCGCAGGGATGCGGCGTGGACGTTCATGATCTCTCCTTCAGATGCGGGTCGTCAGCCTGGCAGGGCGGGAAGCGCAGCCTGGCAGCGATGGCGACCGTCGATCGAGGTGCGACCGGGGCGCTCCGATGCATTGCCTAACACACTAAGGTGCGAAATCTCCCCGTCTTGAACGAATCGTCCGCCGGCTATAACATTTGCGACACACCAGATGAAACAAGGCATCTCGGACATCGCCCGCCTCTACGCCTCCCTCGGGGATGAGCATGGCGAGAGCCTCTTCGAGCACCTGCCGCAGGTGCAGTTCTGGATAAAGGATCGACGTGGCCGCTACGTGCGGGTGAACCGCGCCCTGCTGCGCAATTACGGCTTCGATGATCCCGCAGCGATGATCGGCAAGACCGACCATGACCTCATGCCGCCGCAGCTCGCAGCGCAATACGTGGCTGACGATCAGGAGGTCCTGCGGGGCGAGATCATCCGCAACCGCCTGGAATTGGTCGCGCGCAGCGACCACAGCACCGGCTGGCATGCAACCGACAAGATTCCGCTGCGGTCACGCCAGGGGACGATCATCGCCACCGCCGGTATCACCCGCGAGGTGGATGCATCGGCCGAGGCTGGGCAGCTGTTCAGCACCCTCGGTCCCGTCGTCGAGCATATCCGCAGGCACTACGCCGGTCCCCTGGACAAGGCGCATCTGGCCCGCCTGCTGCGCCTCTCGGTGCGCTCCCTGGAACGCCGCTTCCGCTCTGCCTTCGGCATCTCGCCGCTGCAGTACCAGCGCAAGCTGCGCATGCATGAGGCCTGCCGCCTGCTGGTGGCCACCGACCAACCGATCACCCTGATCGCCTGCGCGCTGGGCTATAGCGACCACAGCCACTTCACGCGGGAATTCCGCCGCAGCCAGGAGCTCACGCCGCTCGCCCATCGCCAACGCTGGACGCAGCACCCGAGCCTGTGAAGCGGCCTCGACGCCGAGGCCTGCATACGGGCGGACCCGCAATCATCCACGACCGCCGGCGCGCCGGCAGCGCTGGGCGTCCCTTCGCTCCGCCAACACCTGCATGAGTGATGATGCGGGTAACCCCGATGGACGGTCTGCGCGCCTCGCCTACTGTCCCATGAGCCTCCTCCACACCCATCGCATCCCGGGACGCGTATGCCCTCGACCACTTCGCCGCTCTTCAGTCCGCTGACCCTGGGAAGCCTGACGCTCCCCAACCGCATCCTCATGGCCCCGCTCACCCGCTGTCGCGCCAACGCGCAACACGTACCGACCGACCTGATGGTCGCATATTACGCCCAGCGAGCCTCAGCCGGGGCGATCATCGCCGAAGCGACCATGGTCATCGAGGGCAATTCGTCCTTCGCCGGTCACGAACCGGGCATCTACTCCCCGGCCCAGATCGCCTCGTGGAAGAAGGTGACCGATGCCGTCCATGCCAAGGGCGGACGCATCATCCTGCAGCTCTGGCATGGCGGACGCGCCTGCCATCCCTACTTCAACAGCGGCGCACAGCCGGTCGCCCCGAGCGCTCTCGCCATCACCGGTGACACCATCCATACGCCAGAGGGGCCGCAGGCCTACGTCATGCCCCGGGAACTGCGCGACGATGAGATCCCACGCATCGTCGAGGGGTTCCGCCTCGCATCCATCAATGCCCGGGCGGCGGGCTTCGATGGCGTCGAGGTCCACGGCGCCAATGGCTATCTGCTCGACGAATTCCTGCGCGATGGCAGCAACCGCCGCTCTGGCCCCTACGGTGGACCCATCGCGAATCGCGCCCGGCTGCTGCTGGAGGTCATCGATGCCGTCATCGGCGTCTGGGGTGCCGGCCGTGTCGGCGTACGCCTATCTCCCCTGAACAGCTACAACGACATGCGCGACAGCGATCCGGTCGCGCTGATCACCCATGTCGCCACCCAGCTGAGCGGCCGTCGCCTCGCCTACCTGCACCTGATGCGCGGCGATTTCCTCGGCCAGCAGCGCGGCGATGTGGTGACACCGGCACGGGCGCACTTCACCGGCTGCCTCATCGGCAACATGGGCTACAGCGCCGCCGAGGCGGCAGCGGCGATCTCATCCGGCGCATTGGATGCGGTCGCCTTCGGCCACCACTACGTGAGCAATCCCGATCTGGTCGCACGCATCCAGTCCGGCGCAGCGCTCGCTGAGCCCGATCAGCGCACCTTCTATACCCAGGATGCCAAGGGCTATACAGACTACCGCACCATGGAGGCTGCAGGTCAGCGCGGCTGAAGGCCGATCTTCCGGTCCTCTCCGACCGGTGGCGATCGGGCCGCGGCGGCTAGAAGCTGTAGCCCACGGTGACGCCGGCGATCAGGCCATGGCCGCGAGCCGTCGAGGTGGCCGAGCCGTTATCCGTATCCGTCGACGCGATGGGGATGTTCACGCCATTGACCATGTAGGAGACGCCCGGGCCGACTGGCGAACTCTGCGACAGGGAGGATCTCGCTCGGAAACCCTCGTAGCCCAGGTACAACCCCATCTGGTAGTACTCGTCGTAATCGTAGAAGCCGCTGAGCCTGATGCCGTAATCGAGGAAGGACCCCGTACCGCTCGCATCGCCGGCGACGCTCGACTGCTCGAGGATGCCCCCGCCGATGGTGGTCCTGCTGCGCCCGACGCCGAGGAATGGCGAGAGTTCCAGATGGGCCGCTCGGTTCAGCCGATAGGCGCTTCCGGCATTGAATTCGATGCCATACGAGGAGGCGGTGACATCCGGACTGCCATGGCTGGCCGTGCCCTTGCTCGTTCCGTCAAGCAGCTGGGCGCCGGCAACCCAGCCCCAATTTCCCGAGAGATAGCGGCCATATTCACCACCCAGATAGAAGGCGGCACCGTAGGTGGTGTGCTCGGACGCATCCCAGGAGCGCGCGCGGGATCGTGAACCCCCGGCCGGGAAATCGACGGTGTCGGATTCGCTGATCTCTGCCGATGAGATCCCGGGGATGGCGCCTACGCCGAGGCGGGCGTCGAGGATGGTGTCATCGGCCGCCATGGCGGCCTCGGCAGCTCCGGCAGCTCCGGCAGCAGTGGCGATGACTGCGGTCGCGATGCGGCACCAGATCGGCTGTGGCGTCATGGCTATGGTGTCCTTGTATGCACTGATGGCGACAGGTGCGCTGCGGCGCGCAGTCGACCTGTAGTCGGCCCGTTCCGATAAGCAATCGCATTCGCCGCGAGACCGTCCACGGCGAGACAGGCCGCCCTACGCCGTCGGACGGGATCGCGGCGCGCTGGGCCCATTCTCGGACAGGCACCGTCCCTCCGGTCCAGTCCGGTTGGTGATGGCTGGGTCCGCTTGGACACTGCCATCATCCCCTGCTCTTGAAGGCCGGCGATCGGAACTAGCATGGCGCCCGAGCTGATCTGCCGTGGCCGTTGTGCCATAATCATCTCCGCCGCTTTGCATGCCTGACCACTACACCTCAGATCATGCCCCCCTTGCCGCTTGGCCCCATCGATCCCCTCACTGGAAGCCGCACCGATGCCGACTCCGCCCACACCGCTCTCCCAGATCGACACCATCGTCATCGTGATGATGGAGAACCGCTCGTTCGATCACCTGCTCGGCTACCTGAGCCTGTCGCCCCATAACCGGCCGATCGACGGTCTGATCAATCAGCTGGGCTGGCCGCCTGCCTTCGTCGTGCCCTACAACAACAGCGCCTATACGCCCTGGCATCTTGCCAATGCCTATACGACGCTGCCTGGTGATCCACCCCATGAGCGCGTCAACATCGCGACCCAGCTGGCACCGCTGACCAATCCGCCGTCGCCGCCGACAGGCTTCATCAATTCCTGCCCGCTCTCGATGGACGACGGAGCCGGCACCAACCGCCCCCTGGTGATGGCCTATCATGACCAGGGCGAGGTCCCGACCGCTGATTTCTTCGCCGACCAGTACACCGTCTGCGACCGTTGGTTCGCTCCGCTTCCAGCCGGGACGCAGGCCAACCGCCTGATGGCGCTGAGCGGCTACTCCCTGATCGACACCAATCACAGCTACACGCTGCTCTCACGGCAGACCACCGTCTACGATTGGCTGACCAGCCACGGCATCCGTTGGCGGGTCTATCACGAGAACGCGCCATTCATCATGGCGATGGACGACTGGGTGGTCAAATGGACGGCGTCCGAGAATTTCCGCCTGACCGCGGATTTGGCCCGCGACGTCGCGAACGAGGATGCGTCGACCTTCCCCCAGGTCATCTTCGTCGAGCCGACCTACACCAGCTTCCCCCACCTGGGGCAGTCCGACGACGACCACCCCTCGACACCCATCGCCTTCGGCCAGGGCTTCCTGCAGCGCACCTACAATGCGATCACCGCCAACCCAGTGCGCTGGGGGAAGACCCTGATGATCGTCACCTATGATGAGCATGGGGGCTTCTTCGACCACGTCGCGCCGCTACCCGTCACCACCCCGATCCCGCCAGGCGCCGAGTACCAGGTGCCGATGACCACCACCGGGGTTCGCGTACCGGGCTTCCTGATCTCGCCCTGGATCCAGGCGGGCGGCGTCCATTCAGAGCCGATCGACCATACCGCCATCCTGGCGCTGCTGGGCAAGCGCTTCTCCCCGGACGGGGTCTATTCCGCCGCAGTCACCGCCCGCGGCCAGGGTGCGCTCTCCGGCGCCATCGATACCGCCCTCGAGGACAGCCCGCGCAGCGACATCCCCGCACCGCCGGACTCGGGGAAGGCCTATGACCGCGCCTGGGATCTCGGCGATGCGACGGCGCAGCTCGCCAACACCGCCTTCAATGCGGCGGTCAAGGATGGCAGAGCGGCGGAGGCCTTGGCGAAGAAGTTCCCTGGGCTCATCGCCCGGCTGTAACCCTGCCGCGCCGGCCGGCCAGCGCTGGACGCGCGCCATAATCCGCACCAGGCGGACGCAGGGTCGCCGGATCTACTGCGCGCCCACGTGCGCCAAAATCCCTCATCCCGACGGCGAACACGCGATGCTCATCATCGATGAGCAGGTCACCCTCGGCCATCCGACTCCCGGAGACCCCCACCTTGACCACTTTTCTGCGAAAGCGGCCTCCATTTCATCATGAAGAAATCCCCCTTGGGCAGCTGCGCCGCATTGGGATGAATCCCAGTCTCTGCAATGCCGCTCATCTCATGGCCCGGCTGGTCGAGTACCCGAATCCGTGTGATCTCAGCAGCGAATGTCGAGCGGACATGGACGGCCTCTTTGATAATCAGGAAAGGCGGCATCTCCACGGGGACGACGGCCCTCTGGGTCGATATGGTTTCGTCGGCCTTTCCCAGGCCAAAGAGACCACCGATCCAGTCACGAACGCCGCGCTGCTCGGGTCGGTCGTCGGTGAACCGCTGCCTATGCCAGGTTGCGCCATCGCGCGAGAGGGAATAGGTCGTCCCTCGTATCACGCCTCCACGATAGATCCAGATGAGCATGAGTACGCATGCCACTGAGAGCAGAGCGACCGTCCTCATGAGCAATGTCTTCATGGAATCAGCTGATCCATCATCGCATGGCCATGCGGATGGTCCAACTGGAACTGGGCCGGAGGTGCCACGCCACGCCGATGGCTGCTGTGCATGTGGGTGAGCACATCGCCGAGGATGTGAGCGTTCTCGATGAGAAGCGGGCCCGAGCCGAGCGGCACCTGCATCGCTCGTACGCTCATCGCCGCATCGGCGATCTCCGCTGGTGTCGCCATGTGGCCGATGATCCGACGCCATCCGGGCGACCGGCAGGTGCGCCATGAGCACCGCTGCTCAGATGGTCCGGATCTGCTTGATGATCTTCTTCTTCCGCTCGGCCAGGAATTCCCTCACCGACTCGATATGCGCCACACCCTCCTTGAACTGCGCGAGGTCGTCGGAAACGCCGATCGACAGGAGCTTCTTCTCGAAAGACTTCCCTCGCAGGTCGATGCCCCCGAGGACGCAGAGTATCCCTTTGATGCTCGCCAGCTGGTCGATGATCATCTGCACGTGCGCGGCATTGGTCTTGAGCAGTTCCACGATTTCCTGTTCGACGATATCGCCGCTCAGGACCTTGTACTTGATGCCGCCCAGATCCAACACCTTCGATTTCCTGACGTTCATCGCCCGCTCACCTTTCCCGAGGGTATCCCGCATGCTGAGCGAGGGCGCCCTATGCAGCAGATCACGGTATGACAGGAGTCCCTGCGCTGAGGCGCCGCGGTGCCGGCGATGCCGGCCCGTTTCCAATCCATCCTGCACGAGCGGCCGATCCGCGCAGTCCTGCAGCTGTCCAACTAGACCTTCTCGAACACGGGATTATGGACTTGGTGGAATTCCAATCGATCGACCAGCTTCTTCAGCTGGTCGACGAGTTCGGTCGCCTGCTCGGGCGAGGCTCCGCACTTCAGGCGGAATGACAGGAAGCCATCGTGCAGCAGCGGCATCCCCGTGTCGAAGACGATGGAGACGCCATGGTCGACCGATTGGACATGGGAGCGGAAGGAGATGCTGTCAGATTCAATCATGGCTCGTCCTCTGCTGGTTTCCTGGTTAAGCCCTGATCCTGGAACATCGCCAACCCGCATCGAGACCGGTCAGTCCTGGCACCATCCCGGAAGAGGCGGCAGCCAATCGTCATCGGTTCAATACCTGGGTGAAATGGGGTCTTCACCCCATTTTGCTGATCGCTCGCCGACCCTGACGCAGGGAGACCGGGCCCTGGCGCCGCGCATCCCTCGACCCGCTGCGGCCGCGATCCGTACTCATTCCCATCACCCGGTCGCGATCGTGACCACGCGCTGGTCCCACTCGGCGGGGGATCGGGCCGTGCGCGGCGGTGAATGACCGGAACGGCGCCCCCTCATCCCCGGGCGGCGGCCTGTTGGGTGACGGCCAGCCGACGCAGCAGCGTCCGCTTCTTAGATTGATGGCTGCGCATGCGCGTGAGCACATCAGCGAGGAAGCGTACCGCCTCGACGATGAACGGCCCCTTGTTGAGCATCACGCATTCCGCTCGCACGCTCATCGCTGCATCGGTGACCTCCGCTCGTGTCGCCATGCCCTTCTTGGCCAGCGATTCGAGAACCTGCGTGCCCCAGATGACCGGGACATGCGCGGACTCGCAGAGCCAGAGGATCTCCTCCTGGACCTCCGCCATGCGTGCGAAGCCGACCTCGACCGCCAGATCGCCTCGGGCGACCATCACCCCGATCGGACCCGCAGACAGTCCGCGCATCAGGATGCCGGGCAGATTGGCGAACCCCTGCGGCGTCTCGATCTTCAGCACGATACCGGGGCGGCGGCGCCCCCGGCCCAGAGCGGCGATCAGCTTGGCGATGTCCTCTGGCAGGCGCACGAACGAGAGCCCGATCAGATCGGCATGGACGCGGGCGAAGCGCAGATCCTCGAGGTCCTTGCTCGTCAGGCACCCCACGGTGAGCTGACTGTCAGGGAAGTTGATGCCCTTATCGCTGCGCAAGCGCGTTCCGCCCTGCTTGCCTTCGGTGATCTCCACCCGCAGCCGCCCATCATCGACGCTCCGCACCACGCCCCCCAGCTTGCCATCATCGAACCACACGTGCTCTCCCTGGCGGATATCGGCGATGACCTCGGGCAGAGTACAGGGTATCGACGCCGGCTCGATGACCGTGCCCCTGGCATTGCGACGTGCAGGGCGTCCCGGTTCCTGCGCAGCGGTGACCAGAAGGATATCGCCGACCGACAGCAGCAACGGCTCTTCGGTGGCTGGCAGGGGTCCGATGCTGGCCGTGCCGATGACGCGCCTGCTCCTGACCAGATGGATGGCCAACCCCGACTCGACATAGGCGGTTGCCGTGGCGTGCGCTTCCACCGACCGACCATTGACCGCTCCTATGCTCAGGCGACGGTGCTTGCCGCGCGTGTCGACGAAGCGGAGATGATCGCCCGGGCGGCATTCGGCCAGGATGCGTGCATCCAGGGGGAGCCAGGCATCCCATCGGCCCTCGGGAGGAGGTGCGCCGTCCGCCACCAGTTCCACGCGTGCCGGCTGCTGCATGCCACCGCGGCGATCACGCAGCGGACTCCAGGTGACCACGTTCACTCCCGTCGCGATGGCACCTGTACGGACCTTGGGACCGGCGAGATCCATGAGGATGGGACAGCCCCGTCTCCTGCGCCCGCTCGCTGTGCGGATGGCGCGGATCATGGCCAGCCAGGTCTGTTCGTCATCGTGGGCGCAGTTGATGCGCGCGAGATCCATCCCGGCATCGAAAAGCCGCTCGACCAACTGTCCATCATCGACGATATCGCGCGACAGGGTCACCATGATGCGGGCACTGCGACCGGACGGCTCAGGGCCGAAGAGCACGTTCGCATGCTGGACGAGCAGCTCTGGTCCGCTGCGATGGTCGACCGGGGGGCGGTAGGCCGGTCCCGCCGTCTCCAGCTGCGCCAGCGACGCGAGGGCGATCATGATCCGCTCGACGCTGGCCAGCACATTCGCCTCGCAACGTCCGAGCGATGACAGGCCGAGCGCAGAAAGATCACGCTGCAGTTCACGCAGATCGAGCTGACGCAGAGCGAGGTAATGGATCAGGTTGCGTGCACTTGCTTTCAGGTCGGCCGGTATGGCGCGGAGGATGTCGACCTGATCGGCCTCGGATGCGAGCAATGCGCGATGCATCTCCTCGACCGACTTATGCAGGCGGATCAGCTGCCGCTGGGCATCATCCAGGTCTGCAATTCTCTTGTTCTTCATGACGACGGCGATTCTGCCAGTTCGCCAAGAATGTCCCATGAGCATATGGGGAAGGCTGTCCGGGAAGGCCGGGTCGTATTGACATGGATTCCGGCGAGCGCGCGCCACCGTGGTCCCGATGCAGTGCACCGGGGGACTACACCCGAAGTGCGTGCGGCATGCGCATGGGAGATGAAGAGGGTCGAGCCCGAGCCGAATTGCACCCCAGCTGGGGCAAGCCTCCGAAGGCAAGCCCGCGGAATCGGATGCCGACATCGTGATGTATGTCGGCTGGAGATGCGGCTTGCGTCGAAACCCGGTTGTTCGCACCCCGATGCCGGTCCTGAGGGAGCGCCGTTCTGATCCAGGAGGCCTCGGAGGGGCCCGATCGGACTGCTGACGTTCGCGCCGGACCCGCTGGCCAGGGCGGGGAACGGCGTTAAGCATATGGCTGACATGAACATTTTGGTCCTCAATGCGGGCAGCTCCACGCTCAAATGCGCAGTTATCGACCCCGCTACGGGATTCGTTACCTGGCGGGGGGTGGCCGAACGCCTGGGTACGGCCGAAGCTGGACTGACCTGGAGCTGCAGCCCGAACAGCGCGGAGCATCATGCCGTACCTCTCGACGATGCGTCGATCCCAGGTGCGTGTGCAGTCATCGCCGCCCTGCTCACCGATGTGGCCTACGCTCAGATCGCAGCTATCGGACACCGGGTCGTCCATGGCGGCTGCCATTTCTTCGCCTCGGCCCGGATCGATGACGCGGTGGTCTCGGGCATATCGGCGTGCATCCCCCTCGCGCCACTGCACAACCCGGCAAACCTTGCGGGCATCTCGACCACCCGCCGGCTCTTCCCGCACCTTCCCCAAGTCGCTGTTTTCGACACCGCCTTCCACCAGACCATGCCTGAAGTGGCGTTTCGCTATGCCGTGCCCTCGCACTGGTATGATCGGCATAACGTCCGCCGCTATGGTTTCCATGGGACCAGCCATCGCTTCGTGGCCCAGGAGGCGGCGCGGCGGCTTGGCCGACCGGTGGACGATGTCCGCCTGGTGACCGCCCACCTCGGCAATGGCTGCAGTGCCTGTGCCATCCGGGGCGGTCGCTCGATCGATACGACCATGGGCATGACACCACTTGAAGGCTTGGTGATGGGCACGAGATCTGGCGACATCGATCCTGGCATGTTCGCCCATTTGATCAGGCACGCGGGCATCGACGCTGAGGCCGTCACCCATAGCCTGAATCACGATAGCGGATTGCTCGGCCTGTCAGGCCTCAGCAATGATATGCGCACGCTCTCAGCTGCCGCCGATGCGGGTCACGAAGGCGCTCGCCTGGCGATCGCGATCTTCTGCTATCGCCTGGCCAAGGCGATCGCCGCCCTCACGGTACCGCTCGGTGGCCTTGACGCCCTGGTATTCACCGGTGGCATTGGCGAGCATAGCATAGAGGTGCGATCGAGGACGCTGTCATACCTCGCCTTCCTCGGCCTGGTGGAGGACAAACGGCTCAATCTGCATCATGGCCGCCTGGCGGAAGGCCGCATCACGGCACCATCCGCGGCTTGCGCCCTCGTCGTGCCGACGGACGAGGAGCTGGCCATCGCCCGCGACACCGCAAGTCTCGTCTCACGATCGCCCGCCTAGGAGGCCTGACCATGCGGCACACGCTTCTCGTCGTCCCAGCGAGCCACCGTGCAGGTTTGACCTCCACGTGCCTGTCCCTCGTCCGGGCCTTCGAACGCCAGGGTGTGCCAGTCGCATTCTGCAAGCCGATCGCCCAGCAGTGCGTGGGCGATGACGGGCCGGAACGCTCGACAGCGCTGGTGCGGATGATCTCGACGCTGGATCCGCCAGAGCCACTCCCGCTCGAGCATGCGATCAAGCTCCTGAGTGCCGGCGATGATCAGCTGCTGATGGAAGAGGTGGTGGAACGATGCGATGCCGTGATGCCGGAAGCGGATGTCATCATCGTCGAGGGGCTGGTCCCCTCCACGGATATGACCCACTCCAACCGACTCAATCAGGCCCTCGCCCTCAGCTTCGATGCCGAGGTGGTGCTGGTCGAGGGGCTGCATGGGCGCGAACCGGCCGAGGTGGCGGAGAGCCTGGGCATAGCCGCGCGGCTCTTTTCCGATAGCGACGGCGGATCCGGCACCGGACACCGCGTCGTCGGCTGCATCCTCAACCAGGTGTCCGAGGATGCGCTCCGCCTGGCTGCCTTCGGCGCCGCCGTGGCGCAGATCGGCATTCACGTGATCGGGACATTCCCGTACCTGCCGGAGCTCGACCAGCAGAGGACCGTCGACCTTGCGCGTGCACTGGGCGCTTCCATCCTGAATGCCGGAGATCCGACGCGCCGGATCGTCCGCGTGACCGTATGCGCACAGTCTGTGCCTGGAGTACTGAAAGCGCTCGAGCCTGGCAGCCTGATCATCACTCCCGGTGACCGCCATGATGTCATCATGGCGGTCTGCCTTGCAGCGCTGAATGGCGTCAACATCGCCGGCCTGCTGCTGACTGCCGGGATCGCCCCGGATCCCGCCGTCGATGCGCTGACGCAGGCGGCGCGGGCGACCGGCCTTCCCATCCTGCTGATCGGCAGCAACACCTATGAGACCGCGGCCCGCGTCCATGAGATGGACAACTCGGTGGCAATCGACGATCGGGAACGGGCCGAGGCGGTCGCGGCCGGGCTGGCGGACCATCTCGATTCCGAGTGGGTGAAGAGCCTTGCGGCCACCAGCCGTGGGCATCGCCTGAGCCCCCCGGCATTCCGCCATCGGCTCATTGAAGCCGCCCGGCGTGCCCAGGCCCGCATCGTGCTGCCCGAGGGGAGCGAGCCCCGTACGGTGCGCGCTGCGATCGAATGCCACAACCGCGGCATCGCCACCTGCACCCTGCTCGGTCGAGCGGACGAGATCAGGCAAGTGGCGCGTCATCAAGGCCTGATCCTGCCGGACGGCATCAACCTGATCGACCCGGCGCTGATCGCCGAACGCTATGTGGAACCCCTGGTCGAGCTGCGCCGGGCCAAGGGGATGACCGCGATCCGGGCCAGGGAGGAGCTTTCCGATCCCATCGTTGTAGCCACCATGATGCTGAAGCGTGGCGAAGTCGATGGCCTGGTATCCGGCGCCATCCATACCACGGCGCATACGATCCGTCCGGCATTGCAGATCATCAAGACCCCACCAGGGAGCGGCTTGGTCTCGTCGATATTCTTCATGTGCCTGCCCGAGCAGGTGGTGGTGTACGGCGATTGTGCGGTCAATCCCGATCCGAGCGCCAGCGAGCTCGCCGATATAGCGATCCAGAGCGCCAATTCCGCGCAGGCATTCGGGATCGAGCCGCGGGTGGCGATGATCAGCTATTCGACTGGCTCATCCGGCACCGGCAGCGATGTCGACAAGGTGCGCGAAGCGACACGCATTGCGCGGGAGCGACGCCCCGACCTCGCCATCGATGGCCCGCTGCAATACGATGCGGCGGCCATCGCCAGCGTCGCCCGCAACAAGCTGCCCGGAAGCCCCGTAGCGGGACAGGCCACGGTCTTCGTCTTTCCCGATCTGAATACCGGCAACACCACCTACAAGGCGGTGCAACGCAGCGCCGGTGTCGTCTCCATCGGACCGATGCTCCAGGGCCTGGCCAAGCCGGTCAATGACCTCAGCCGCGGGGCATTGGTGGAAGACATCGTGTACACCATCGCCCTCACGGCCATCCAAGCACGGCAAGCATGACGTGTGATCCCGATGTGCGCGTGCGGCTGCATTGCCCTACTGCTGCCGGCCGGCCGAGGATGGGACTCTCGAGCGAAGGGTCGGCTGATCTCCATCGCCTGGCTCGCCCTCGGGCTGCGACGCATGATTTTCGTCCGCATCAGCGGCATGCGCGCCATGAGCACGGCCGATCCGCCTGCCCTGGCATTCGCCAGCAACCCGATGGACAGCGATGGACCGGCCATGGCATGGGCCGCCGTCCTTCCGCTGTCCATGCCGATGCGAACCGTCATGACGCAGATCCTCGTCGTCCTGTTCTGCCAGTGATGCCCCAGATGAAGATGCTGATGGTGAACGTCGACTGCCCGTCCTCCTCGCTCAGCGATCGCCCTGGTGGACGGAGCTCGGGAGAATGCCGAGGCGCCGTTGAAGCCACGATACTGGCGGAGCACGTCGGCACCGCCGCGCGCACGGGGCGGACCCTGATCCTGTAGATGCTGCACCTGTGCCGTAGTCCAGGCCGATGCCGCAAGGACAGTCGAGGTGTCGTCAACCAGCTAGAATGAAACGGTTCGCGGAACTGGCGACGGCATGCCATATCGGCGCGAGGCATCGCCGCGTCGGATTCGGATACCGCCGATGGCCATTGCTTCTCCGCTCGCGTATGCACAAGCAAGCCACCGCAGCAAGGCTCGGCGATGCAGACTCCCTCTTCACCAGTCACAGGCACAGTGGACGACGTTTACCTTAGGCACGCCGCTTGGATCGAGCTGATCCCTGCCCATGGACACGACGAGAGATGAGCGAATCCATTTCCCGCTTCCCATACGCACGAAGACCTGTCCTCACCAGGGGCTTCCTCCGGCTGGCGGTCTTCCCCCTCGGGGTCGCCCTGTGCATCGCCTCAGCGGCGAAAACGACCGTGCTCGCCTCCGACCAGGGACGAGGAGCATCGCTGCCCTGGATCACCTACGAGGCCGAAGACATGCAGATCGCCGGTGGCGAGGTGCTCGGCCCCCACCCCGCCACGCCCAGCAGGACTGCAGGGGTGAGGAACACCGTCGAGATGGAGGCCTCAGGCGGACGATGCGTCAAACTCAGGGCCGCCGGCTCCTCGGTGCAATTCAGCGCATCCGCCGACGCGAATGCCCTGGTGATCCGCTATTGCCTGCCGGATTCCGAGGATGGCCGCGGCCTGGATTCGACCTTGACGGTGCTGATCAACGGACGGGAAGCCACCCGGCTGAAGGTGACCTCGCGCTATTCCTGGCGCTATGGCGGCTATACCTTCAGCAACAAGCCGAGCGATGGCAACCCCCGCAATTTCTTCGATGAGGTGCGCTGCAAGGGGCTCGAGATCCGCATGCACGACGCCATCCGCATCGAGAAGAGCGCGGATGATGCCGCCGCCTACTGCATCATCGACCTGGTGGACCTGGAGAAGATCCCCGCTCCATTGCCGCCACCACCCGACGCCCTGTCGGTCATCGCCTCCGGCGCCAAGGGTGACGCAACGGCTGATGACACCATCGCGTTCCAGGCATGCATCGATGCCGCCCGGTCCCAGGGCAAGGCGGTGTGGATCCCCGCTGGCGACTACCTGATCGCAGGAGACCTCAACAATATCCGCGATCTCACCATCCAGGGCGCCGGCATGTGGCATACCACCCTGGTCGGCGATCCCGCCCGCTACAATCTGGGGCCATCCAAGCAGATCCGCTTCAATGGCGGCGGCGACGCCATCCACATCCGCGACTTCTCGATCATCGGCAGGCTCGACCATCGCAACGATGGCGATGCCAATGACGGATTCGGCGAATCCTTCGGCAGCGGCAGCAGCATCGAACGCGTCTGGGTCGAGCACACCAAGACCGGGGCGTGGATCGCCAACTCCAGCGGCCTGCTCATCGCCGGCTGCCGCTTCCGCAATACCATCGCCGATGGCGTCAATCTCTGCGTCGGGGTGCGCAATGCGATCATCGCCGACTGCACCGCGCGCGGCTGCGGCGACGACTGCTTCGCCGTCTGGCCGGCCGCCTATGCCGCCCAGACCTTCGAGCCCGGGCGGAATGTGATCAGGAACTGCACCGGCCAGCTGAGTTCGCTGGGCAATGGTGCGGCCATCTATGGCGGCGAGGGCAATGCCATCCAGGACTGCGTCTTCACCGACATGCCCTACGGCTGCGGCATCCTCATCTCGGGCACCTTCCCCATCGGCAAGAACCGCTTCAGCGCCACGACCGTCGCCCAGCGCTGCGACATCATCCGCTGCGGCGGCTTCGATTCGGGATGGAATGCCTGGCGCGCCGCGGTGACCATCTGCCCGCATCACCAGAGCATCGCCGGGGTGGATCTCAACCACCTGACGATCGCGAAGAGCCTGTCCTATGCCCTCGAGGTGGTCTCGCCCGGCAGCGACGGGAACATCGGCGTGCTCTCGGCAGCGCACGCGGATGCGATCACCGTCGATGGCTTCGCCCTGGGCGTGGCTGCGGCCTCCAGCTCGCCGATCATCGACGGCGTCTACGGCGTCTGGGCCGGTGCGGATGCCATGGGCAGCCTGTCCTTCAGCCGACTGACCATCGACGGCAAGGCGATCACCAGCGATGCCGGAGCCGGCTCTGCGATCCGGAACGACAGCTCCACGGCCCAGGGCAAGCCGCGCTTCACCTTCAGCTTCGGCGACGCCGTGCGCAGCGCCCTGGCACAGCCGTGAGGACGGTCGCGCACGCTACCGCCCCCGGGCATGGCAGGGCTGGCCTGTCCGTGCCCTCGCCGATCACCCTTGGATTCCAGCCGAGGGGTTTGCGGCGATCGCCCCTGGCCGGCTGCGCAGCCACATGTCCGGTCCATGCCGCGTCAGCGAGGTACCTCTGAAAGCGACCGTCGCCCTCATCATCGCCCTGCTCCTCTGCGCTCCCAGGGCGCTGCCCCAGGAGGCTGCCGACTGGACCGCGATCGGGGTTCAGCTGGCCGGCTACGATGTCGATTGGGATGCGCCCGGTCCGAGCTCCCAGGAATCGATGCCGATCGGCAACGGCGATATCGGCCTGAATGCCTGGGTCGAATCCTCCGGAGACCTGGTATTCACCATCGGCAAGACCGACGCCTGGGGCGAGAATGTCCATGCCGATCGCGGCCTGATGAAGGTCGGCGCCGTGCGCGTCTCCCTCGAGCCGAAGCCGCTCGTCAGCGGAGCGCCCTTCCACCAGATCCTCAAGCTGCATGAGGCCGAGATGCTCATCACCATGGGAGCCGGCCCCCTCGCCGCTCGGCTGCGAGTGTGGGTGGACGCCCATCATCCGGTGATCCGCATCGAGGCCGACACAACGGTGCCCTCGACCATGACCGTCACGCTTCAGGATGGACGCACCGCGGCGCGCGGCCCCTACTCCGCCGACACCGTGATCGCAGGCCTGGACCAGCGCGTCATCTGGTACCATCGCAACGGACCCTCCGCGGAACCGCAGGTCCAGGGCAGGACCTTCGGTGCGGCGATCACCGGCAGCGGATTGACCGCCCAGGGCCCGACCAGCCTGCGCTCGCGCGTGCCTGCGCTCTCCCACCTGGCCTCCATCCATCCCCTGACCACCGCAACCGCCTCCATCGACGAGTGGCGTTCCCAGCTGGATCATCAGATCGCAGGAAGTGATGCGGTGCCGCTGGAGAGCGCCCGCCGGGAGCACCAGGCCTGGTGGGATGCCTTCTGGAAGAGGAGCTGGATATTCATCCATGGCGACCCCCTGGCCGGGGAAGTGACCCGCGGGTACCTCCTCCAACGCTTCATCACCGCCTGCGGCGGACGCGGCGCGTACCCGATCAAGTTCAACGGCTCGATCTTCAACGTCGATGATCCGGGGCACAAGAACGGCGCCGGCGCACCCGGCGTGGACGCCGATTTCCGCGACTGGGGCGGGCAGTACTGGTTCCAGAACACCCGCGCCATGTACTGGCCGCGTCTGGTCGCCGGCGACTTCGACCTCATGCTCCCGCTCTTCGGCATGTATGCCGCGATGATCCCCGCCAATGCCGCCCAGGTGAAGCAGTACTACCACCATGACGGCGCCTACTTCGCCGAAACCGCGCCATTCTGGGGCGGCCTCAAGTACGTCGGCCCGGAGGCGCCTGAGAACTGGACCGACCACTACTTCACCCCGATCCTCGAGCTCAGCATGATGATGCTCGACTACTACGACTATACCGGCGATGCGGCCTTCGCCCGCACGACCATGCTCAACGTGGCAGCGGCCGGCATCACCTTCTTCGACCAGCACTTCCCGCGCGACAAGCAAGGCAAGCTGCTCCTCGACCCCGACAATGCGATCGAGATGTTCTGGAAGGTGCATGATCCGGCTCCCGACATCGCCGGACTGCATGCCGTGCTGACGCGACTGCTCGCTCTGCTAGGTAGGGCCCCCAGTT
>PLEW01000040.1 GCA_003136555.1 Planctomycetota bacterium | reverse complement strand
TGCGCGAGGCGCGGCGCGTGCTGAAGAAGGGCGGTCGGCTCGGCATCAGCGTGGCTTCGCGCGAGCGACCGCACGACCTCCACATCCTGCTGCGCGAGGTGCTGGCCGAACAGGGGCTGGTGGCGGAGGGGGGCGGCCATACCCCGCATCAGGTCACCGCCGGGCAGCTCGCGCAGCAGCTCGAGGAGGGGGGCTTCCTGGTCGATGAGCTGCGCGTGCGGGTCTTCACCGATCTCTTCCCCGATGTCGCCGCCGTGCTCGCCTTCAATACCTCGAGCTCCTTCGGCAACTTCCTCTCCGGCTACCCGCCCGAGGCGCGNNGCCGCCTTCACTTCCGCCCTCGAACGCCGCCGCACCCCGGCCGGCATCCAGCTCCAGCGCCGCCTGCTCTTCAGCGTCGCCACCGCCGCCTAGCCTGAACCACCTTACCGCACAGGACCCTCCCCCATGACCGCTTCCGCTCCGGAACTCATCGCGCCGACCCGTTTCAACGTGCGTCCCCTCACGCCATCGATCGGCAGCCAGATCCATGGCATCGACCTCACCGGCGAGCTCGATGGCGAGACCCAGGCGCAGCTGCGCGCGGCCCTGGCCGCCTATGGGGTGCTGGTGCTGCGCGATCAGCATATCCTGCCGGCCGACTACCTGCGCTTCGCGCGCATCTTCGGCGAGCCGGATCGCCACAACATCTACCTGCCGACGCTGCCCGACCAGCCGCTCATCGAGGTGCTCGAGAGCAACCACGCCGAGGGCAAGGATGCCCGTGCCGATGCCTGGCATACCGATGTGACCTGGCGCAGCGATGCGCCCGCCATCACCCTGCTGCATGGCCGCACCATCCCCCAGAGCGGAGGCGACACCCTGTGGGCGAGCACCGCCGCCGCCTATGAACGGCTGTCGCCCGCGCTGCGCGATTTCCTCGGCGGACTGGACGCGATCCACTCCTTCGAGGTCAGCGGCATTCGCGAGGCCCTGCTGGGCAGGCGCGAAGGCGGATACGGCAGCACGGGCAACGCCGAGAAGCTGGCCAATGCCCGCATCAAATTCGCTCCAGTCGTGCATCCGGTGGTCAAGACCCATCCGGTCACCGGGCGCAAGGTGCTCTACGTCAATCCGGGATTCACCAGCCACATCCGCGACATCCCCAAGGAGCAGAGCAACGCGCTGCTCAACCTGATCTACGACCTGTTCAAGACGCCGGAGCTCCAGCTGCGCCTGCGCTGGGAGCAGGGCACCATCGCGATCTGGGACAACCGCCAGACGGTCCACTACGGGACCAAGGATTACGGCGAGCAGCCGCGCAAGCTCCATCGCATCACCTTGCAGCACGACGGCGTCTTCTGATGCCGCATGTGCGCATCGAAGTGCGGAAGGGCTGGGTCCAGGACATCAAGGGCTTCCTGGTCGAAGCGGTGGTCAGCGCCCTGGTGGCGGAATTGCGCATCCCGGAGGGCGATCGCGTGGTGCGCATCATCGAATATGCAGCTGAGGACTTCGCCCTCCCGCCGGCGCGCTCATCACGCTTCACCGTGATATCCGTCGATCTCTTCAGCGGTCGGACCGCCGCCACCAAACGCGGGCTCATCCGCGCACTGTTCGACAATTGCGCGCGGCTGGGCATCCCACGGGACGATATCCAGGTCGTGCTGCACGAGGTAGCGCGAGAGAATTGGGGGGTGCGCGGAGGAGTCCCCGCGAGCGAAGTGGCATTGGGATTCACCGTCGACATCTAGCGATTCGGCCTGCCTGCACTGTTGAGACCGCTGTGGAGAATCTATGAGCCTGATCCGATTCCTGCTGCTGACGTGCACGCTGACAGCTCTGCATTCAGCGGATGGCCCCGAGGTGATCCGCATCGGCTTTGCCAGCGCGGGGGTGGGCGGCCGGCTCTTCACCAGCAGCAGCCCGCTCGCTTCGGTCCATGCCAAGGGCCTGCTGGAGCAGGAGTTCAAGCCCGATGGCATCCGCATCGAGTGGATTTTCCACCGCGGTGCCGGACCAGCGGTCAATGAGGACATCGCTGGCGGCCTGCTCGACTTCGCCAACCAGGGGGATTTCCCCTCGGTCCTGGGACGTTCGAGCGGGTTGAAGACCCGCATCATCGCCGCCACCGGCGTACGTTCCAATACCTACCTGGCGGTCCCAGTCGCCTCGACCGCCACCAGCATCCACGATCTGCTTGGCAAGCGGGTCGCCTACCATCGCGGCACCAATGCCACCCTGGGGATCGCCAAGATCCTCCATAGCCTGGGCCTGAGCGATGCCGACTTCCACACCATCAATCTGGACGGATCGAGCGCCGCCGTCGCCATCACCAATAACGATGTCGACGCCGTGTGGGGTTCGTCCCTCACCCTCTTCGACCTCCAGACGCGTGGCATCGTCCGCATCATCGATGGCACCCGCGACAAGGACTTGAGCCTGACCCTCCAAGCCCACCTGCTGGTCACCGAGGCGTTCGAAGCGCGCTATCCCGCCATCGTCCAGCGCGTGGTCGATGTCCTGGTCAAGGAGGCGGCCTGGGAAGCCGATGAGAGCCATCGTTCGGAGGTCTTCGCCTTGTGGTCGAAATCCGGGTATTCCGCCGAGGCCTTCGCCTGGGAATTCCGCGACCAGCCGCTGCGCAACCGGGTCTCGCCCCTGCTCGACGAATTCTTCTTCGCCCGCTACCGCGAGGCGGTGGCGACCTCGCTCGACCTCAAGCTGATCCGCAATGGCTTCGATGCCGACGCCTGGATCGAACCGCGCTATGTCCGTGATGCGGTCAAACGGCTGGGCCTTGGCGGTGCATGGCCGGAATACGATGCCGCCGGCAAGCCGCACGATGCCCCCGTCGCACTCGCACCAGGACGCTGAGGCCATGGTTCACCACGCCATGTGCTCAGCTGGCAACCGGGTAGCGCTGCATCCATGAGCCTGCTGGTGATCTCGACGAGCCTCAAACCGGCCAGCCGCAGTCGCGTGCTCGCCCTCGAAGCCCACCGCCTGGCGAGCGCTGCAGGACCAGCCACCTTGGTGGATCTGCGTGATCTTCCGCTGCCCTTGTGCGATGGCGCCACCTTCGGCATCCCCGCCGTCGCGGCGCTGTCGGCGGCGATCCGCTCCGCCTCGGCGGTGCTGCTGGCCGCGCCGGTGTACAACTACGATCTCAGCGCTGCCGCCAAGAACCTGATCGAGCACACCGGCAAGGCCTGGGAAGATCAGGTGGTCGGCTTCCTGGTCGCAGCCGGCGCACCGCGCAGCTACATGTCGGTGCAGACCTTCGCCGGCAGCCTGGCGCTCGATTTCCGCAGCCTGGTGGTCCCCCGTTTCGTCTACGCGGTGCGCGAGGATGTCGATGCGACCGGAATCCTCAGCCAGGACATCGCTGCGCGGGTCGACGATCTGGTCCGCGCCACCAGGTCCCTGGCCCTGGCGCTCGGACGGATACCCGGAACTGCCCATCACCGTGCGGCAGGCGCACCAACAGCATGATATTACCGGTACCGAAGCACCCGCCGTACAGCCCGCCCATCACATCATGTCAGGCGGCCTCCGCCGAGGAGCGTGCAGCATGACCATCAACGCCATCCGCGAGGAATACGCCCGCTACCGCGATCTCGGTCGCCGTGCCATCGACCAGGCCAGCGATGCCGGCCTCAATCAGGTCTACGGCGAGCACCATTCCATCGGCGTCAATGTCCGCCACCTCCATGCCGTCCTCATCGCCCGGCTCTCCGATTTCCTCACCAGCGATGGCGACAAGCCCTGGCGCCGGCGCGACGAGGAGTTCGTCCGCAGCTTCTATCCGCGCGGCGAACTGGTGCGCCTGTACGAGGAGGCCTGGGCGGTGGCCGACGACACACTCGGCGCGCTCAGCGATGCGGACCTGGCCACGGAGGTCCGCTTCCGCTCGCAGACCACGCGCGCCGATCTGGCGCTGTGGTCGCTGGCGGCCCATATCGCCTACCATGTCGGGCAGATCGTCCTGCTTGCCCGGCAGGCACCGGCCAAGGAATGGAAGCCGGTGAGCGTGCCGGTGCGCTCGGCTGCCAAGACCGCTGCCGGCCATTGATCCACGCTGAAATCCCCGGCTTACCCTCCCCCATGCCATCGACCATACTCATCACCGGCGGGACCCGCGGCATCGGCGCGGCAGTCGCCCGGCTCGCCACCGCTGCCGGCTATGCGGTCGCCCTGGGATACCGCACCGGCCACCAAGCTGCCGAGGCCCTGGTCGCGCAGCTCACCGCCGACGGAGGGACGGCGGTGGCGGTGGCCGCCGATGTCTCGACCGAGAAGGGGGTCGAACAGCTGTTCGCCGAGGTGGACCGCCTGCTGCCCGCTTCGCCCTTGGCAGGCCTGGTCACCAGCGCCGGGATCAGCGGTCCGGGGGGCCGGGTCAGCGATATCACCGGAACGGGGCTCGCTGGCGTGCTCAGCATCAACGTCATCGGCACCATCCTCTCCTGCCGGGAGGCGGTCAGGCGCATGGCGCGCTCGCGGGGAGGAGCAGGCGGGGCGATCGTCAATGTCTCATCGATGGCCTCGACCATCGGCGGCCGGCCGGGGCGGGCGGTCTATGCCGCCTCGAAGGCCGCGGTCGACGTCTTCACCGTCGGACTTGCCAAGGAGGTGGCTGCCGATGGCATCCGCGTCAACGCCGTGCGGCCGGGCATGACGCGCACCGACATGACCAGCGACACGCTGGATGATCCGGTCAAGCACCAGGCGATCGCCGCCACCATCCCGATCCAACGCATCGCCGAGTCTTCCGAGGTGGCCAAGCCCATCCTGTGGCTGCTGTCGCCCGAGGCCTCCTTCGTCACCGGCGCCCTCCTCGATGTCTCCGGCGGCGGATTCGTTATCGGTCCCACAGCACCGCGGCCCGGTGCCGTACGATGATCAGGCCACAACCACTGCCCCAAGGAACCGCGCTGCCATGCCTACTACCTCCCATGCCGCCTGGTGGCGCCGTTCGACGGCCCTGACCACCCTGCTCCTGCTGCTCGGCGCCGCCGTCACCGCCCTGGCGGCCGCCGAACCAGCGATCGAGCTGGTGATCGGCGTCTGCCCCGGACCCTATGGCGATCTCATCAAGAAGGCCATCGCCCCGGGCCTGGAAGCCAAGGGTTTCCATGTCGAGGTCAAGGAATTCAGCGATTACGTGCAGCCGGATATCGCCCTTGGCAATGGCGGGCTGTCGGCCAACCTCTTCCAGCACCAGCGCTACCTGGGGAAGTTCTCCGCCGACCATGCCCTCCAGCTCTCGCCGGTGATCACCGTACCGACTGCGAGCCTGGGCATCTACTCGCACAAGGTGCACTCGCTCGAAGAGCTCAAGCAGGGCGATGTGGTCACCCTGGCCAGCGATCCGACCAATCTCGCCCGCGCCCTGCGCCTGTTCGCACTGCATAAGCTCATCACGCTGAAGGCCGACATCGATCCGACCAAGGCCTCCGAGCGCGACATCGCCGAGAATCCCAAGGGCCTGGTCTTCCATCCCATCGAGGCGGCCCAGCTGCCGCGCTCGCTCGACAGCGTGGCCCTATCCGCGGTCAACGGCAATTATGCCATCGCCGCCGGCATCTCGCTGTCGTCCGCGCTGATCACCGAGCAGCTGAGCGAGGATCTCAAGAACCTCATCGCCGTGCGCACCTCCGACCTCGGTACGCCGTTCGTCGCCGCGCTGCGCCAGGTGGTGGAATCGCAGGCCTTCCATGACGCCATCGAGGATCCCGCGCAGCCATTCCATGCCTTCCAGCGCCCGGACTGGTATACCGCCAAATGGGGGCAGCCGGGACACGATGCCGGAGGGAAATGAGGTGGCGGTCTGCGGCCAGGGGGCACCTGGTCCAGCAGGTCAGCGCGCATGATGGAATCCGGCGAGACGCCGCTGACCACTCGGATCAGCGGGGCGGGCATCAGCCCGCATCTCCAGCTCGATGAGGTGACGGTGCGCTTCGGCAGTCTCGCCGCCGTGGACCAGGTCTCCGCGGCCATCCACCGCGGCGAGGTGATCGGCCTGGTGGGGAGCAGCGGAGCCGGGAAGAGCACCCTCCTGCGCACCATCAACCTGCTGGAGCGTCCACAGGCTGGACGCATCCGCATCGCCGGCCGCGATATCGCCAACCTCCAGGGCAACGCCCTGCGGCAGCTGCGCCAGGGCATCGGCATGGTCTTCCAGCGCTTCCATCTCTTCGCCCGCCGTAGCGTGTCCGAGAACATCGAATTCCCGCTCACGGTCGCCGGCGTCCCACGGGCCGAGCGCACGGCCCGGGTCGCGGAGCTGATCGACCTGGTCGGGCTTGGTGGTCGCTCGCAGGCACGTCCGCGCGAGCTGAGCGGGGGGCAGCAGCAGCGCGTCGGCATCGCGCGCGCGCTCGCCACCCATCCGGGCATCCTGCTGTGCGATGAGCCGACCTCGGCCCTCGATCCGGAGACCGCCGGATCGATCCTGGCGCTCCTGCGCGATCTCAACCGCCGGCTGGGGCTGACCATGGTGGTGGTATCGCATGCCATGGACGCGGTGAAGGATCTCTGCGACCGGGTGGCGGTGATGCATCAGGGCCGGATGGTCGAGCTCAAGCGGACCATCGAGCTGTTCGCCGCACCGCAGCATCCGGCAACCCGCGCCCTGCTCCGGCGCGAGACCGGCATCGACCTTCCGGAAGGCGTGGCCACCGATGGCGTCCGCCTGCGCATCGTCATCCACGGGCCGGTCGAGGCGACCAGCATCCTGAGCGCGACCGCCCGGCGGTTCGCGATCAATCTCGCCTTCGACCATGGTCGCATCGGGCATGTCGCGGGCGAGACGCTGGCCCAGCTGGTGGTGCGCCTGCCGCCGCACTCGCCGACCGCGGATGTGGTCGCGTACCTCAATGCAGCGGGAGCCCGGGTCGAGATCCTGGAAGGAGCGGAGGCTGACGATGGATCGTGATGCCCTGGCCGCACTGCCCGGAGAGCTCGCCCACGCCCTCGGCGAAACCGGCATCATGGTCGGCATCGCCGCAGCGGCGACGGCGGCTGTCGGCCTCCCGCTCGGCGTGCTGCTGTTCATCAGCGACCGCGGGCTGCTGGCCGGCTGGCGTCCGCTGCGCCTGTTGGTCAACACCCTCATCAATGCCGTCCGTTCGACGCCCTTCGTGATCCTGCTGGTGCTGGTGCTGCCGTTCACCCAGATCGTGGCGGGGACTACCATCGGACCGGTGGCGGCATCGATACCGCTGTCGCTCGCCTCGATCGCCTTCTATGCCCGGCTCGCCGAAGCATCGCTGCGCGAAGTCGATCCGGGGATGATCGAAGCGGCCCTCTCTGCCGGCTGCACCACCGGCCGCTTGATCCGCGTTGTCCTGATCTGGGAGGCGCTGCCGGGACTGGTGCGCGCCGGCACCATCACGCTGATCAGCCTGATCAGCCTGTCGGCCATGGCGGGCATCGTCGGAGGTGGCGGGATCGGCGATCTCGCCATCCGCTTCGGCTATTACCGCTACGAGACCGCGACCATGGCCGCGACCGTGGTGGTGCTGCTGGTGATCGTGCAGCTGATCCAGCTCGGCGGGGATTGGCTGGCCCGCAGGCTGGAGCGCTGAGCGTCGACGCCAGCAGCAGGCGGTCGCATCGTCGGCCACTGGACTGTTGAATGTCCAGCAGCAACCGTTGGCGCCCTGTCGGCAGCGCAACAGGGGCTGCCGGCTGGGTGGCGGGCAGGGACCGCACCGCTTGGCACGCATACGGCTTCCGGTGCCACCTCCCGGAGGTCTCGATGGCCGTTTCGCGTCAGCTGCGCCGTGGTCCTCGGGTTCGCCCGGCATCGGATCGGATCACCCATAAGGGGATCAAGCGGCTGCGTGAGCAGGTGCGTTCGCTCTTCGCTGAGCGCTATGGGAGGGCGGCAGGAGATCCGGGCGCAACGACCGCTCCGGTCCCGCCGCTGCCCAACCTGGCGTCCCTGCCGATCTTCCAGACCCTGCTTACCCACCGCTCGGTCCGGCGCTTCGCCGCTCGCCAGCTGCCATCGGGCACGCTCGAGTGGCTGGTCGCTGCCGCGCAGAGCGCATCGACCTCCTCAAACCTGCAGACCTGGAGCATCGTCGCGATCAGCGATCCGGCACGCAAGGATGCGATCTCCCGCCTCTGCGCCGATCAGGCCTTCATCCGCGAAGCGCCGCTCTTCCTGATCTTCTGCGCCGATCTCGCGCGCCTGAGCGCGATCAGCGCCCAGGAGGGACAGCCCGGCGAGGGGCTCGGCTATCTGGAGATGTTCCTGATGGCCGCCCTCGACGCGACCCTAGCAGCCCAGAATGCGGTCATCGCGGCTGAAGGGCTCGGCCTGGGAACCTGCTACGTGGGCGCAGCCCGCAACAAGCCGCGCGAGCTGGCCGCCGAGCTCGGCTGCCCCGAGCGGGTGGTGGCGGTGTTCGGCCTGGCCATCGGCGTCCCGCTGCCCGGCCAGCGCACCGCAATCAAGCCGCGCCTTCCGCAGCCGGTAGTGCTTCACCGTGAGCAGTGGCGGCCTGAGGATCGCACTGCCGAATTGGCCGGCTATGATCGCATCATGCGCGTCTTCTATGATGCCCAAGGCATGAAGCCGGATGGCACCTGGACCCAGCAATCGGCACGGCGGATCGCGACGGTGGCCTCGCTGAGGGGTCGCCATGCCTTACGCGAAGCCCTCCAGAGTCGCGGGCTACTCTCCGCAGAACCGCGAGCGGGAACCGCGTGACCCCCACGAGCTGGCCTGGGCGCCGGGGGCCTCGCCGGTGCGGCGCCTCCAGGGCGATGATCGCGCTGTCCTGTCGGCCCGACCGCCGGCGGGTTGGCGATGATGATGCGCATGGTGCACCAGCAGTCGTCGCCATTGCCCCCACCGCCACGCCATGAGCACCGTCATCGGTGATCTGCCCATCGGCTCGGCCGAGCCGGTGGGCGAGACCAGCCCGTCGGCATCGTGTCCCTCGCCCCATAGGAGCCTGCTCGCCAACCCGCATTTCTGCCTGCTGCTGATCGTCCAGATCCTCTTCTGGTCCTCATCGGCGATCTTCCTCATGCTGCCGAAATTCCTCGCGCTCCAGCTCCATGCCGATGCCCTGTGGATCGGCCTGATCATGGGCAGCATGGGCGTGGGCTCGGTCGCCATGGCACCGCTGATCAGGCCTTTGACCCGCAGGAGCGGGCGACGACGCTGCGTGGTGCTGGCGAATGTGATGATGGCCTGCGGTGGCCTCCTCTATGTCTGGGTCGATGCCCCCGGGCCGCTCGCGGTGCTGGCGCGCTGCCTGCAGGGCATGGCGAGCGCGTTGCTCTATGCGCATGGCACCGTCCTGGTCGCCGATCTCGTTCCGCGCAACCGGCTTCCCAGTGCCATCGCGCTCTATATGACGGCGGGATTGGTGCCCAATGTCATCAGCCCGCCCGCTGTGGAGTGGCTGCTCGCGCACCAGGGCCCCGACCTGGTCTTCGCTGCCGCGGGCATCCTCGCCCTGGTGGGAGCCATCTTGGCGCTGCGGCTGCCCGACCAGGTGCCGGCGCCCAGCACCCGGGATGCGGTGCCGAATGCGCGGCCCACCGCTGCCTTCATGGCGGTCTCGGCGCTGTTCGGCTTGGCGGCCGGGATCACCTTCACTTTCCACCAGCCGCTCGCCCTCGAGCGCGGGGCGCAGCGAGTCAGCGATTTCCTGATCACCTTCACCGTGACGGCGACCGTGCTGCGGCTTGCGGGCGGGCGCTTCATCGATCGCCTGGGCAGCGCCCGGGTGGCGGTCTGGTCGGCCACCGGCTATGCGCTGGTCATGCTCGCCTTCGCCGCGCCCGGTCCCGTCCAGCTGGCGCTGCTGGGGGTGTGCTTCGGCGCGACGCACGGGCTGTTCTTCCCCACCTTCGTCGCCCTCGTCCTCCACCACGGTCCCGATGCGGGTCGCGAGACGCGCATGGCGTGGATCGGGGCGTGCGACAAATTCGGCTATCTGCTGGTCATTCCCCTGGGCCTGCTCGCGGACCGCTTCGGCTATGCGATCCTCTTCATCCTGGCCGCCGGACTGCTGGCGACGGCGGTGCTGATCCTGCGGCGCACCCTGCGCACCTGGTGACCGCAGCGCAGGCGGGATCGATGGTTCCGCTGCTGCCGCGTGACCCGCCGGATGCCCGCCATGGGAGGCATGCCTGTGGGGCGAGCACGCGGCATGCAGCTGCTGATTGGCTGTTGCCAGCCCATCAGCCAGCCGTGCGGCCGAGTTGATGGGGACGCACAAGGGTCGCCCGGCGCGGCTGGGGCGCCTCTGCCGCTTGGCACGCCTTGTGCTTTCCGACTCGACCACCACCGGCCGCATTGCCGGCCACTGCCTGAGCCAAACGGAGGACTCCGAATGAGCACTGCCACGAAATCCCAGAACTCAAACAAGCCGCTGGACATCGCACGCGTCGCCGGGCGCATCGGCGCCGAGATCCGCGGCGTCGCCCTGAGCTCCACCCTCGATGCGGCCACCGCCGCCTCGATCAAGGAGGCGCTGCANNGGCAAGCCGGTCAATCACCCCACCGTGCCGGTCATCTCGGGGAGCAAGCACATCCACGAGCTGGATTCGCGCTACGGCGGCCGCGCCAACTCCTGGCATACCGATGTCACCTTCGTCGACGCCTTCCCGCAGGCCTCGATCCTGCGCGCCTTGACCGTCCCGGCCTTCGGCGGCGATACGACCTGGGCCAATACCGTGGCGGCCTACGAGACCCTGCCTGCGGAGCTCAAGGCCCTGGCCGACACCCTGTGGGCGGTGCATTCCAACGAGTACGACTACCAGTACCGCAAGCAGGACAACGTCAGCGACGAGGTCCGCAAGATCAAGCGCGATGAGTTCACCCGGGTGGTCTACGAGACCGAGCATCCGCTGGTGCGGGTGCATCCGGTGACCGGCGAGCGCGCGCTGCTGCTGGGGCATTTCTTCAAGCACTTCGTGAATTCCACGCCCTCCGATTCAGCCGCCCTCTTCCGCGTCTTCCAGGATCACATCATCCGCCTGGAGAACACCGTGCGCTGGCGCTGGGCGGTCGGCGATGTGGTGGTATGGGACAACCGCGCCACCCAGCACTACGCGATCAATGACTACGGCGATCAGCATCGCGTGGTCCATCGCGTCACCGTCGACGGCGATGCCCCGGTGGCGATCGACGGTCGGCGCAGCGTGACCCGCACGGTCAAGGACAAGGCCGCCACCAAGGCGGCGTGATCGCAGCGGACAGTTCCTGGATGCGCCGCATCGCGGCGGTCCAGGTCCTGGCATCCTGAACACCACGGCGCAGCGCCGGTCCCCGGGCGGGGATCGGCGCTGTTGCCTTATGCGCGTGGCCTGGCGCAAGCATCGGGAACGACGATTCGACTACCGGAAAGCGCATCCGCCAGCGCACGGAATCATGCCCCAGCAGGGAGCGGTGGCTCTCCGAACCGGGTCGTGCGTACAGGCCGGGCGCGGGCGATCCCCGAGTCTAGCCGGCCGGCTGGCTGCCAGCCGGCGCCACCGCGCCATCGGGGAGCACGCCCCCGGATTGGCGGTTCCACAGCGCATGATAGGAACCGCGACGGGCGAGGAGCTCGGCATGACTGCCATCCTCGACGATGCCGCCTTCGCTGAAGACCAGGATGCGGTCGAGATGGCTGATGGTGGAGAGGCGATGGGCGATCACGATCACGGTCTTGCCCGCCATCACCACGTCTAAGGTCTCCTGGATCGCCAGTTCGGTGAGCGAATCGAGGCTGGAGGTCGCCTCATCGAGGATGAGGACGGGAGCGTCCTTGAGGATCACCCGCGCGATGGCGATGCGCTGGCGCTGCCCGCCGGAGAGCTTGACGCCCCGCTCGCCGACCAGGGCGTCATAGCCCCCGGGGATGCGCAGGATGAACTCGTCGGCATGGGCGCGGCGGGCCGCCTCCTCGACCTCGGCATCGCTGGCATCGGGACGGCCGTAGCGGATGTTCTCCCGCAAGCTGCGATGGAAGAGCGTGGGATCCTGGGGGATCATGCCGATCTGGCTGCGCAGGCTGTCCTGGGTCAGGCTGCGCAGATCGTGGCCATCGATCGAGATCGCACCCGACTGGGGGTCATAGAGGCGCAGCAGCAGGCTGACGAAGGTCGACTTCCCCGAACCCGAGAGGCCGACCAGGCCGACGCGCTGACCCGCAGCGATGCTGATCGAGAGGTCGTTGAACACCTCCACGCCATCGGTGTAGCGGAAGTGCACGGCAGCGAAGGAGATGGTGCCCCGCGCCACGCTGAGCGGGCGTGAATCGGCATGATCGGGCAGCTCGTGCGGCCGCAGGATCGCCTTCACCCCGCTGCCGATGTTGCCGATGTGCTCGAAGACATCGAGGAAGCGGCGGCTGAGGTTGCGTGCCTCGGAGATGATCAGCAGGGCAAGGCTGACGGCCATGACGAACTGGCCGACCGCGATCATCCCGCGGCTCCACAGCACCACCGCCAGCACCAGCACCCCGACCTTGAGGATCGCGGAGGCGATGAACTGCATGAGGCGCACCCGCTCCATCGCCCGGTTGGCGCGCAGGACCACGTCCAGCTCATCGACATAGCGGTAGTCGAGGCGCGATGCCTCATGCTCGAGGCCGGCGAACAGGCGCACGGTGGCATGGTTGCTGACCGCATCGACGATCTGGCCGGCGGTCTGGCTGCGCGCGCTCGAAGCCGCCTGGGCCAGCGGCTGGACGGTGCGTGCGCTGACCAGCGACATGACGACGAAGCCGAGCGACCACAGGATGGTGAAGCCGCCGAGGAGCGGATTGGCGGCGATCAGCAGCGCATTGGCGATCACCAGGGTGATGGTGATGGGCCAGAATTCAGTGATCAGGGCGAACAGCACCTGGTTGACCGCCTGCGCGACCTCGGCCACGCGGTGCGCCAGGGAGCCGGCGAAGCTGTCGGTCAGGAAGCGGTGGGAATGCCCCTGCAGGTAGTAGAAGAGCGAACGGGCGACATGCTGGCGCTGGCGCGGGGCCATCGACCATTGCATCACCCCGGCGATGCGGCCCGCCACCAGTTCACCCAGGCAGAGAGCGGCGAACAGGCCCAGTGGCCAGGCGAGGTCGGTGAGCACGGCCTCGCGCGGACCTTGGCCGGTGGTGACGCGGGTGATGATGCGGCTGAGCGCGAAGGGCAGCAGGATGCCGCAGGTCGCGGCGATGGCCTCGAACAGGGTCATGGCGAGCAGCCAACCGCGGAAGGGACCGGTGGCGACATGCCAAATGAAGCGCAGCGGGGAGGTCGCCAGGCGCGGTTCGAGGGGGAGGCGGTGGGCGAGGTGCGCGGGCAGGGCGGTGGTGGTCATGGGTGGTCTGGTGGACGGTAGGGCGGGGGGCTGCGGGTTCGGGCATGCCCGTCGGCGCGCGCCATCGAGCGGAGGTGCGGATGCGGGCGGGATCACCGCTGCAGCTGGCGACGCCAAGCGATGATATCGGCCACCGTCAGCCACGGATAGCCATGGAGGCTGCCGAAGGCCTGGACCTGGGGCAGCCGCGCCATCGAGCCATCCGCATTCATCAGTTCGCACAGCACGGCATAGGGCTGGAGGGCGGCCAGGCGCATGAGATCGGTGGCCGCCTCGGTATGGCCCGCGCGCTCCAGCACGCCGCCAGCGCGGGCTTCCAAGGGGAAGACATGCCCTGGCCGGTTGAGGTCGGAGGGGCGTGCGTCGGGAGCGATCGCGGTGCGGATGGTGGTGACGCGGTCCTGGGCCGAGACCCCGGTGGTCACGCCGTAGGCGGCTTCGATCGAGACGGTGAAGGCGGTCCCATGATGGCTGGTATTGCGCTGGACCATTTGCGGCAGCGCCAGGTCCCGGGTCTTCTCGGCCGGCAGGCAGAGGCAGACGATGCCGCTGCAGGCGCGGATGAGGAGCGCCATTTGCTCGTTGGAGATGGACTCGGCGGCGAAGATCAGGTCGCCTTCGTTCTCGCGATCCTCGGCGTCGGTGATCACCACGCCCTGGCCACGGGCCAGGGCATGCAGTGCGGCAGGGATGCGGGTCGCGGTGGTGGAGAGCTCTGGCAGCGCGGAAGAGGCCATAGGATTCCTCGGCGATGCCGCCGCGGGAGGCAGGGGGGAGCGCAAGCGCCGGGGGATGGCGGTGCTGATCACGCGGTCACGGCGGACTGGCGCCCGGCGGAGCTGCGGGCGGCGGCGTGCCTGTTCACCGGCCGCTCCAGGCCGAGGTTGTCGCGCAGCGTCGAGCCCTCGTATTCGCGGCGGAACAGCCCGCGGCGCTGCAGCTCGGGGACGAGGTGCTCGACGATATCGTCCAGTCCGGTCGGCAGCACCGGTGGCATGAGGTTGAAGCCATCGGCCGCGCCATGCTCGAACCACGATTGCAGCTGATCGGCGATCTGCCCGGCGGTGCCGATGATGGTCCAATGGCCGCGGGCCCCGGCCACCCACAGGTAGAGGTCGCGGATGGTGAAGCGGCGCTTGCGCGCGATCTCGTACATCAGCGTCTGCCGGCTCTTGAGGTTGTTGGTCTCGGGCAGCTCGGGCAGCGGGCTGTCGGCCGGGAAGCGCGAGAGGTCGAATTCGCCGATCAGGGTCGAGAGCAGCGACAATCCGACCTCAGGCAGGATGAGATCCTGCAGCTCCTGGTACTTGGCGATCGCTTCCGATTCGGAGCTGCCGATGACCGGGTAGATCCCGGGCATCACCTTGAGCTCATCGGCGCGCCGGTGGTAGCGCGGCAGGCGCTCCTTGACGTCGCGGTAGAAGGCCTGGGCGTCCTCCTCAGTCTGCTGGGCGGTGAAGATGACCTCCGCGGTGCGGGCCGCGAAGTCCTTGCCGGCCGGCGACGACCCGGCCTGGACAATCACCGGGCGCCCCTGGGGCGAACGCGCCACATTGAGCGGTCCGCGGACGCGGAAATGGGTTCCCTGGTGGTTGAGCGGGTGGAGTTTGGCAGGGTCGTAGAACCTGCCGGTGGCCTTGTCGCGGGTAAAGGCGTCATCCTCCCAGGAGTCCCACAGTCCGATGACCACGTCATGGAATTCGCTGGCGCGCTCATAGCGGTCGGCGTGCGCGGGATGGGCGTCCAGCCCAAAATTCCCGGCCGCCTCGCTGTGGCCGGTGGTGACGACATTCCACCCTCCCCGGCCGCCGCTGAGCAGATCCAGGGAGGCGAATTTGCGCGCCAGCAGGTAGGGATCCTCGTAGGTGGTCGAGGCGGTGGCGATGAAGCCGACGTGGGAGGTGACCGCCGACAGCGCCGAGAAGAGCGTGATCGGCTCGACATTGCCGCCGTAGTCGGTCTTGCCCGCCGCGCCCGGGGTCATGTTCACCGCCAGGCCATCGGCGAGGAACACCGCATCGAGCTTGGCCCGCTCCGCGGTCTGGGCGAGGCGTATGTAATGGGCGAGATTCCCTCCGCCATCGGCCTGGGCGGAGGGATGGCGCCAGGCCGCGACATGATGACCGGCGGCGGGAAGGAACGCGCCCAGGGTCAGCTGGCGGGGACGAGGCACGGACATGGTGGCAATCCCTGGTCGGGGGGTCGTGGCGGGCCTCATGGGGAAGCACATGCCATGCCGCCCGGTCCTGTGCGCTCCGGGGCCATGCTGACCCGCAACGTGCTGCTTGGGCCACACCATGGCAGCGTCCCTGTCTGCCAGGCAACAGGGTCACCGCGCCCCCGCGGACCGGAGAAGCATCGGCGATATGGTGTGCCGCGACGACGACGGAGGTCCGATGTTCGGCATGCAGACGAGGATCGCACCGTCGATTCGGGGTCCCTGCTGCGTGCGGACTGCTCCGGCGCTGGGCGCCTGCCACGGCGTGGATGAGGGGGACGACCATCTCCGACGATCTGGCATGCACCATGCTGTCATGCCCAGGAGGCATGGCCTGCGTGCCCCCGTGTCCCGTCCGCCCCTCGGCCGTCACGGCCCCTGTCTCCTTTCGAGGTTCGCCATGATCGCCATTCGACCGCTGAAGCCCGGTGGGCCCGACATCCTCTCGGCGGAAACGTTTGCCTCCCCGGTACCAGGAACGGATGAGATCCTGGTGACCACCGAGGCGATCGGCGTCAACTACATCGATGTCTACCACCGCATCGGCTTCTACCCCCAGCCCTCACCGATCCCGCTCGGGCAGGAAGGCGCCGGCGTGATCGCACAGGTCGGCGCCGGGGTGACCAGTCTGCGGGTCGGGGAGCGGGTCGCGTGGTACGGGGTGCCTGGTTCCTATGCCACCCAGGTGGTGGTCCCCGCGGCCAAGGCGGTACCCGTGCCGGAGGTGATCGGTCCGCGCCTGGCGGCGGCGGTGCTGCTGCAGGGCCTGACCGCGCATTACCTCGCGACCTCGACTTTCCCGCTGCGGCCCGGGCATACCGCGCTGATCCACGCCGCCGGAGGTGGCGTGGGCCTGCTGCTGGTGCAGCTGGCCAAGCGGGCCGGGGCCCGCGTCCTGGCCACCACCTCGACCGCGGCCAAGGCGGCGCTGATCCGCTCGCTGGGAGCCGACGAGGTGATCTTCTATGATGGCTTCCCGACCGAGGCCAAACGCATCACCGGCGGGCGCGGTGTTGACGTGGTCTATGACTCGGTGGGCGCGACCACCTTTGACGGGAGCCTGGACAGCCTGGCGCCCCGCGGCCTGCTGGCCTTGTATGGCCAGTCCAGCGGTGGTGTCGGAGCGGTCGACCCCCTGCTGCTGGCCACCAAAGGATCGCTGTTCCTGACCCGGCCGGCGCTCAAGGATTACACCCAGACGCGCACCGAGCTGCGCACGCGCACCGATGATCTCTTCGCCCGCATCCAGGCCCAGGAGCTGAGCGTGCGCATCGATCGCACCCTCCCGCTCGCGCAAGCGGCCGACGCCCATCGCGCCCTCGAGAGCCGTGCCACCAGCGGCAAGATCCTGCTCATCCCCTGATTTCTCAGCCGCGCCGAAGGCACAGCACCTCGCAGAGGATCGCATGAGCACCGCCCACGCCCCCACCCACAACCCACCCGCGAACCGATCCGGAGCACCGGCCAATGCAGCTGGTCAAACCACGGTGCCGGGAGCAGGCGATGTGCGCCAGCTCGGCCGCTCGGGCCTGCGCGTCTCCCTGGTCGGCCTGGGCACCAACAATTTCGGCACCCGGCTGGACCGTGCGGCATCGGCGCGCGTCATCGATGCGGCCATCGAGGCCGGCATCACCCTTTTCGACACCGCGGATGTCTACGGCAACCGCGGTGGTTCCGAGACCATCCTGGGCGAGGTCCTCGGTGCGCGCCGCGGGCGCATCGTGCTGGCGACCAAATTCGCCACTCCGCTCGATGATGCGGGCATCCTGCGCGGAGCGTCGCGCCGCTACATCATCCAGGCCCTCGAGGCCAGCCTGCGCCGGCTCAAGACCGAGTGGATCGATCTCTACCAGCTGCATCGTCCCGACCCGTCTACGCCGATCGACGAGACGCTGCGTGCGCTCGATGATGCCATCCGGGCCGGCAAGGTGCGCTACATCGGCGCCTCCAACCTGCCTGCCTGGCAGGTGGTGCAGGCCCAGCACGTGGCCCGGGAGCTGGGGCTCGAACGCTTCATCAGCAGCCAGGATGAATACAGCCTGCTGCGCCGCGACGCCGAACGCGAGCTGATCCCGGCGCTGTCCGCCTATGGCATCGGCTTGCTGCCCTATTTCCCGCTCGCCAATGGCCTGCTGACCGGGAAATACCGCGTGGGCGAAGCGGCACCGGCCGGCAGCCGCCTAGCAGGCAACACCGGACTCGCCCAGCGCTACCTGACCGCCCGCGATCTGCAGGCTGCCGAGCGGCTGTCGACCTTCGCCCGTGAGCTCGGCCATACTCCGGTCGAACTCGCCTTCGCCTGGCTGGCCGCACAGCCCACGGTGGCCAGCATCATCGCCGGCGCCTCCACGCCCGAGCAAGTGGTGCAGAATCGCGCCGCCATCTCATGGCGGCTGACGCCCGATGAGATCCTCGAAGCAACCCGCCTCGCCTGTCCTGCCTGAGGGCGGGCCGAGATCGGACCAGGCGTCCTTCATCCCCGGCGGCTGCTTCCCCGGATTGCATGCAGGCAGGCCATTGCCAGTTTCGGGCGGGATGGCAGGCGATGACGCCCCCAACCCGAGATGGGGAATGCCAGCCTGCTTGTCGATCGCGCCGATCAGCGTGCTCATCTCATCCGGGCCTGCCGGTCCACGATCCGCACATCCGTCGACAGATCGCCAGCGCGGCTGAGCCTGCGTCCGTGGCCACAACTCTTGGGATGATCGTCACAATTCGTGGGGCTCATTCCTCGGCCGATTACGCAACCCCTTGTCACTACAGGCTGTATTCGGAAGTGCACCTTGGCACACAACGTGCCTAGCGATCGCCAGGACCCGCCCTCCGATTGCCGCCACCACGCCAACAAGGACCAGCCATGAACCTCGCCAATGCCCGCATCCAGACCAAACTCCTGCTCGGTTTCGGCTTGGTGCTCGCCCTGCTGGTCGGAGTGAGCCTGTTCGCCATCGCCCAGCTGAGCCGGGTCGCGGGCCAGACCACCATCATCAAGGAGCGCTGGATGCCCTCGGTCTACTCGATCGAGGAGATGCGCTTGGGATTCGGCAACTACCGTCGTCAGCAGTTCTCCGCGCTGACCGCTGGGGATTCTGCGACGAAGGAGCAGTGCAAGAAGATGATGATCGACGCCTTGGCCATCTTCGCGGCCGGGCAGAAGATCTACGATCCGCTGCCGCAAACCCAGGAGGAGGAATCCATCTACAAGCAGTTCCTGGCGGACTGGAAGGCCTACCAGGACGCCACCCAGCGGTTCATGGGCATCGAGCAGAAGGAGGAAGCGCATGCCATGCTGATGGGCGGCGCCATGCGCGATACCTATCACCGGGCCGATGATGCCCTCAATCGCATCATCGAGATCAATAACATCGGGGCGAAGCAGGCGGGATTGACCGCCGATGCGATTTCAGCCCGTGCGCTGTGGCTGTTGAGCGCCGCGACCCTGGCCGCGATGATCGTCGGCCTGGTGGTCGCGTGGCTGATAGCTCGCGGCATCTCACGTCCCATCCGCTGCATGTCCGAAGCGATGAAGGAGGTCGCCGGTGGCGATCTGACCGTGCGCATCCCAGGTTCAGGCAGGGACGAGATCGGTGAAATGGCCACCGCCCTCAACACCACCGTCGCGACCCTGCATGATGTGATGTCGGAGATCCGCGCAGCGGCGGACCAGACGGCGGCATCGGGAGAGGAGCTGTCAGCTTCGGCGCAGAACATCAGCAGCGGCGCCCAGAGCCAAGCCAGCTCGGTCGAGGAGATCAGCGCTGCGGTCCAAGAGCTTTCCAAGAGCATCGCGCAGGTCGCGGCCAAGGCCGGCGAGGCGAACCTGGTCGCCAAGGGCACCAGTACCACCGCCGAGGCCGGTAGCGCCACGGTCAACCGTTCCATTGACGGCATGAAGGCGATCAACGATAGCTCGTCGCAGATCGCCAAGATCATCGGGGTGATCAACCAGATCGCCAACCAGACCAATCTCCTGGCCCTGAATGCCGCCATCGAGGCGGCCAGCGCCGGCGAGCATGGCCTGGGCTTCGCTGTGGTGGCGGACGAGGTGCGCAAGCTTGCGGAACGCAGCAGCACTGCTGCCCAGGAGATAGCGCAGCTGATCGATGAGTCGGGAAAGCGGGTGACGGATGGCGCCGCCCTCTCGCACGAGGTGGGCAAATCCCTGCATGCTATCATCGATGGCGTCACTAAGACCAGCGAGGGCATGGCGAGCATCAATGCCCGCACCGAGCAGCAGTCGGTGACCGCCAAGGAGCTGAGCAAGGGAGCCGAGGGCATTTCGGCAATCACCGAAGAGAACTCGGCTTCGGCCGAGGAGATGGCGGCCAGCGCCGAGGAGCTGTCAGCGCAAGCCCAGCGCCTGCAGGAGCTCGTCGCGCGCTTCCGGCTCGCCGACGACAGCGAGCGCGAGCGCCGTTCCTCGCCTGCAGCTGCGCACCGCCCTTCGCCCAAGGCCGAGCTGCGGGTCACCGCGACCCGGCAGGGGATCGGCGCATCGCCGGCGCAGCGCACTGCTCGGCACCAAGCCCCTTCGGCGCATATTCCGGTGCGCGCAGTGCCTGCTCACGCCACGCTCACCCGCCAGTCACTGACCCAGGAAAGGGATGGTGATGCCGATGGCGTGGCCCTGTACCACGAATGAAGGGCGCATCGGCGAGGTCGGACGGTAGTTGCCGGTGCAGCCTCCGGAGGTCGCGCTGCTGGTGACTTGGCAACAGGTCGGCAGCGGATTGGGCAGGATCGGCAGCGGGGCATTGGAACACGGTATGCTGGCACCTCCCCCTGATCACCAGGGGAGGACTCGATTATGCGGCTCGTGGCGATCCTGCTGCCGATGCTGCTGGTAGCCGGCCTATCCGCCGAGGACAGCGTGTCGGTGATCCGCTTCGGCATCCCAGCCGTCGGCATCGGCGGCCGCCCGGTGACCGGCGGCAGCTTCCTCTCGTCGGTCCACATCAAAGGGATGCTGGAGAAGGAATTCGCCCCGGATGGCATCACGGTCGAATGGACCTTCTTCAAGGGCNNAGCCCCGCCTCATCCTGACCACCGGCTCGCGCGCGAGCGTCTATGTCGCGGTACCCGCGTCCTCGACGGCGCGCAGCCTGGACGACCTCAAGGGCAAGCAGCTGGCGATCCACCAGGGCACCGCCACCCAGCTGCTGATGGCGCGCATCCTGGCGCAGCACGGGCTGACCGAAAAGGACTTCCGCATCGTCAACCTCGATACCGTCGCCAGCCTCGCCGCCCTGACCAGCGGCGAGATCGATGGCCTGTGGGGCAGCTACAACCTCTACGAATTGCAGGATCGTGGCATAGTCCGCGTGATCTTCGACAGCCACGCCGATTCGCTTGCCACCGGCAAGCCCGAAGTCTCCGCGGTGGGCACCGTCCTGGTCGCCGAGGAATTCGCCCAGGCGCACCCCGCGATCGTCCAGCGCGTGGTCGATGTGCTCGTCCGCGAGGCGGTCTATGACTCGAACGAGGACCATCGGGAGGAGCTGTTCACCCTGTGGAGCAAGTCGGGGGTGCTCTCGTCCACCTATCGGCGCGCCTATGAGGGCGTGCCGCTCGCCCTGCGCCAGTCGCCCCTGCTGGACGGCTTCTTCGCCGCCAGCCTGAAGAGCGGCGCCGAGGCGAGCAAGGCGCTCGGCTACATCCGCTCAGCGGTCGATGTCGATGCCTGGGTCGACCACAGCTTCCTCCAGCAGGCGCTGGCACGCCAGGGGCTGGCCACTTTTTGGACCGCCTATGGCGCCGATGGGAAACCGCAATGAACCCGGGAGAGCCGGGCCCCGCGTGGAGGGATGCGGATGGTCGGCCGCCCGCTCACGCCGCTCCGCATGCCGGTGATGGATGGTGGCGATGGCTCCAGCCCCCGGATGAGGCGGCATGGAGCGGGGACAGCCCGCAAGCCCCCGACCAGGACCCCCCGACCTCCGCCACCATGGCGCTGCTCATCCGCCTGCTTGCGCTGGCCGTGCCGCTGCTCGTGGCCGCGGTGGGAAGCTGAGGCCCTGAGCCCGCATGTCTTACGATGGCGCCGCAGTGGTCCCGCTGCCCGCATGCGAAGCGAGCCGAGCCGGACCGGTCATGCGCTTGCGGGTGGCTGTCGCCCGGTAGCCTGGTCTTATCCCACCCCATCCACGGAGTATCCGCATGCCCCTTCCCCTCGTTGGCGCCCCCGCCCCCTGGCCCGCCGGCCTGACAACCCAGGACGGGGCGCCGCTGTCGCTGAGCGCATGGCGCGGCAAGCATGTCCTGCTGTATTTCTACCCCAAGGACGACACCCCGGGCTGCACCATCGAGGCCTGCAATTTCCGCGATCATGCCGCGGAACTGCCGGGGTTGGTGGTCCTGGGCGCCAGCATCGACGACGCCGCGTCGCACCGCGCCTTCAAGGCGAAATTCTCGCTGCCCTTCGACTTGGTGGTCGATCCCACGCGCGCCCTGGCCACGGCCTATGGCGTGCTGCCCGAGGGCGTCCCGGCCGAGAGCGCGAAGACCACGCGCGCGAGCTTCCTCATCGCGCCGGACGGGACGCTGAAGCGGGTATGGCCGAAAGTCGATGCCAAGACGCACTGGCTGGAGGTGCAGCAGGCCTTGTCTGCCTGAGATCGCCGGCAAGGTGCGGCGCGGGCAGCATTCCTGCCGATAGGAGGCAGGCCGGCGCACCTGCCCGGGGGATGCGGCGGCTTGGCCCGGCCCGCGGGCGCGATAGCATGACCGCAGCATGCCCGCAACTCGGCACGGAGCGGCTTGCACCGCATCGTGCGTCCGCCATCCCCCACCCCGTTCGAGATCTCATGCCCACCAAAGCCGACATTACCAGCTCCATCGCCAAGGAGCTGCGCATCATCGCGCACCTGACCGCCAAGCTGCAGCCGGCCCAGCTGGCATTCCGCTTCACCCCGGCCCAACGCAGCACGCAGGAGCTGCTCGAATACCTGGCGGTCACCGCCGAAGGCGCGGTCAGCGCCCTGCTGACCGGCTCCTGGGCGGTGTGGGAGAAGCGCGAGGAGGAGGTCAAGGACCTCGATCTGGCGCGCTTCCCGGCCGTCTTCGCCGCCCAGCAGCAGGCGGTCGAAAGCCTGCTCGCGCCGTTCTCGGAGGCCCAGTTCGCCGCCAAGCGCGTCATCAACCACCAGGGCAAGGATGTCGCACTCGCCGAAGCCTTGTTCGAGGGTATCGTCAAGCAGCTGGTCGGCTACAAGACCCAGCTCTTCCTCCAGGCCAAGGCCGCCGGGCTGGCCAGCCTCGGCTCCGCCAACCTGTGGCGCGGCGAAGACGCTGCCGCCAAGGCGGTCTGAGGGCGCGGCGATGGCGGTGCGCGAGATCCTCCGCCTCGGCGATGAACGGCTCCTGCGCATCGCCAAGCCGGTGGAGCGATTTTCCTGCGCCGAGCTTGATGCGCTGATCGTGGATATGGAGGAGACCATGGTCGCGGCCGGCGGCGTCGGCCTCGCCGCACCGCAGATCGGCATCGATCTGCAGGTGGTGCTGTTCGGTTTCGAGCGCAGCGAGCGCTACCCGGAGGCTCCACCGGTGGAGCGCACGGTGCTGGTCAATCCCATCATCATCCCGCTGGGCGATGGCGAAGAGGAGGGCTGGGAGGGCTGCCTATCGGTCCCCGGCCTGCGCGGCATGGTGCCGCGCTGGACCGCCATCCGCTACCATGGCTTCACGCCCCAGGGCTCGCCCATCGACCGCAGGGCGACCGCTTTCCACGCCCGGGTGGTGCAACACGAATGCGATCACCTCATCGGCCGTCTCTACCCCTCGCGGATCCGCGATTTCGCACATTTCGGCTTCACCGACGTGCTGTTCCCCCAGGGCGCCGCCCCCAAGGATGAATGAGGGGGCGCATCGGCGTGGTCCCCGCCTGGCACTTGCGCCAGCCACCTTGTCCTAGAGCCAGGGAATGGCGCTGCGCGCATAGCGGAAGGAGCGGAAGACCGAGTTCTGCTCGCCCTGGACTGCCGGCGAGGGGTCAGTGGTCAGCTGCTGCCTGCCGAAATGCGGATTGACGAATTCCCACACGATCTCCCCATCCCGTGTCACCTCGAACAGCCTGCCATAGTTGCCTTCGGTGATCAGGGTGTTGCCATTGGGCAGGCGCTGGGCGCCCGAGATGTAGGGACTGTAGAAATTCTGGGGCGGGGTGTCGGCATACTGCCAGACGATCTGCTTGGTCGCCCGCGAGATCTCCAGGACGCGGGAGAAATTCAGGGCCGCTGTGGATCGCGCCGTGCCGTTGTCGAAGACCAGGATGTTCCCATTCTCCAGCTCATGGGGGAAGTGCTGGTGCGAGAGCACGTCGGGGCCGAGCTTCCAGACGATCTTCCCGCTCGTGCGCTCGACGATGACCACGGTCGAGAGGTTGCGCAAGCTGACCATGACGTTGCCATCGGCGAGCTCGCTGACCGTGTTGGCATGCGTCCACTCCTCGCGGCGGTCATTATGGGTGATGATGTCCACTGCGGGGTCCAGGTGCTGGTAGGAGCTCCATGACCAGACGATGGTGCCGGAGCGATCGACCTCATGGATGACATCGGCGAGTATGCGGCCACCCCGCCATTCGCTTCCAGGGATGCCGCCCTTGATCCGCGCCGCCAGCTGGGCGGGGATGGTCTCGAGCGCCAGCACCAGGGTATTGCCGTTCTTCAGCCGCCTGCCGTCATGATGGTGGGTGGGATGGCGGAATTCCCACACGATCCGCCCTGCGGGTTCGACCTCAATGATCGCTCCGCCCTTGAACCACCACGGCACCTCGCTGATGTTGTCGGCGGTCTTGCCATTGTAGAGGAGGTTGCCGTTGGGCAGCAGGTATCCGTACGCTCCCGGCGGATAGGGGAGGTTCCACTGATGCACCACGGTGCCATCGAGGTCGATCAGGTAGACCTGCCCGCTGCCGGTGATCGGCGCGAAGAGCGTGTAGCCGGGGAAGGCCTTCTCGCGATTCCAGGCCCGCAGCCCGACCCCACGGCGGCGGATGGCATTCTGGTCGACAGCTGGCGGAGGCGTCATGGAGGTTCCTGGTTTCGGGAAGGTCGGACGAAGAGGGGGGATCAGGAGGCGCGGCGCGCCTCTCCGGAGAGGCGCCATTCGCAGTGGCGGATGAGGGCGTTCGCCGCATAGCCATAGGAGCCGAGAATGAGGATGCAGGCATAGAAGGTCGGCGTGTCGAAGCTGATCTGGGCATCCTTGGCGAGCGCGCCCAGCGCGAATCCGGAGCGCGGCGTGAAGACCATCTCGGTGACGACGGTGACGATCAGGCTGATGGAGAAGGTCAGACGGGCCCCGAAGAGGGTCGCAGGCAGGATCTCGATGACGGAGATCGCGATGCGCAACGGTCGGGAGGCGCCATGCATGTCCAGGAGGTCGAGACGCGCATGATCCATATGCTGGATGCCACGCGATACCGAGAGCAGCATGATCGGAAGGCAGCCGATGGCGATGGTCCAGACATAGGAGGCTGGCCCGAAGTCGCATGCCACCAGCAGCAGCGGGAAGGCCATGATCGGGGGGATGGCGCGTGCGAATTCCACCAGCGGCTCGCAGGCGCGATAGATGATGGAGCTCATGCCCATCACCAGCCCGGCGAGCGAGCCGAGCCCCAGGGCGATGCCCCACCCTGCCAGACCGCGGCATGCGGTATCCCAGGCGTGATGGTAGACGGCCTTGGCCTGCCCCGTGGGATGGAAGCCGTCAGCCAGGACGGCCACGACCTCCGATGGACTGGCGAGCAGCGATTTGCCGACCAGGCCGCCCCGTGTGATCAGATACCAACCCGCCAGCAGCACGATGGTGGTCACGGCATAGGGGTGGCTGCGCAAGAAGCGCATCATGGCAGCTCGACCCCGAGCGCCTTGCTGACGGCGCGGATGAAGGGCGATTCGCCCGGCCCATCTCCGTGCTGGCTCCGCCTCTTGCGCTCCGGATTCTCGAACAGCCGCGCCTGGGCATGGCTGGCGAGGGTGGGATTGGTGGTATAGGGACGTCCCGGGATGGCGAGGACGAGGTCGCAGACCTCGATGATGTCCTGGAGGTCATGCAGGGTGGCGACGGCGCAGATCTTGAAGTCCCTGATCGCCTGGGAGAAGCCGTCCCGCACCCGGCTGGCGACATCGAAATCCAAGGCCGAGAACGGCTCGTCGGCGATCAGGAGATCCGGCCTGCGCGCCAGGGCACGGATCAGGGCCGCCTGCTGCAGCATGCCGCCGCTGCATTGGCCGGGCCGGCGATGCAGATCGAGGTCCAGGCGCAGGGCGTCGTGGGCATCGCGGATGGCGGCCTTGTTCGCCCGCCACCCCGCGACGGGATCGGGCAGGTTGATGAGGATGTTGGTCTCGAGGGTCGCCCAGGGGAAGAACGAGCGCACGTAATTCTGCGGGATATAGCCGATGCGCGGCCGGGAAGACCCGATGAGCGGTGCCTCGATGCGGCCGCTGTCGACCCGCGCACCGGCCAAGCAACGCATGAGGGTCGATTTCCCGGTGCCGTTGGGACCGAACAAGGCGAGCGTCTTGCCGCGCGGCACCGCCAGGCTGACATCGCGGAAGACGGCGAAGGTGCCGGCCCCGGTCGCATAGGAGAAGCTGATGCCGGTGGCGCGGAAGGTCTGGGCCGCTGCCGGACCATCCACGGGCGCGGTCGCCGGGATCTGGGCCTGAGCGTCCTGGTGGGAGGTCATTGCGGAAGCGGGGATGATGGGAGCCGAGGCGGACACGGGCGCTACTTTCCCGGTGCGGCCGCCGGTACCGGCACCGCAGCGACGGGATCCCCGTGGTAGATGAGGCCGGTGACATCGAACGGCTTGGTGATGACACCGAGCTGTAGGTACTTGGCGGCGATCCGGACGTAGTATTCGTCGCGGTTTTCCGCTGACGTCAGGTAGAGTGGATCGGGATAGAGCGGAATGAATTGGTGGTGCACTTCGCTGAGGTAGATGCGGTAGAGCTCCTTGGCTTCGGACGGATGGGCATTGATGAATAGGATCGCTTCGTCGAGCGCCTTCACCAGGCGCCTGGCCTCGTCGGCGTGGGCGTCGGCCCAGGACTTGGCGATGAGGAACTGGGCGAAGGGGCACGGCTCGCCGAAGATGGCGGGAGCCAGCTCGCCGCTGGCGAGGATCTCGCCGGCCCCGGTACCGATCGCGGCGATGCCCGGGGGGGTGACCGTATAGAGCGCATCCACGGCCCCGCTCGCCAGCAGCTGGGGCTGCAGCTGGGCCTCGACCTGCTGGATGGTCACCTCATCGGGATTAATGCCATTGATCTTGAGGATGGTCTCTATGCCGCGCTTATAGGTCAGGGTGGGGAAGATGCCGATCTTCTTGTCCTTGAGGTCGGCGATGACCTTGATGACCGGCTGCTGGCCCGCCGGAGTCTTCCTGCGCAGCAGGTAGCTGACCGGATGCTTCTGGTCCTCCAGCTGGGTGGTGACGAAGTACAGCTGGCGGCCGGTGCGCTGGATGCCATTGAAGCTGATCGGAGTGGCGAGGTAGCCGCCGACATCGATCTTGCCCTCGACCAGGGCCTGGCCGACGAGCTGACCATCCTCATAGCGTTCGAGCTGGGCGGCGATCCCGTGCTTCGCGAACAGCCCCTGCTCCTGCGCCACGAAGACGGGCAGGCTGATGCTCAGGTGGCTGTAGCCGATGCGCAGGGAATCGGCACCCGCTGCTACAGCCGCTGATGGGGGCCCTGCGGCTGGGCTCTTGTCCGAATCGCTCCGCGCGGAGCGCCCGAACCAGGCGGCGATGCCGATGGCGGCCAGGGCGCTGGCGGCAATCGCCGCGAGCAGTGCAGTCCTCGGACGCGCAGCGGGAGAATCGGTCATGGTGCTTGCGCTCCAGTACGCGGGCAGCCGCCCCGGGCCATGGTGAATGGGCTTGTATAATGGATATAATTCTATAGATTTCATATACAATAGGCCGTTGTCCAATTTCGGTATCCGCGGGGATGCCCTGGCCTCCCTTCGTTGCAACCCGGGCGAGCCATCGTCCGTGTTCCGCCGCTCGGATCAGCGATGGACGCTGGGGTGCCCATCGGCATCGCTGATCCGGATTCCGCCGCGTCATGCCTGCGCATGCGCCCTGATTTCCTCATGAAAGGCTCGTGATGCCCCTTTTCCTGTTCGAGGTCCCGACCGGAGGCGACGAGGCCGCCATCAATCGCGCGGTTTCCGCGGTTTCCGCTGCCGCCGCTGCCCGCAAGGCAACGCTCATCGAAGCCCAGGCCACCGCCGACCGGCGCCGCCTGTACCTGATCGTGGAGGCCGCTGATCGGGCGGTGGCCGACGCGGTCATCTCCGCTGGGGGGCTGGCACCGGTGCTGACCAAGGAGGTGCGGCTGATCGGTCAGGACCTCGCCACCATCAAGGCGAAGCGCGCCAAGGCCAATTTCCTCGTCGAATGGAACCTGCCGTCGGGGCTGACCATGGAGGCCTATCTCAAGCGCAAGGCCGAGAAGACCCCACTCTATGAGAAGGTGCCGGAAGTGAGCTTCGAGCGCACCTACGTGTGCGAGGATCTCAGCAAGTGCCTGTGCCTCTATGATGGTCCCGACGAGGCCGCCATCCGCCGTGCACGCTCCGTCGTCGGCGCCCCCATCGACCAGCTGAACCAGATCCGCTCTGCCGGCACGCAGTGACCATGGTCACCGCTGGCCGCGGGGCATCGACGATCAGCACCGTCATCGAACCAGCGCTGGTGGCGGGGCTGGACGATGGGACCAGCACCGTCGCCGAGCTGCATCCGCAGCTGGCGGGCAGAGGACTCTACCGCATCGGCGTAGCCCACGAGCTGGGCGGGGATGGCGCCCCCTTCATCCATGCGGTCCGCATGATGGCAGGACTCGCGTCCGAGAGCCTGGCTGTCGGCTTCGCCGCCTGGTGTCAGCGCAGCTGCATCCACTACATTGTCGAATCCCAGGGCTGCCTGGCCGGTCGCGAGCTGCTGCCACGCCTGCTCGACGGTTCGCTCGCCGGGGCCACCGGACTGTCCAACGCCATGAAGCACCTCGCGGGCTTCGAGCCGCTGCGCACGACCGCGGCCCTGCAGGGCGATGAGGTCCACCTCGAGGGCAGCCTGCCCTGGATCTCCAATCTCCAGCCCGGACGCTTCGTCGTGGCCATCGTCGGCAGCAATGGCGAGCACTGCACGGTTGTACTGGTCCCGTCCACCGCCGCCGGGGTCCTGCGCAGGCCCGACCTGCCGTTGTGCGGGCTGCTCGGCACGGCGACGGCACCGCTGGAGCTGCGTGCTGTGACGCTCGATCGTCGTTGGGTCCTCAGCGAGGACGGACGCGGCTTCCTGGCGGCTGTCCGACCGGGGTTCCTGCTCCTGCAATGCGGTCTTGCGCTCGGTCTTGCGGAACGGGCGCACGCGGAGCTGGAAGCCGCGAATCCGATCAGCAAACGGGTGCTGGCGGACCGCACCGCAGCGCTTTCCCGGCTCCTGAGGCGGTCCTGGACGCGCATTGCCGAGCTCTGCGAAGGAGCCGGCAGCGGCGGACCGCGTCAGCTGCGTCGCCTGGTCCAGCTGCGCATCGACCTGGTCCGCCTCGCCGGCGATGCCGTCCGCCTCGAAGTCGAAGCGATGGGCGGGAGCGGCTTCATGAGCCACAGCGGTACCGCCAGACGGGTGCGTGAGGCCGCCTTCCTGCCGGCGCTGACGCCGACCGTGGTGCAGCTCAAGGATCAGCTGTGCGCGACCAGGCCGCAGGCAGGCAAGGTTGCAGGTCGTCCATGACGACGGTGCCATGCCATGCGCCGACGCCGGCACGCGATCTCATGCACCGCACGATTGACCTGCGCTGCAGCAGCGCACCTGCCATTCCCCCCCATCGCAAGGCGCTGCCAAGGAGTTCTCATGCGTTCACGTCGAAGCTCGTGGATCCTGCTCAGCGCGCTCGCGCTCTCATCGCTGGTCCGCCTCGCGGGTGCCGACCAGCAGCCGCTGACGCTCGGCTATCTCCCCATCACCGACCACCTCACCGTCATCGCCCAGCAGCAGGGCACCTTCAGCCGCGCGAATTTCAGCGTGGTGAAGTTCGGCTCCTGGCCTGAGCTCGCGGAGGCGCTCAAGGGAGGGGCTATCGACGGCGCCTTTGTCCTCGCCCCCATCGCCCTGACCCTGAGGCAGAAGGGGGTGCCGCTGCGCGCCGTGCTGCTCGGGCACCGCAACGGCTCGGTGATAACGGTCAAGATCGATGGGCCCATCCACACCTTGGCCGACCTGAAGGGGAGGACGATAGCCATCCCGAGCCGCTTCTCGACCCACAACATCCTGCTGCAGCGGATGCTTGCCGCCCAGCACATCGAGGTCGATGGGGACACCCATATCATCGAGCTGGCGCCGCCCGAGATGGTCACCGCCCTGGCGACCGGCCGCATCGATGCCTTCATCGTCGCCGAGCCGTTCGGCGCCCAGGCCGAGATCCAGAAGGTCGGGCGGGTGCTGGCGCTGTCGAAGGATATCTGGCCCGATCATATCTGCTGCGTCCTGAACCTGCGCCAGGAGGCCATCGACCGCGCCCCGGAAGCGGTGCAGGAGGTGGTCACCGCCCTGGTCCAGGCAGCCGCCTCGATCAGCGCCGATCCGGGAGCCGCGGCGGCGGCATCGGCCCAGTTCCTCGGGCAGAAGCCGGAGGTCATCCTGCATGTGCTGACCGAGCCCAAGGGCCGCGTCACCTATGCCAAGCTGACGCCCGAGCTGCCCGATTTCGCCGTAACCCAGGACGCGCTCATCGCCCTCGGTCTGCTCAAGGGCCCTGTCGATCTCGCCGCCTACCTCGAACCGCGCTTTGCCGAGAAGGCCTACCAGATCGTGAAGTGATGGCGATGAGCATGCGTCGTGTACTGCTGGCGAGCACGGGCGTGGTCGCCTTCATCGCCGGCTGGTGGCTGCTGTCGCTACGCTACGATGCGGAGCAGCTGCCTGGGCCCGGAGCCGTCGCAGAAGCACTGCGCGAGATGGCCGCTAACGGCAAGCTGTGGCGCAATAGCGGGATAAGCCTGCTGCGCTTCGCCGGCGGGTACGCCCTGGCGGTGATGCTCGCGTTGCCGTTGGGCCTGCTGCTCGGCTGGTCGCGCCGCAGCCTGGTCGCGGCCGATCCGCTGATCCAGCTGCTGCGTCCGATCTCCCCCATCGCCTGGTTCCCGCTCGCCGTGCTGTGGTTCGGCATCGGCAACGCCCCGGCCATCTTCATCATCACCCTGGCGGCGTTCTTCCCGGTCCTGCTCGCGACCGTCAGCGCCGTCCGCTCGGTGCCGGTAAGCTACCTGCGCATCGCCGCGAATCTCGGCGCATCGCGCCTGCTGACGGCACGGGCCGTGGTCCTGCCGGCGGCCTTCCCCACCATCGTGGTCGGGCTGCGCATCGCCCTGGGCACCGCCTGGATCCACCTCGTCGCCGGCGAGATGCTGGGCGCGCAATCGGGGCTCGGCTTCCTGATCGTAGATTCCCGCAATTTCCTGCGCACCGATCTCATCATCGCCGGGATGCTGGTCATCGGCATCCTCGGCCTGGTCCTCGACCGCCTGATCGGCATGGGCGAACGCCGGCTGCGGGCAGCCTGGGGGCAGGCATGAGCGCCATCGTCCTGAGCGGGGTGACCCGCATCTACCCGCGACCGGATGGCAGCCGGCGCGCCGTCCTCTCCGGCATCGATCTGGCCATCGGCGAGGGCGAATTCCTCTGCCTGCTCGGGCCGAGCGGCTGCGGCAAGTCGACGCTGCTCCACCTGCTGGCGGGATTCGACCGGCCGGATGCGGGCAGCATCACGATCGATGCGCTGGAGGTCTCACGCCCGGATCCGCGGCGTCAGGTCATACCGCAGGACTACGGGCTGTTCCCCTGGCGCAGCGCCCTCGGCAATGTCCTCTTCGCCCTCGAGGCGCGCGGCGTGCGTGGCGCCCTCGCCGCCGAGCGCGCCCATGCCGCGCTGGCGCTGGTCGGGCTTTCAGCCTCCGCGCAGCAGCATCCGCATCAGCTCTCCGGCGGTCAGCGCCAGCGCGTCGCCCTGGCGCGTGCGCTGGTGGTAGAGCCCGAGGTCCTGCTGATGGACGAGCCGTTCGGTGCGCTGGATGCCTTCACCCGCTACCGCCTCCAGGATGAGGTGCGGCGCATCGCCGAGGATCGGCGCATGACCGTGGTCTTCGTGACCCATGACATCGATGAGGCGGTCTATCTCGGCGACCGCGTGGTGATGATGAGCGCGGATTCGGGGCGCATCATCCGCGATCTCGCGATCCGGCTGCCCCGGCCATGCGATCGCACCGGCAGCGCGTACCTGGCCATCCGTCGCGAGGTCTTCGCCGCCTTCGCTCTCGTCCATGACGGACAGGACAGTCCGCGCGCCGGAGGGCGCGCGGACCAGGTGCGCAGGGCAGGCGAGCCCTGAGCTGGCCTGACCATCGCTTCCGGTCGGATCACCTGGGCGGCTGGTTCCTCGCCTCGAGCTCCTGCCTGCCGGGCTTGACCAGGTTGCCTTTGCCATCGAACTCCGGCCAGAAGCCCTCCAGGGCCTGCGCCTTGATCGCGTGATCCAGGTAGGTGCGGTTGATCCATGGCTCGACCGCGAAATCGCTGCGGATGAGCTTGAAGTTCCTGGACTGGTCGCGGGCATCGAGGTAGTGCTGGACGAAGAAGGCATCGAGCAGGGGGTCATTGCGGTAGGCGAGTGGATCGGCGCCAAGGTCCTCGCGGAAGAAGTTGTAGGGCAGCCCGGATTTGGCCCACCACTTCAGGATGTCGAGGCGATTGGATTCGGTAGAGCTCCACGCCGCTTCCTTGACGATGACGTCGACCAGGCGCTGGACCAGGGCCGGGTAGGCCTGCTCGAAGTCATCGGTCACCAGCAGCGCCGCCGTCGACTCCAGGGTCGGATTGCGCCCCCTGGTGGTGTAGATGATCCGGGCGATGCCGCGCGCCACCAGGGCGAAGGCATCCTGGCTGGCGAGGTAGGCATCCACGTCCCTGGTGGCGATGGCATTGCGGGAGGTGGCGGAATCGAGGTTGATGACCTTGAAATCCTTCTCGGTGAAGCCCTCGCTCTGGAGGATGCGGTTGAAGGTCAGCTGGGTCGCGGTGCCCTTGAACACCGCGATGTGCTTGCCCTTGAGGTCGGCAAGCGAATGGGCCGGGGAATCCGCGGGCACCACCAGGTAATTGACGTTCAGGCGCGAGGTGCCGAGCAGGATCTGGGTCTTCAGCCCGGTGGCGCGGTGGACAGTGGCGGGAAGATCGCCCAGGCCGACGCCGAAATCGAGGAAACCGTTGGCCAGCGCCTCGTTGAGCGCCGGTCCAGCACCCTTGAAGAAGGACCATTCGATCTTGATGCCATCCCGGCTGAACTCCTCCTCGATCAGGCCCTTGCCAGCGACCGTGCCGACCACTCCGCTGACGATCGGCGAGTAGCCATCCTGGGCGACGCCGGGAACGCCGAGCCGGATCACGGAGGGGTGGTCAGCGGCCAGCGCCGAGCTCGCGACCAGGGCGAGGAGGGCGATCAGCGGGAAGGGAGGCGGTGGGTGCAGCATGGTGAACCTCATGGAGGGATGGTGGTGGTGGATGGTTCGCGATCAGTCCATCGCATGCCGCATGCCAACGAGCGCCCGCTTGCCGCAGGCATCGGGCGCGACCGCAGCTGGCTGGTCAACAGCGGAAGTTGGCAGGGTGTCACCCGGACAACTCAATTACATTGGATCACATATATTCCCCGTGGCATGACGATTGCATTGGATCCAATATACTGTCCACGGCGCGCCGCTGGATGGCCACCGCATCGGTCCCATCGCCAGGACGCCTCATCGTTGTGCCGGCGGCCAGCGTACGCCGTGATCACGCAAATTGCATTGGATCCAATATATGATGGGGCCGCCCCGGATCCGTGCCCGGCGGAGTAGCCCTTCCTTTCCGGGTACGGCGCGCGCTTCATCGCGCTGAGCGCGGGGAGCGCATGTGCCCCGCGCCAGCCCTGCCCATGGCCTGCGCCAAGCCTGGCGCGCGGCCCAGGACCGCCCGTGGCCATCGCTGTCAGCTGCAGGCTGGCGCTCCGCGGTATTGTACGGCAGCTGCTCGCCATACCCTGGACCAGGCATGCCGAGAAAAGCCTTTTCCCCGCCAGCGAAGGAGGACCGCCGCATCCTCGATTGCCTGCGCATCCTAGTGCGCGAACTGCGTTCGTTCTCCATGACCAGCGAACGCGCCACCGGCCTGGGCACGGCACAGGTATTCGTCCTGCGCATCCTCGCACGCAGCCCGGGGCTGAGCATCAATGAGCTGGCGGCGCGCACCTTGACCCACCAGAGCTCGGTCTCGGCGGTCGTCGGCCGGCTGGAGGCCGCGGGCCTGGTCAGGCACACCCGCTGCGCGGATGACGGACGCCGCATCCTGCTCAAGGCCACCGCCAAGGGCCTTGCGCATGCCCGGCGCAGCCCCGATGTCATCCAGGAACGGTTCATCGCCGGTCTGGCGCGCATGCCGCTCGGCGCCAGGAGGCGCCTGGCCGGCGATCTGACGCGCTGGATCGATGCCATGGGCATCCAGGACCCGGCGCCAACCATGTTCTTCGAACCCGGCAGCGATGGCTAAGGTGTGGGTGTGGGTGCGGGTCCCGGGGCAGGGCTGAAAATGCCCGCGGCCACCCGCAGCATCCTCAGGGGAGTGCGGGTGGCCGTGCCATATCCGGCGCCGAAGCGCCGGGAACGTCGCGGAGTGATCCGTTCAGCCCGAGGCGCGAGCCGCTGCGGTCTGGAGGTGGCGGCCGAAGAAGCCGAGCACGCTCTGCCAGACCTTGTCGCTGGCCGCAGCATCGTAGACGCTGCGGGTCTCGTTGAAGAAGCCGTGCTTGGTGCCCGCATGGATGGTGTGGGTGAACTCGCGCTTGCTGGCGCTCAATGCTGCGGCGACGGCCGGGATGGCGCCATTGATCGCGGGGTCCTCGCCGGCGAAATGGCCGAGCAGGGGCGAGCGCACACCCGCCAGCTGCTCGACCGTGGGCAGCTGGCCATAGACGACGACGCCGGCTGCCAAGGGCGCACCGGAGGCGGCGAGCTGGGAGACCAGGCCGCCACCGAAGCTGAAGCCGATGGCGCCGACATGCTGCGCGCGCACCTGCGGCAGGCGCTGGGCCCAGGCCAGGGTGGCCGCGACATCGCCCTGGTAGGCGCTGCTGTTGCGGCCATTGAACCAGGCGACCACGCGGCCCGCTGCTGCCTGCTTATCGGCAGGAAGGGCGGCGATCGCCGCCTGGGGGTCGGCTTGGCGCGCGAGCGGCAGGTAGGCCACAACTTCGGATTCATGCAGCTGGCGGCGGGCCTGATCGCGGCTGTAGAGATCCGGGATGATGGCCAGATAGCCGGCGGCCGCGAAGCGGTGGGCGAGCCCGAGGAGGTGGCCGGTGACGCCCAGCCCTTCCTGGCCGATGATCACCGCCGGATGGGGTCCCGCACCGCTCGGCGTGGCGATGGCGGCGGTGATCGGGCCCTGCGCGCCGCTCACCAGCTGGAACTCGAGCGGCTGGCGCAACGGCTTGTTCTGCAGCTGCTTCCAGGCGGTTCCGAGCAGAGCCCGGGCGGAGATGACGACCTGGCCGGTATGGTAGGAGAAATGGGTGCCGAAGCGGCTCAATCCCTCCTCCAGGGTGATGCGCTGGTCGCCGAGGCGGATCGGGGCGTTGAGATCGCTATCGCGCAGGCCGGCGAGCGTGCTGCGCACCACCGCCAGGGCGACGTTCCACTCGGCGGTGACGATCGCCGCCGGCTTGGTGCTGGCGAGGTCGGCCTGGTGGTTGCGCCAGGGCCGGTCGTTGGTGTCGACCACCAGGATATCGGAGAAGCGGGCGGTCAGGAACGAGGAGATGTGGGTAACCAGGCCGGTGACCGTCGTCCCACCCGGATAGGGCTGGCGCAGGAGCTGCTCCTGCGAGAGCTGGGCGACGGCCTGCTCGAGGATGGTGACGTGGCGTTCGAATTCCAGGCGGAAGGCGGCGATGGACATGGTGGGATCCTGGGAACAGGAGTGATGCCGGTCGCCGCCGGGGCGGCTTGGCCGAAAGAGGGGGGACGTCGAGGCGCAGAGCGAACCCCATTCCAACGACTCCTGGGGAATGCTCATGCCCTGGCGGGCCGCTGCGTCGTCCAGGCAGCAGCGGGCCAACCCGGAATGCTGCCCATGCAACAGCCGCATCGCCCCATCCCGGATGCGTCAGCGCAGATCGAAACCGTGCCCGCCTGAGCCACCGGGATGGAGCCTCCGTGCTGGTTTCCGTGCTTGCTAGGATAGCCGGCGACCCCTGGCGGGCTGCTGCCGCACCGCCACCGCCGGGAGCTTGCGGATCGTTCACCGTCGACACCCTCCTGGGATGGCATCTCCTCGTCCATACGACCTGGTGATCTGCGACATCGATGGCTGCCTGACGCCAGAGGGGACCGAGGCGTTCGATCGCGAGGCCCTCGAGCGCATCGCCCGCTACAATCGGCAGGCGCGCGCAGCGGGCGACCGGCCGGAGCTTACGCTGTGCTCCGGACGGCCGCAGCCTTTCGTGGAAGCCATGAGCCGCTTCCTCGGCATCGGCGTACCCTGCATCGCCGAGAACGGCGTGTGGCTCTATGACCCGACCACCAACGCCTATCGCATCGACCCCGGCATCGGGGCCCGCGATCTCGAGGCGGTGGCGAACATCACCAGCTGGATGCGCCATCGCTATGCCGGCGCCGGCGCGGCGATCCAGCCTGGCAAGACCGCCTCCGTCTCGCTCTACCATGCCGACCACCACTGGCTCGTCGCCCGCCTCGACGAGATCCGGGGCCACTGCCACGCCGAAGGCTTCCCGCTGCGCGTCTCGATGTCGTGGTACTACATCAATTGCGATCTCGTCCATATCTCCAAAGCCACCGGCATCGGCCAGCTGATCGCGGCCAAGGGCTTCGCCCGCGAGCGCTTGGCCGGGATCGGGGACACCATGGGCGATGCGGCGATCCGCGAGCGGGTGGCCTTCTTCGCCTGCCCCGCCAATGCCGATGACGGTCTGCGCACGCTGGCGGATTACGTCTCGCCATTCGAGGTCGCCACCGGCGTCGTCGATATCCTGGAACGCCTGATGCCGGGGCCGGCCGGCCGGTCCTAGCCAGCCCGTCGCTCACCCCGCAAGGCTGCCGGAAGCGGCAGCTGGCGATGGCCATCAGTCGTCGCGCGCCGCGCCGCGCTGGGCTCATCCGGCTCAGGAGCAGCAGGGGAGCAGCGGCGCTGCGGGATGCGCACGGGAAAGATGGAATGACGGCGTCTTTGAAATCTATTGATCAAATGGGAATTATATGGATAACGTGCGCCGCCCCCCGGCCCTTTGCGCCCGATCGGCTGGAGGAGCGGAGGAAGGGGAAGCACCATGCCGACGCCATGGCTGAATATGACGGCACTCGCTGCGGTTGGCGCTGCGATCGCGTTGGTGATCGGCGGCAATCTGGAAAGCACGGCCGGGACGCGCCTGCTCAACGCCTCCTACGATCCGACCCGCGAGCTGTACCGCGACCTCAATCGGCGCTATGCCGGGGAATTCCCCGCGGGATCGGGGCAGGCCCCCGCGATCAAGCAAGCGCATGGCGGTTCATCGCGCCAGGCGCGCGATGTCGCCAGCGGGCAGCTCGAGGCCGATGTCGTCACCCTCGCCTTGCCATCCGATATCGAGACCCTGCACAAGCGCGGCCTGATCGCCGATGGCTGGGCGGAGCGGCTGCCCAACCATTCCAGCCCGTACTCCTCCACCATCATCTTCGTCGTCCGCCACGGCAACCCCAAGCGCATCCACGATTGGGCCGACCTGACCGGCCCTGGCGTCGCCGTCGTCACCCCGAACCCGGCGACCTCGGGCAATGGCAAGCTCAGCATCATCGCGGCGTGGGGATCGGTGATCCAGCGTGGCGGGGATGATGCCGCCGCCGCCGCCTTCCTGGTGGACCTGGTCGAGCACGTGGTGGTGCTGGGAGAGGGGGCACGCGATGCGTCGAACTCGTTCGCCCTCAACGATATCGGCGATGTCCACCTCACCTGGGAGAACGAGGCCCTGCGCGAGGCGGCGGAATCCGCCGGCAAGCTCGAGGTGGTCTACCCGCCGCTCAGCATCCGCGCCGAGCCGGCGGTCGCTTGGGTCGATGCCAATGTGCGGCGCCACCAGACCGCGGCGCAGGCCGAGGCCTACCTGCGCTTCCTCTTCAGCGATGCCGCCCAGGAGATCATCGCGGCTTACGGATACCGCCCGGAGAACCCGGTGATCCTGCAGCGCCACCATGATGCCCTGCCCGACATCCAGCTCTTCCCCATCACGCTGCTCGGGCGCGATTGGACCGAGGTGCAGCGGCGGTTCTTCTCCGACAACGGCCTCTATGACATCGCCGTCGATGCCGCGCGTGCGGCGCAGGCCGGCAGCGCAGGGAACTGACGGGATCGGACGATGGCGTACAGCCTCCTCACAGCGCGCCGGGATCTCCTCGCCGGCATCACGGTGGCGGCGATCTCGCTGCCGCAGGCCATGGCCTATGCGCTGATCGCCGGCGTCGACCCCCGCTTCGGCCTCTATTCGGCGATCGTGGTGACTTTCGTCGCCTCGGTATTCGGCTCCTCGTCGCACCTGATCAATGGGCCGACCAACGCCATCTCGCTGGTGGTCTTCAGCGCGCTGGCCTACTTTGATCCGGATGCCCGCCTCGACGCCTACCAGGCGACCTTCCTGCTCGCCATCATGGTCGGCATCCTGCAGATCCTGGTCGCGGTCTTCCGCCTCGGGGATCTGACCCGCTACATCTCGGAATCGGTGGTGATCGGCTTCATGGCGGGTGCCGGCAGCCTGGTCGCCCTCACCCAGATCGGCAACCTGCTCGGGCTGCGCGACAAGGGCACCGGGCATCAGCATGTCCTGGAGCGCATATGGAACACGCTGACCCAGGGCGGCCCCGTCAACCTGCGGGCGGCGGGGATCGCGCTCGGCAGCATCGTCCTGGTCGTGCTCCTGCGCGCCCTGGTCCGCCGCTACCGCCTGCCCCAGCTGGACATGCTGGCGACCCTCATCATCATCTCCGCCTTTGCCGGATTCCTCAGCTGGTCCCTGCCCGATGGCTCCGGGAAGACCCTGATCGCCATCGTCGGCAGCGTGCCGGCGAGCCTGCCGCTGCCGCACATCCCGGAGATCCATTTCGCCTGGATCAAGGACCTCGGCGACAGCGCGCTGGCGATCGCCTTCCTCGGCCTGCTGGAGGCGCTGGCGATCGCCAAATCGATCGCGCACCATACCGGGCAGAAGCTCGATTATAACCGGCAGTGCGCGGCCGAGGGGCTGGCCAACCTGGTCGGCGGCTTCTTCCAATGCCTGCCGGGGTCAGGGTCGCTGACCCGCTCCGCGATCAACTACCAGGCCGGGGCCTCGACCAGGGCCTCGGGATTGTNNCGACGGTCGCCCTGGTCGTCCTCCTCTTCGCCCCCCTGGCGCGCTATGTCCCGAAGGCGGTCCTGGCTGGGCTGCTGGTCGTCATCGCCACCCGCCTGGTCGACTGGAAGCGGCTCTCCTATGCACTGCGCGCTTCCCGCTACGATGCCGGCCTGGTCCTGGTGACGGCGCTGTCGGCGGTCTTCGTCAGCGTCGAATTCTCGATCCTGATCGGCGTCTGCCTGTCGATCCTGCTGTTCCTGCCGCGCGCCGCGCGCCTCAAGGCCAAGGAGCTGATCGTCGCACCGGAAGGGGTCATCCGCGAACGGCTCGCCAGCGATCCCGCGCCGAGCGACCTCATCATCTCGGACCTCGAGGGCGAACTGTTCTTCGGGGCTGCGCCGGAGCTCGATGCGCTGTTCGCCGCCCTCTGGGCCAGGGTCCAGGAGAACGAGGTGCGCTACGTCATCCTGCGCGTGAAGCGCACGCGCAATCCCGACATGGTCTGCATG
>PLEW01000123.1 GCA_003136555.1 Planctomycetota bacterium | reverse complement strand
CGGGTGGCGTTGTAGTAGATCTGCCCTGGTACCGTGTAGAGCTGGAACTTGGTGCGCATCCCCGCCACCTGACCGAGGTCGAGGGGCAGGAAGTCGAAATAGAGCGTGCGGTCGGTCTCGGTGGCGATCGAGACCATCTCTCCGACCGCATCCTTGGGCGCCTTCTTGTGGATGATCTCAAGGTTGGTGGTCTTGCCCGACATGCCTGGTCCGTAGAAGACCACCTTGCAGCTGACTTCACGTTGGCCGAAATTGATTTGAACCATGGCGTTTTCTCTGGACGGCGCGGTGGGGCGGGAGTCGGAGTCGTGCTACAGCGCGAGGCGTTGGGCTATGCGTTCGAGGAAGGGCTTGGTTTCAAGTTGCAGCAGGGCGAGGTTGGCGGCGGGATCGATCAGCACCACGAGATAGCCGTTGCCGGCCGCAAGCAGCAGCACACCGCCCTGATCTCCTGCGGCGTGGACGTGCCTGGTCGCTCCGAGCTCGAGATGCTTGCCGAGGCGTTGGCTGTGCTCGATCAGGCTGCCGATGGTGGCCGAGAGCTGGGCCTCGTCGGTGCCATCGCGCAGCGCTGAGGCCATGGCGAGTCCTTCGCCGCTGACCAGCAGGGAACCGCCGACACCACGCACGCGATTCAGCTGCGTGAGGATTTCCTGCATGTCAGGCCGCTCCCAGGTCGATGAGCGCTTGACGCGCACGGATCTCGAGCATCGCGGGCCGCACTCCCGGCTCGGCCAGCACCACCACGCTGAAGGGCTGGTCGCGCTTGAAGGCGAGCACCTGGCCCTGGCTCGCCGCGACTGTCCAGGTGGTGAGCTTCTCCTGGCCGATGGCTTTGATGGCCATCAGGCTGGCGGCCCCGATCTCGGCGGCGAGGGCGGCGAGGAGGTCCTCCTGGCCGGCGGCCAGGCCCGAACTGGCGACCACCCGGCCCTTCTCATCGGCGATCAGCGCCCCGCGCACCCCGGTCTCCCTGCATAGCGCCTGCAGGCTGTCGCCGGGGCCGCTCTTGCCGGGGGGGTTGAATGGGAGCGGTTCGGAGCCCTTGGCCGGCTGGGTGACGCTGATCACCGTGGGGCTCGCCCGGGTCAGGGTCGGGCTGCCCGATGCCGGCGTGTTGGCCGGGGCCGCGGTGGCAGCCGATCCGGGCTTGCCGGTGAGCTGCTCGATCTTCTGCATCACCAAGGGGTCATTGGCCTTGAAGGTGAGGATCAGGCGGAGGTGCTGAAGGGCCTGGCTGACCTTGCCGGAGACGGCGTAATACTCCGCGAGCATGCGGTGGGCGGTGTAGCTGCGCGGATCGCGCTCGACCGCGGTGATCAGGTTCTTGACCGCGTCCTCCTTCTTGCCGCCAGTCATCTCGATCTCTGCGAGGATCACGTAGGCCTGGCCATTGCGGGGGAATTCCTTGATGCAGCGTCGGCATGCCTGGGCCGCACCGGCGACATCTCCGCCCAGGCGCATCAACTCGGCGAGCCGGTTATAGGCCGACGCGGACGGAAAGTTCTCGACCTTCTTGCGAAGGCGTTCCAGTTCGGATTCCACCCGCGGTTTCCTCTCGTCTCTCATGGTATCCCGGTGGACACCGCCTTGCTCCGGGCGACGAGGCTCGGAATCGGCTAGCGTCGATTCGGGAAACGGGTTTACATGCTTAGTTTCATAGTCGCGGGGGTCTCGCCAGTCAACAACACAGCGCAACCTCGCGGGGGTTGCAGTACCGCTCGCCAGGCCGAGCTTGCCCCCGGCGGGCGACCAGTCCCTGGCTTTACCCTGTCAACGCGACCGTCAAACTCCCCGACCACGGGCAATCTGACCTGCTGAACCAGGGGTAAACCGGGTGCGTGAGCTGATTTTCGTGGTGAATCCGGCCAGCGGCGACGGCCGCGGCCGGCTGTTGGCGGGACAACTCTCCCGCCTGGCTCCTGACAGCCAGGTGGTGGCGCTGGGGGGGGGGCTGGGCCAGATCGCCAGCGCCGCCCAGCAGACGGGTGCTGCGCTCGTCGCCTGTGGCGGGGACGGCACGGCTGCCGCGGTCCTCGAAGCCGCCTTCCAGGCCCAGCGTGCCAGACCGGGCCTGCCGCCGCCTCCGGTCGGCATCCTGCCCCTGGGGACGGGCAACGATCTGGCCCGGGTGCTGGGTTGGCGCGCTCCTGGGCTGGGGGACCGGGCCCTGCTGCTCGCCATCGGCCGCCTGCGGGCCGGCTGCGCCGCCGTGCTCGACCGCTGGGTGCTGCGCGGTCCGGGCATCGCCAGGGCGTGGTTCAACTACTGGAGCGTGGGCATCGATGCCCGCATCGTCGCCCGCTTCCATGACACCCGTCAACGTCATCCCCGGCTGGTACGCGGATCGCTCACCAACCGCGTGGTCTATGCGGCACTTGGCGCGGCGACTCGGTCGCCCCTGCTCGCCGGCTGGTCGCGGGCCACGTACCCAGGCCTGTCTCCCTCGCCACCGTGGGCCAGCTCCCTGGTGATGGCGAGCATCCCCAGCTATGCCGGCGGGGTGCGGCTCTGCCGTGGGCAGCAGTGCGATGATGGCCTGGCCGAGGTGGTCGCCCTCGCCCAGGGCGTGGCCCTGGGGCTGGTCACCGCCGGCTGGCGACGTCCGCTACGCCTGGGATCGGTGCGGGGGCTGCGCATCGAGATCGATCGTCCGGGAGCGATGCAATGCGATGGTGAGCCGTTCCTGGCCCAGATCGGCAGCTACGCCATCGAGCACGCCGGGCAGGTGCGCGTTCTGCACCGGGGCGTGTGAGCCACGGCCATCGTCCCTCGACAGCACCATCCCGTCAGGTAGGTGTGGAGACCCCATGTCAGACCTTCTCCGCCGCCGTCCAGCCCTCCACCGCGTGCATGCCAGCCGCAGCGCGATGACGACTCCCATCCCGGGTGCTGGCACCGCTCGCTCGTGGGCCAGCCAGCGCGCCCGCGGCATGCTCGTGGGGCTGGTCGCCCTGCTGGGCTACCTGGCCATTGGCGGCTGCGGTGATGAGCGCCAGCCGCTGTTCTCGACCACCCCGGAGCAACGCGGTGAGACCGAACACCAGACCATCCTCGCCGAGATCGCCCTGCTCGCCAATGCCAAGGACGAGGCCACCGATGCGCAGGCCTCGAAGGCCTACGATGATGCCAAGACCAAGCTCATCAGCCGTGGCTCGGCGATCGAGAACGACCTGTGCGAAGCGCTGATATCCAATCAGGACTGGGGTGTGCGCATGGGCTCGATCGAGGTCCTCGAGGCGGTGGGGACCAAGGCCTGCATCACCACCATCGTCGCCGCCCTGGATGATCCCGAGCCGGTGGTCGCCCTCTATGCCGACAAGATGCTGGTGACGCTGTGCAAGCATGACGAGATCCCTGCGGTCAACGCCAAGCCGGGAGCCAACGGTCTACCGCCCCTGCCGGGCAAGAGCGACCACGAGACCTCCATCGATGCCGGCATGAAGCGCTGGAGCGCCTGGCACCAGGCCAACCACGCCGCGCTGCGCAAGGCGTGGGACACCTGGTGGAGCCAGAACAAGGACCGCGTCAAGATCGACTAGCGCAGGCCAGCTCGCCCGCCGAGCGCCGGCCTTGCCGAGCTGCTCTGCCAGGCGCGCCCCTGATAGCCGGCGGCGCGAGCGTGAGAGACGAGATGGACATCCCCCCGCCACCAGCACTCGCCGCGAAGATCGCCGGCTTGCCCGATACGCCGGGCTGCTACATCTACAAGGATGCAGCGGGGGTGGAGATCTATGTCGGCAAGGCCAAGCGGCTGCGCCGCCGGGTCGCGAGCTACTTCCAGGCGCGCGATGGGCATCCGGCCAGGACGCTGCGGCTGGTCCAGGAGATCGCCGATCTCGAGATCATCGCCACCGACTCCGAGGTCGAGGCGCTGCTGCTTGAGAACGCCCTGATCAAGGAGCTCAAGCCGCGCTACAACGTGCGCCTGAAGGACGACAAGACCTATCCCATCCTGGTGGTCACCCGCGAGGAGTTTCCGCGCGTCTTCATCACCCGCGAACGCGGATTGAAGGAGGTCGACATCTATGGGCCGTTCGCCTCGGCCAAGGAGCTGCATCGCGCCTACCACTTCCTCATGCGCGTGTTCCGCTTCCGCGTCTGCGACCTCGACCTGCACGAGGGCGATCCCAAGCGCCGCAGCTTCAGCCCCTGCCTGAATTTCCACATCAAGCGCTGCTCCGCGCCCTGCACCCTGCGCGTCGGCGCCGAGCAGTACGGCGAGGACATCCGCGCCCTGCGCGCCTTCCTCGGCGGGCGCAGCAAGGGCCAGGTGCTGTCGCGGCTGCGCGAACGCATGCAGGAGGCATCGCGGTCGCAGCACTACGAGGAGGCGGCGCGGGCACGTGACCAGATCCAGGCGCTCGATCGCCTCAAGAGCCGCGGCCGCCTGCGTGACTACGATGAGCCGGAGGCTCCGACCATCGATATCCATGCCGGCTTGGAGGCTCTGCGCACCACCCTCGCGCTGCCGGGACCGCCCCGGGTGATCGAGGGCTTCGACATCGCGCACCTGCAGGGCACCAACGTGGTCGCCAGCCTGGTGCAGTTCGTCTCCGGGGTTCCGAACAAGGACGCCTACCGGCGCTTCAAGGTGCGCGGCGAGGATGGCCAGGGCGATGGCGACCCGGGCAACAACGACGTCGCCGCGATGCGCGAGGTGGTCGGCCGGCGCTACCGCCGCCTGCGCGACGAGGGGTCACCGATGCCGGACCTGGTGCTGATCGACGGCGGACACGCCCAGCTGGCGAGCGCACGGGATGCGCTGATCCACCATGGGGTTGAACTGCCGACCATGATCGGTCTGGCCAAGCGCGAGGAGACCGTGGTGCGCCTGGATGGCAGCGAGGTGCAGCTCTCCAAGCGCGACCCCGGGTTGAAGCTGCTGATGTACGTGCGCGATGAGGCGCATCGCTTCTGCCGGCGCTACTACCACCTGCTCCAGCGGCGCGATCTCGACACCCCCGCATGAGGCGCTGAGGGAGGCTGGAGGGATCTGTTTTGCCTTGAGCTGCGGTCACGCCCGGATACGAACCACCCGGCAGGTCCCACCGACCGGGAGCACTATGACGACATCGGTCTTCAAGCTGTCGGATCTGCCTGCTACGGGCTATGCCGATCGGCTGTCGCGGCTGGTGCGTGCGGATACGCGGCTGACCATCGACTGCTCCGGGGTCGAGCGCCTGCCGATCGCCTTCCTCGCTGCCGCCATCGCCGCTGCCCGCGAGCGCCACGCATTCATCTGCCTCGAGGGCCTGGGCGCGGACGCCCGGCGGGCAGTCGAGATCATCGATGATGCGAGGGTGCTCGCGCTCGAGGCGCCGCCGCGCGCGCCATCGCCGCTGCTCGAGCGGCCCTTCGCGGTGGTCATCACCGGCGACGGCCTGCTCCTCCAGCTGCATCGCGGGCTGCCCCGGCTGGCGCAGATGGCGGATGCCTCCGAGCATGGCTGGGTGCAGGGGGTGGCCTTCGCCACGCTGTCCGTCGACCTGGCGGCGATCGACAACCTCAACTCGCTGCTGGTCGCATGGCTGATCCAGCTCAGCCATGCGGCCGCCCCGCTGCGCATCGCGCTGTCCAATCTCAGCGCCCAGGCGGCCACCCAGCTGCGCCAGCTGCGCCTCAACCACCTCATGGATGCCATCTGATGGCCGGTTCCGCCGAAGCTGCCGGCAACTCCCTGCTCCCGGCCTGGCAGCCGAAGCAGCGCCATCTCAGAGGTTGAAGTAGCGTGCCTGCGGATGATGGACGATCAGGGCCGAGGTGCTCTGCTCGGGATGGAGCTGGAACTCCTCCGAGAGCTCGATGCCGATCTCGCCCCAGCCGAGCAGGTCCTGGAGATGGCGCTGGTCCTCCAGCCGCGGGCAGGCCGGGTAGCCGAACGAATAGCGGCTGCCCTGGTAGCCCTGGGTGAAGAGCTTGGGCAGGTCCAGGGCGTCATCGCCGGCGATGCCCAGCTGCTGGCGGATGCGCTTGTGCCAGTATTCCGCCAGCGCCTCGGCGCATTCCACCGAGAAGCCGTAGAAGTAGAGATACTCCTGGTAGCTGTCGGCGGCGAATAGCCGCTGGCACTCCTGCGAGGCGACCGCGCCCATGGTCACCACGTGCAGCGCGAGGCAATCGCGCGCGCCGTTGCGCCACGCCGGCTCAGGGATATAGGCAGCCTCATCGCCGATCGCTGGGGCACCGAGCGGACGGAAGAAGTCGCTGATGCACAGGTGGCGTGAGCCCGCCTCGCTCTGCCGGGGCAGGTTGAAGCGTGCGCACTCGCGTCCGCTGGCGGGATCGAAGACGATCAGGTCGTTGCGCTCGGAGGCGCACGGGAAGAAGCCGTAGCAGAGCTTGGGTTCGAGCAGCCGCTCGCGCTGCGCCCGCTCGACCAGGCGGCGGAGCACCGGCTCGGCCTCGCGCTCCACCAGCGCCTGCCAGGCCTGCACACTGAGCTCCTGGCCCTGGCGGAAGCCCCATTGCCCGCGGAACAGGGCATTGGTGTTGATGTAGCGGCTGATGGTCGAGATGTCGAGCTCATCGGCGCGCACCACCCGGCGCCCCCAGAAGGGCGGCTGCGGGATGCGCTTGGCCGGGGCGATATCCGAGGGCACGTAGGCCTTGCCGGCCTCGAGCTTCTCCTGCAGGATCTGGTTGGCGGTCCTGACCGTCGCCACGCGTGCGGCCCGAGTGGTCAATCGGCGGCTCTCCGGCGGCACCTGTTCGCACAGCTCGTTCATCAGCTGCAGGCCATCGAAGGCGTCGGCGGCATACCACACCAGATGCGCGGGCTGATCGGGGATGGTTCGCAGGGCGCTGCCAGGGGGGCCGGACGCATGCGCACTCAGGCCGGCACGATTGTAGACCGCGCGCAGATCGTTCTCGACATAGGCCCGGTTGAGGGCCGCGCCGCCGAGCAGGACCTGACACTTCAGCCCGCGGCTGGCGAGGTACTCGAGGTTCTCCTTCATCACCACCGTCGACTTGACCAGCAGCCCCGACATCCCGAGCGCGTGCGGCTGATGGATCTCGGCGGCCTTGAGGATGTCCTCGATCGACTGCTTGATGCCGAGGTTGACCACCTTGAAGCCGTTGTTGGTCAGGATGATGTCGACCAGGTTCTTGCCGATGTCATGCACATCGCCACGCACCGTGGCGAGCACCATGGTGCCCTTGTGGCTGCCCTCCTCGCGTTCCATGAACTGCTCGAGATGGCGGACGCAGGCCTTCATGCATTCGGCCGACTGCAGGACGAAGGGCAGCTGCATCTTGCCCGAGCCGAACAGCTCGCCCACCTCCTTCATGCCGTCGAGCAGGATCTGGTTGATGATCTGGATCGGCGTATAGCGGGTGCGCGCCTCGTCGAGATGCTTCTCGACGCCGACCTTCTTGCCGTCGATGATGCGCCGCTTGAGCCGCGCCTCGATCGGCAGCTCCAGCTCGGCATCGGCGCTCAGGGCGGTGGCGGAGGCATTCTTGGTGAAATGGTCGACGAAGGCGAACAGCGGGTCGTAGGTGCTCTGGCCGTCCGCGCCGAAGGTTCTGCGGTCGTAGATCAGGTCGAGCGACATGGTCAGCTCGTCGGCCGGGATCTGATTCACCGGCTTGATCTTCGCAGCGTTGAGGATGGCGCTGGTCAGCCCGCGCTTGATCGCCTCATCGAGATACGCCGAATTGAGCACCTGGCGCGCATGCGGCTTGACCCCGAAGGAGATGTTCGAGAGGCCGAGGATGAAGCCGACGTCCGGGAGGCGCCGGCTGAGCTCGGAGATGCCGTCGAGGGTGTATGCCCCGAGCTTGCGCGTATCCTCGTCGCCCTGGGTGATCGGGAAGGTCAGGAGGTCGAAGAGGATGCCGGTGCCGGGCAGGCCATGGTACTCGGTGATGCGCCGGTAGATGCGCTCGGCGATGGCGACCTTGCGTTCGACGCTCTTGGCCATGCCCGCTTCGCGATCCTCATCGATGGTGAGCGCGACCAGGGCGGCGCCGTAGCGCTTGGCCAGGGCACAGACCTTGTCGAACTTCTCCTCCCCATCCTCGAGGTTCACCGAGTTGATGATGGCGCGCCCGCCGAGGTGCTGGAGCGCGACCTCGAGGACGTCGATCTGCGTGCTGTCCACCATGATCGGCAGGTTGACCGCGGTGGCGAAGCGCGACATCACCGCATCCATGTCGCGGCGCTCATTGCGGCCGGTCCAGGCGACCGAGACATCGAGCACATGCGCGCCTTCGGCGACCTGCTCCTGGGCGAGCGCCACCATGCCGTCGTAGTCGTCCTTGAACAGCAGCTCGCGGAAGGCCTTCGATCCGGTGGCATTGGTGCGCTCGCCGACGATCAGGATGCCGGCATCCTGCCTGAGCGGCGTCGCGGTGTAGAGCGAGGACAGCGACGGCGTGATGCTGTCACTGCGTGCGCGTCCGGGGGTCGCTCCTCCCACCGCGGCGGCAAGCGCCTTGATGTGCTCCGGGCCGGTTCCGCAGCAGCCGCCGACGGCATTGACGCCGTATTCGCGCACGAACTTGCTCTGCCAGCGCGCCAGCTCCTCGGGGCTGAGGTCGAAGACCGCCCGGCCGCCGACATTGCGCGGCAGGCCGGCGTTGGGCAGGCAGGAGACCCAGCGCGTGGCATGCTCGGCGAGATAGCGGATGTGGGTGTCCATCAGATCCGGGCCGGTGGCGCAATTCATGCCGATCACGTCGATGGGCAGCGCCTCGAGCGCGGTCAGCGCTCCGGCGACATCGGTGCCGGCGAGCATGGTGCCGAATGATTCGATGGTGATCTGGGTCTGGATCGGCAGCTCGCGTCCAAGCTGGCGCATGGCGGCGCGCGCCGCCAACACCGCGCATTTGACCTGCAGGATGTCCTGGGCGGTCTCGATGAGGATGAGATCGGCGCCGCCCGCGATCAGGCCGCGGCAGGCGACCAGGTAGCTGTCGAAGAGCGTCGACCAGTCGATATGGCCGAGCGAGATGAGCTTGGTGCCGGGACCGATCGCCCCGGCGACGAAGCGTGGGGAACCCGGCTTGGCGTACTCGTCGGCGGCGCTGCGCGCCACCCGCGCGGCGAGGGTGGCGAGCTCCTCGGCCTGGGCCTGCAGCCCGAATTCCGAGAGCACGTGCGGCATCGCGCCGAATGAATTGGTCTCGACCACCTGCGCTCCGGCGGCGTAGTAGCGCCGGTGGATGGCGGGCATGATCTCCGGCCTGGTCTTGAGCAGGTATTCCGGGCAGCCATTGGTCGCCTCGCCACCATAGTCCTCGGCGGTGAGCTGGTACTTGAACAGCTCGGTCCCGGTGCCGCCATCGTAGATCAGCACATGCTCGCGCAGGGCGGCGAGATAGGGCAGGCGGTCGGCTCGGTCATCGCGCCGGTAGCCGAAGCGGTCGAGCGGCTCCTCGCCCCAGCCGCATCCGGGAGGGATGGCGCGATGATGCGGGCAGTGGCCCTGGCACTGGTGCCCGGCAGCTCCGTGGCCCGGTACATCGGCGGGCGTGGGGGCGGAGGGTGCGCTGGTCATGGCCGCCCCCGGGCTGCGGCTCGGCCGGCGCGGGTGGCGGTGAAGATCAGGGTCTGGAAGCGTGGCGAGCGGCCTTCCGGCGGCAGGGTGTAGGCGTGGGGCTGGTCGAGCGTACGCGACCAGCGCTTGAGGTCGGCGGCGGCGAAGCCGTGATGGCGATGGCCGAAGGCGTCCGCCTCCGGGAAGCCGTGGCTGACCAGGGTGAGCACCAGCAGCCGACCCCCGGGGGCGAGGATGCGGGCCGCCTCGGCGAGGGCGGCCGCCGGGTCGGCGATGTACTGCAGGCTCTGCAGGAACAGCACGGAATCGGCGCAATGATCCGCCAATGGCAGCTTCTCGCCGGGGGCCTGGAGATACTCCACCGCGCCGGGATGGAGGGCCTGCACCCGGCTGCGCCCGGCGGCGACCATCGCCGGCGAGGGATCGACGCACAGCAGGGTGGTGGCGCGTGGTGCGATCAGCTCGACCATCGCGCCATCGCCCGCCCCGATGTCGACGCAGCGGCCGAAGCTGGCGAAATGCAGCAGGCCATGGCAGAGGCTCTCCCAGGTCCGCCCAGGAGCATACTCGCGGTGCAGGCTGCCGGCGACGCGATCGACCCACGAGCTGCCGCGTGTCGCCTGGATGTCCTCCAGGCGCTTGCGGTCGGCGGCGAAGCGCGGCTCGTCGAGCGACAGGTCGCGCATCGACTGCCAGGCGGTCCGCAGCATGCCATCATGGTCCTCGCGCAGTCGGTAGCGCCTGGCGCTGCCTTCCGGCAGATCGTGGATCAGTCCCGCCCCCTTGAGCTTGGCGAGATGACCGCTGATGGAGCTTTGGCCGAGCTCGAGGACCTCCTGCAATTCGGCCACCGTCAGCGGCTCGTGCTCCAGCAGGTGCAGGACACGCAGCCGCGTCTCATCGGCGAGCAGGCGCAGGAGATCGGAGATCAGCATTCTTCCATCGTTACATCACGATGGAGCGATGCAAGGACGGCTCGGCCGACCTGCTCCGATCAGTTGGCGGCCAGCTCGGGCGTGGTGCGCTCGCGGTAGGCGAGATCGGCGTACACCGTGCCCAAGGCGGCGGCATCGTCCGGGGAGACCGCATCGGTGGAGGTGCGCCAGGCAGTGGCGACGCTGATGTGCAGCGCCTGGGTCCACTGCGGATCGTTGTGGGTGATGCGCTCGTCGAGCATCGCCCACACCTGGTGCCAGAATTCCGCAGGCTGCTTGGCGGCCGCGCGCGCCGCGCGCTGGGCAACGGTCAGATCGCCGCTGGCGATGCCCTCGGCCAGGGTGCGGTGGGCATGATCGATGCAGGTGCGCACCGGCGGCAGATGGCCTTCATGGCGGCACCACCACAGCTGATGCGCCAGCTGGGCGACCAGGGTGATGAGGTGGTCGGGTTCGGCCCAGGCGACCAGCCGCTCGCTGGCGACGGTGCCGAGCAGCACATGCAGGATCTGGCGGTGGATGTCGTGGTATTGCAGGCGCAGCTGGACGGTCAGCGCCCCCAGCGCCCAGCTCAGGGTGGCGACATCGGCATTCATGCCGAGGTGCTCGGCGAGCACCGAGTTGGCCGCCTTGGGTTGGCTCTCCAGCAGCATCGCCTTGAGGCTCGCGACGCTGACCGTGCCATCGCCGAAGACGGTGGGCAGATCGCGTTGCCAGGAGCACAGCTGCTGGGTGGTGACCACCGAGCCAGTGGGCGGCGGGGAGCTGACCAGGCCATCGAGGAAGCGGCCGCGCACCACCGAGCGCTCATTGCTGCCGACATGGGGCCAGACGCTGGCCAGCGCGGCGAGGCAGGCCAGCTGCATGCCGACATCGCAGGCCTGCTGGGAGATCGCCGGGCACAGCTGCTGGCAGAGCTGGCGCTCGGTGCTGGGTATGGGGGCCAGCAGCAGCGGACCGGAATAGCTGATCGTCCGATCGCAGGGCAGTTCGAGCGCGCGCTCGATGGCCGCCTGGCGCAGGCGGATCGCATCCTGGTCTGCATCACCCAGCGATGCCGCAGTCACCAATGCCAGCCCACGTTCGCCGAATCCGCTGCCATTCAGCAGACCGGTGATGGCCACGCGAGCGGAGGTGTGATGCATACCGGCTATCATAGAGGATCTATACTGCTCGCAAGGGGGTGACTGACGCAGCGTGTACGCCGTCATCGATTTTCCCAGACACCGATGCGCCTCGCCGCCGGCCGGCCGGCGGCGAGGCGTGCCGAACGCAATCACTCCGGTGGCGGCTGGCGGCTGCCGCGGGCGGTCTCGCCCGGGGATGGCGCGGCCGGCCAGGGCAGGCGCTGCGGGGCAGGGGCAGAGGTGCGTTCCACCAGCGCGTACATGATGGTGCAGCCCTCGGCCTTCTTATGCCGCTCGAACACCGTGGGGAAGCGCGTGGCGATGTCGATGCGGTAGCCGGACGGGGCATAGCAATCGCGCCACAACCCTGGTACGGTGGTCAAGTTGGAGAGCACTTGCAGGGTGTAGTTGTGGGTGTCGGAGGCGAACGCGAAACGGCCCCCCGGCGCCATCGCCCAGGACAGGTCGATGAGGAAGTCGCGGGTCACCAGCCGGCGCCGGCGGTGGGCGAGCTTGGGCCAGGGGTCGGGGAAGAGGAGGTAGGCGCGGCTGACGCTCCCGACCGGGAGGCGATAGCGGACGAAATGGTGGGCATCATCGCTGAACAGGCGCACATTCCCGGCCCCAGCCTTGAGGCACTTGTGCGCGCATTTGGTCACCCGCAGGTCGGACTGCTCGATGCCGAGGAAGCGCTCCTCGGCATGGCTGCTGGCCATCTCGGCGATGAACTCGCCATGCCCGAAGCCGATGTCCACGCGCAGCTTCCGGGGAGCCTGGTCGCCGAACAGCGTGCACAGATCCAGCGGCTCCTGGCCCGGCGGGCCGACCAGCGATGCCTGCTGGGCATTGCGGATGCGGTAGCGCTTCATGCCGGTGGTGACCATGGAACTCCCTGGAGTGCGGCTTCAGCGCCGGAGCGAGGCGCAGGCTTATCTCCAGGGCGCGCGCCTTCAATCGCCCCGGCATCCGCAGCCCAGCCGACGTCGCAGTGGAGCCCGGGTCCACGCTGTCCTGCGCTGATGCCCCTCCGGTCAGAAGGTCCCGGGCGCCTTCTGGGGGGCTGCCGGCTCCTTGGACGTCTCACGCGACCAGGTCGGGGCCGCCTCCCAGCCGGCGCCGCCGAACAGATCGCCCCATGCCGGTGCGTGGCCGGTGGCTGCGGCGCTGAAGACGACGCCGGCCTCGGTGATGGCATACATCCGCCCGCCGGACGGCGTGGTGGGCCAGGCATAGGCGACGAAATGCCGCGCCTGCGCCCCGGCCGCTGCCGGATCTGCCGGCCGGGGCCCGTGCGCGGCCGGCTCGCCGGTGGCGCCGCCCTTGCCATCGGGCAGGAAGATGGCGTAGGCGAAGCCATCCACCGGGCCGCTGGCGATGTGGCTGTCGATCAGCTGCAGCACGCCCTGCGGCGCAGCCGCCGTCCCCCGTAGACCCGCCAGCTCGCTGAGGAAGCCGAATTCGCCATGGCCATCGCCATCCTGGTCCAGGTAGACGCCGCGCTGGAAGGCCTGCTCTCCGGGCAGGATCTGGGTGGTGAGGACGGCGATCGCGCCGGAGAGGGGATCGCCATGCGCCGGAATGCCGGGTGCCGCGGCATCGCGGAAGGCAGCCGCCACCGCGATGGCGGCGAAGGGGCCGATGCCGATGATGCCGCGATCCTCGAGCACCCGCTGCCCGCTCTCGGTATAGGCGACCAGCCAGCCGGTCTTGGCCAGCCCGGCGAGCCGTGCCAGCCCTTGGAGGATCGCCTGCTTGTCCTGGGCGTCCAGTGCGGCGATCTGGTTCAGCGCCAGCGCGGCCAGGCTGCTGATGGTGGTCAGCACGCTGGGGGTATCGCTGGCGCCGATCAGGGTGGAGCTGGCCAGTGCATGGGCGAGCGCCGCCTTGCCCGCGGGGCTGTCGTTCCAGCCCCCGGGCTTGCCGGTCAGGCAGCCTGCGCTCAGGGCGGCATCGCCGCTGAGGATCCACTGCTCGGCGGTGGCGGCCAGGGTGATGGGGATGGGTATCCCTGGCAGCGGCAGGGGGATGCTCTGACCGGTTGGGGGCGCGCTCAGCTGGAGGAGCTTGAGCGCCAGGCCCACCAGCTGGTCGACGCCGGCCGAGCGCGGGAGCATCAGCGTCGGGCTGGGGAAAGGAAAGCCCGGCGTCACCGCCAGCACCACCGTCCCACGCAGGCCTTCGACCAGCTGGGTCAGCGTCACGTTCAGCCCCATGGCGGACAGCTGCTGATCGACCTGCTGCAGCGCCGCCTCCGGGGTGGGGGCGCCGGTGGAGCTGACGATCTGGTCGAGGACCGTTGTGCGGTTGTCCTGCCAGATGGCCTTGCCGTCGATGGCGAAGGCCAGGGTCAGCAGCGTCTTGGCCGGCAGCAGGGCGAGCAGGTCGCGATTGACCGGCAAGGGGGTGCCAGGAGGAGCATGGCTGGTCCAGCGCTCATGCATGCCATCGGCGACCAGCTCGGCACGGTAGTCGATGCTGCCGAGGGAGCTGGCAATGGGCTTGAGCGCCGATTCCACCTGCGCGGCCTGCGCGGCCGGCAGAGCGGCGAGCAGGCGGGCGACATCCAGGGTCACCGCGAGATCGCTGGCGGCAGGCAGGGCCGAGGCCTTCCACGGATGTGCCGGGTCGTGGGCATGGTCGTTGGTGACCAGGAGCAGGCCGGCGATGCGCTCCACCAGCAGCCGCGAGGCGACCACGTCCACGGCCTCGCTGGCACCTTGCAGCTTGAGCTCCTTGAGCGCATCAGGGTCGCTATTGATGGCGCGCAGCGCCTGCATCAGCCGACCGGCGATGGCAGGGCTGAAGTCGCCTTCCAGCTGGGGCTCCGGCAGCTGCGCTCCGGCGGCAGGCGGCAGGATATGGAGGCTCGCCCCGTTGAGTCCCTGCACCACCTCGTGCAGGGTCAATCCGACACCGGTCTGCAGCGCCGTGAGCTGGGCGGTCCAGGCGTCCCGGCGGGCGGCGAACAGGGGATCATTCCACAGCCGCCCATAGATGCTCAGCTCCCAATGGCTCAGCAGGTGCTGGCCGTCGGTGAGGGTGGCATCGATGAGCGGGCCGCTGACGGCGGGCTCAGAGGCCCAGCAGGCGGCGGAGGCGAGCAGGCCGAGGAGGACGAGGCGTGGCATGGAGCGGTATCCTGCGGAGGTGGGAAGGGGGCTCGCCGGGGACAGGGCACGCACCAAGGTGTTAACGCGGGCGGGAGGCGTGCGGTTACAGCGGTCGTGATTGGTGATCATGTGCTGCTGGTCGATGATCATTTGCCGGTGAAGGGCTTCCACACCTTGGGGTCGTGCCAGCCCTTGCCGCCGAAGAGATCATTCCAGTCGGGCTCCTCGCCAGCGGTCGCCGGAACGGCGTACACCACGCCTTCGCTGGTGATGGCGAAGGCATGGCGGCCGCTGCCCTCGTCGAGCGGCCAGGCGTAAACGACGAAATCGCTCCCCGGTCCGGCCTGGGCAGGCTCGCCTGCCGGGAGGTCGTGATCCTTCTCGGCGCTCAGCGCCCCGCCTGAACCGTCAGGCAGGTAGAGCGCGAAACGGTAGCCAGCGATGGTCGGGTGGGTTTGGCGCCAGGAAAGCGGTAGCAGGGTGGGCTGCCCGCCCGTCCCGCCCGTCCCGGCCGGCGACGGTGCCTGGGCCAGTTCGGCGAAGAAGCCGAAGTCGCCCGAGCCGGCATGCCGCCGGTCGCNNCGCGGCGGGAGGCGCCGCGGAACAGCATCTCGGCCGGGAAGACCATGGTGCGCAGGGTGCTGGCAACGGCGGTCTCCTTGCTCTTGGAGTTCTGGTTCAGCAGGTTGGGGATGGCGATGGCCGCAGCCACCAGGGGGATCAGCCCGGCGCCGCTCAGGCTGCGGCATTCGATCACGCTGGAGGCCTGGTCGTTGTGCCCGACCAGGTAGCCGCAGGCGGCAAGGGCGGTAAGGCGGCCGAGGCTGGCGAGTACCGCCTGCTTCTCGCGGTTGTCGAGGTCCTGGGATTGGTTCAGGCCGAGTGGCAGGAAGCCTGCGATCAGCCGCAGCACCGCCGGCGTATCGCTGGCTCCGATCAGCCACGCATCGGCGGCCTTGGACAGCGCCAGCGTGCCGGCGGGCGAGGTGGACCAGCCATTCGCCTTGCCGCTCAGCCAGCTCTCGATCAGGGCGGGATCGCTGCTGGCCAGCCAGTGCCCGGCGTCGCGGGCGATCATCACCGGGATCGGGGAGCCGGGTATCGGCAGGCTGATGCTCGCGCCGTCGGCCGGGGCATCCAGCTGGAAGCGGGTGAAGAGGCCGAGCACCAGGTGGTCGAGGCCGGTCGAGCGTGGCACCGCGATGCTGACGCAGGGGAAGGGGATGCCCGCGGTCACCGCCACCAGGCCGGTGCCTTTGAGGCCGGAGATCAGCGGGCCGAGGCCCATGTCCAGGCCCACGGAGGCGAGCAGCTCATCGGCATTGCGCTCGGCGTCCTCCGGCGACAGCGGGGTCTTGAGCTTGGCGCAGATGCGCTCCAGCCAGGCGCGGTGCTCGCGCTTCCACCAGTTCTCGCCATCGAGTCCCAAGGCCAGGACGGTCATGGCGTTGGCAGGCAGGCGGGCGAGCGCTGCCTGATCGACCGGCGCGACCAGGGCGCTGGTCGCCTGGATGCGCAGAGTCTCCAGCAGACCCTCGGCGACCACCGTGCCGCGGTAGGAGACCGGGGCCAGGGTGCTCAGCAGGTCGATCAGCTGGGCCTGCTCAGCGATCTCCTCGGGGGGGATGAGCGCCGCCAGGGTCGCGAGGGCGGTGCAGTCGAGCTCGCCCTGGAGGTCCTCGGCCATCGCGGCCGGCTGCCAGGGAGCGAGCAGCGCCTGCTGGCCTTGGGGGGCAATGACGAACTCGCTACCGAAGCGCGCCAGGGCCATCGTGCCATCGGTGAATGCCTCATCCGCACCGGGAATGGTGATGGCGGTGCGGGGGGGCGGGGGCGCCTCCTTCACCAGCTTCGCCAGCAGCGCGCTCATGGCGGGAGCGAGGGACCCCATATCGCTGCTGATCCTGACCGGCAGCAGGTCCGGCCCCGCCGCTGGCGGGTTGCCGGCTGCGGCGCTGAGGGCGAAGCAGGAGAGGCGCAGCCGTCTGAGCTGGCCGACGAGCTGCCTGGGCTCGATGCCGTTGGCATAGAGGTAGCTTAGGAGGTCGTTGCCGCCGGCATGGTTGTCCGCACTGCCACCCGCCGCAGACGCGCTTGCTGCGGGTGCATCCTTGCCCATCGCCTGCTCATAGGAGCGTTGCATGCGGTCGCGCAGCGGGGCCATCGCCGGATCGTGCCAGAGCTGGCCATAAATGCTGGCGGTGAGGCGTTCCTGAGTGCGGCTCCAGTCCGGCAGTGCGATGGTCAGCGCCAAGGCCGGTTCGGCCGCCGCGGCCGAACCGCACTGCAGCGCCAGCGCCAGCAATGGACCGATGAGGGCGGACAGGGTGCGCACGATGGTTCCCTCGCTGGCGGACGAATAGACCCGGGCATCATGGCGCTGCCGGCAGGACGGCAAGGAGCTCGCGCGCCTAGCGTCTGCACGCCATGCCGGCACGTCCCGCGGCGATGCGTGGCCGCTAGAGCGTACGGTTCAGCAGCCCGGCGGTCTCCGGCAGGCCGTACATCAGGTTGAGGTTCTGCACCGCCTGGCCGCTGGCGCCTTTGACCAGATTGTCGATCGCGCTCATCACGATCAGCCGCCCCGTGCGTGGATCCAGCCGCCAGGCGATCTCGGCCACGTTGGTCCCCGCCACATTCTTCGTGTCCGGCAACGCGGGCCCTTCGAGCAGCCGGACGAAGGGTTCCTTGCCCCACGCCTCCTCGTAACACCGCGCAATCTCCGCCCCGAGCGCCGCCATCTCCTCGCCGGGTCCAAAATGCCGTTTTGGCGCGACATACAGCGTCGTCAGGATGCCCCGGTTGACCGGAATCAAATGCGGTGTGAACTGGAGGGTGACTTTTTGCCCGGCGGCGAAGGACAACTCCTGCTCGATCTCGGAAAGGTGACGATGCTTCGGCACCCCGTACGGCCTCACGCTTTCGTTGCACTCCACAAAGAGATAGTCCAGTTCCGCCTTGCGCCCGGCGCCGCTGACGCCGCTCAGG
>PLEW01000234.1 GCA_003136555.1 Planctomycetota bacterium | reverse complement strand
ACCTTCCCTGCGGTCGATTTCGGCGGGAGCTCCTGAGTTCGGCGCGAATTGCCTGGAGCGGAGGAGAGCCGCATAGATCGGATGCGGAGCGGCCTTGAAGTCCATCACGACGTGAAGTGACGTGAGCCTGGCGGTGGCCTGGCTGTTTTGCGCTTACTTTATCGCGGGCGCTGGGGTCTGGCCGAATACCCCGGCCGCGTTGGCGAACGCCACGAGGGTAATTGCGGAGAGCGCTTGTCTGCGAGTGGGGGAAATTGCGGCTGACACCGCACTTTGCCTTCCAGCCATCGGGTCCTTCTTCCTGGGTTCACCCAGCGTGCCTACCATCCAGCCACGCGCTCACAAATTGGGCAAGCTGAAAGGTCCCCTCGGAAAACTTAGGAAACTTTCCCGGGCTGGATGAGTCAGCCGAACACAAGGTGCGGTAGACTTGCTGCTAGTTTCCGCGTGACATCTGATCGGAACGAGGGTTTTCGGGAGGATTCAGCATTTATGAGATCCGACGATTTTGAGCTGGGGGGTACGACGCGGTATCCCGTGGGGTTGAAGGCGCAGGTGGGGGGCGGGATTGCAATCTTTCTTGGCGTGTTGCTGCTGGTGTTCTTGCCGGTGAAACCGCCTGGCCCCGGCCTCGATCTTCACCAAATGGCGAAGGTTTTCATTGGGATTGGGGTCTTTCTGCTCGCGGCCGGGACGGCGGGACGGTGGATGGCGGATTAGAGACGAGTTGCGGACGATCGCCGGAGACCGATTCCGCCGGCAAGCGGGACGATGTATCGGGCGAGGCGAATTGAAAACCGCGCAGGGCAAAGCCAGCTCCGTAGGCGGTGAGGTGACTGTTGTCGAGAAAGAGCAGCTTTTCCCCGTCGCGGTAGGCGCACATGGCTGGGGTGGGGCAGAGAGCTGGATTTGGCCCGGCGAGCGTCGCGCCGGGATTGGCTGCCACAGCTTGACGCAAGGCGGCGATGGAACGGGCGATGCCGGGGGCCTGGGCGGGTGCGGCGAGGCCGGGGTCGCTGGCGAGCGGCGATCCGAGCCACTCGGCCAGCTTGCGCCGGGGAAAGATTTTGGCGCCTCTGACGCGCAGGACCGGGTCGAAGTCGAAGTATGGAGTGTCTTCGAGGACGATGACTTGCTTTCCGGCTGCCTGGAGCGACTGGAGGGTAGCTGACAGAGCCTGGACGAGGAGTCGATGCGACGCTTCAGGCGTCGGTGCCTGGGTTTGCGCGTCTATACGCTGAGCGGTTTCGGGTTCGGTGACCAGCCAGCCGTCCATCCAATATTGATTGAGAGGAGCGGCCCAGGAGGCGGCGAGAACGACGATGCGAACGCGCCGGTCGGCGACGAGCAGGTCGAGCCCGCGGCGGTTGAAGCCTGCGCAGGCCGCCGCCGCTCGCGGCTGCCAGGGAAGGTAGTGAGCCGCGCCGATGAGCGGGGGACAGGAGTTCTTGGCCAGTTCCACGAGGCTGTAGCCCTGGCTGGCGGCGAGGGCGCGGAGCCCGGGGGCGAGAGCGGCCGCGTGGCTGTCTCCCCAGAGGGCGACTGCGGGGCTGTTTCCGCCGAGACAGGCTGCGGAGGGGTTGGGCTGGTCCTGGCCAGCGACGAGGCAAGGATCGGAGTGCNNTGGGCGAGTGCGGAGAAGCGCCCTGCCGCTCCGTGGCTGAGCCAGAGGGCAGCGCATGCGGCTGATGCGGCGACGGTGAGCGCCGCGTAACGCCGCAAAGGCGAGCGCGCGAAGGGCGGACGGCGGAAGGGCTGCTCGATCCAAGAGTAGGAAAGCACCGCGATCCCGTAAGCAGCGGCGATGGCGGCCACTCCGATTGGCAGCGGCAGGTTGCCGCCACAGACAACGCGCGCCAGCGAGAGCAGCGGCCAGTGCCAGAGGTANNTGGCAGGGCGGCTGGGCCAGGGAAGAGGGTGTTGGGAGTGAGCAGGAAGACTGGGGCGAGCATCAGGGCGAGGCCGGCGGCGCTGGCGAACTCGCTCAGCCACGGCGGGCTGGGGATGGCCTTGGTTCTGGCGAGGCCGACGGCCAGGGCTACGCCCGCGCCGAGTTCCCAGGCGCGGCCGGGGAGCATGTAGAAGACGAACATTTCGGAGACCGGAAGAACCACCCAGGCGAAGGCGAAGGAGAGCGCGCAGACGGCGAGAATGGAAGGGAGAAGCCAGTTGCGGCGGAGGCGCGTGAGAAGGACCATCAGGATGGGGACGAGGGCGTAGAACTGTTCTTCGACGCCAAGGGACCAGGTCATGAGAAGTGGATTGAGCTCGCTTTTGGGGGCGAAGTAGCTGGTGGTGAGCCAGAAGAGGATGTTGGAGGAGGACAGCGCGGCGGCGAAGGAGGCGCGGGCGGTTACGGCGGCTTCCTGGGGCGATAGGAGGACGAGCGACGCCAGAAGGATGAACGCGAGCACGGCGAAGAAGGCGGGGAGGATGCGGCGCGCGCGGCGCTGGTAGAAGCGGAGGAAGCTGAAGCTGCCTGCGCGAAGCTCGGTGTGGATGTGGCCGCCGATGAGGTAGCCGGAGATGACGAAGAAGATGTCGACGCCGACAAACCCGCCGGGCAGCACCGCAGGGAAGGCATGGAAGATGACGACGGACAGGACGGCGATGGCGCGCAGGCCATCGATGTCGGATCGGTAGGTCATGCCATTGGCCACGTCTGGTCCCTGCTCCCTGTCCAAATGATCATTCCCGGGATGAGCGGTACGCCGCGGCATCCTCCAGGACGCCCCGGCCCGCTGTCCCACCCATCGTGGAGTGGCCATGCGCCTGGTCGCGGGAATCCGCCATCGTGGGAATACGGCAGCTCACGCAGGCAGGCGAGCAGTTCAGCCGCGTGCTCTCCGGCATCCTTGCGGCCGAGCGCAGGACAGCCAGACCGAATGCCCGGCCGCCCTGCGGAGCATCCTCGCATCCGTGTGACCGAAGACCGCCAGCTGGTCATGGGCATCACCGCGGCAACGGGCAGGCGGCTGCGAGCAGCCGATCCACCACCTCCTGGGAACGGTCGGTCAGAGCACGCATGGCCCGTCCCAGGCGGCGCAGCTGCGCCTGCGACGGGAAACGCAGGCTGCGCAGATCGGTCGCATTGACCTGGGTGTGGCCATTGAACTGGCGGAGATACTGATCGACCGGCGTCGCATTGAGGTAGGCCATCAGTCCGTAGGCGATCTCCGGCTCGAGACCCTGTCCCGACGCATGGAAGTAGTTCAGGTGGTTCTCCAGGCCCACCATACGGCCGGCGACCACGCCGGGATCGTAGACCGCTGCCACCAGCCGACGGCGCTCCTCCTTGGACGAGAAGCGCTTGGCGAGGGTGTAATAGCCGCGTGGGATGAACAGCGCCCTGGTGTCGGCGTGCCAGGCGATGGCGTTCGGCTTGCGCGCATCCGCCCGCGGCCAGCGGATCATGCCAGCGGCGAAGTGGCAGGGATGGATCAGCGGCAACCGGCCCGGTGACGACTGGGCGTGGAGGTGGTCGCGAGCGCGGAAGTCCACCACCCGTCCGGTCGAGACGGTTATGCCCAGGCTCTCCAGGGTGTCGGGCAAGCCCTGCATCCAGGTGGAGACGGCATTGTCCGTGTCGGCTATCGGCAGGTGCACGAAGCGATCGCCATTGGCGCAGCGGACCACCTCCGCGATCGGGAGCTTGCGGACGGTGATCGGGCCGTCGGCCGATGCGCTGTGCGATACCAGGATCTGCGCTGGCGAGCGCGCCCCCTTCACCGCGTGGACGATGATGTTCTCCTGGAGGACGCCATCGTCGCTGAACGCCCGGTTGCGGGCGTCGAAGACATGGATGCGCCTGATGGCGGTCTCATCCAGAAGCTGGGCGCGGAAGGGCCGGAAGTAGGGTCCATTGCAGCAGCTGCGTGGGATGATCGCCACCAGCTGTCCTCCGTCCTTCAGCAGTCGTATTGCGAGGGCGACGAAGGCGGCATAGAGATTGGTCGCATCCAAGCCGACGCGCTGCAGCAAGCGACGCTCCCGGCTGGCAGCACCCATCTTGCAATAGGGGGGATTGAGGATGGCGGCATGGAAGCGGTGGGCGCCATGAGCCGGCTGGCGACGCTCCAGGCCTTGAACCGCGGCGGTGATGAAATCCCCGTGGTGGATGTCCGACGTGAAGGCGATGCCGGCAGCCGTGCAGATGGTCGCGCACCGGCGCATGGTGGCGCGCAGATGCGGCAGCAGCACGTCGTCGCACTCAAAGGCGGTGGCAACGATCCGACTCGGACGTTTGGACCGTTGGCTCGCCTGTGCAACGACGGCGGCTGTGAGCGATCCGGCACCAGCACCGGCATCGAGCAGATGCACCTCGTCAGGAAGCGGTCCGAGCCATCCGGCCATGAGACGGGCGGTGGCGCCCGGGGTCAGGTACTGCCCCATCTGCGCACGCCGGTCCTGATCCAGATCGCTGGAGGCGATCATGCGCTTCCGATCCGTCTCATCGATCAGCGCCGCCTGGGCCCGGGATCCGCTCACGTGCATGCCTCTACCATGCCTGCCGGCAGCGCCGTGCGAGCACCAGACACCCGGCCACTGATTCGGGATGCGCCGGGGCGAGCGTCCACCTGCTTTCCGTCGGCCGGCATGCAGCAGGGCATCGACGTCGCTTTCCAGCAGCGTAGGGGTCGGGGCTGGAGTGCGAAGTCGCCGGCATCTCGCAGCGTGCGGCCAAGCGTCGCTTTGGTCAGTTACAGGAGCCACATCGGGAGCATCGATGATGCGTGGCACGACTGCCGGAGGTCCTCCGAGACGGGCATTCAGAACCTCACGGAGCAGATCCCAGGCCGATGCCCCCGGACTCGGGCCACCTGTGGCAATGGGCATAATCACGGCAACCGGCTCACCACGACGTGTAGTGGTCTGTGGTCCGTAACGTTGCGCTGCCTGGATGACGTCGCTCAGCCGATTCTTCGCTTCCTGCAGCTGCAAGATCGAGAAGCGCGATGTCCTGGTCATTGGCGTGCTCCATTGCGAAGTCTCGCCGACGGAGCCAGACAACAAGTGCTGTGCAGTACTTAGGCGGGAAGCACCCGTACTGAGTCTCTGGCCCCCGGGCTGATACATCAGCCTCGACACGGACGCTCCTTTGGGGGTAGGCCGCAGGCCGCCCCAGTGCGCCAGCGTCACGTCGTCGTGAGCATGCACCGTAATCGGTTCACTGGTGCGTCTCATGACTCAGCTCCTTTCGACTTCCCCTCCCCACTTCGCCTGTCGCATACCGACCACATGCAGCCGATCAGCAGTCGTCTCAGGCGGGCTTGCTGAGTATCCAGGTGCTCATGACGCGCTGCTCCTCCACCCTGGTGGTCTTGAGCGGATCGATGCGACGTGCCCGCCAGCGCTGTTCGCAGGAGACGATGTCCTCCAGCGTCGGACGATAGGCGAAGTGGGCCGACGCCTCTGGCAGGTCGATGCGCGTCGAGAGCCGGGCGAGGAAGGTACCGCCAGGACGGAGTCGCTGCCAGCAGGCATTCGCCCAGGCATGGAATGTGGCCTGTTCCGGGGCGAAGTGCAGGACGGCAATGCAGATGACGGCATCGAAATACGCGTCCAGACCAAGATCCGGCAGCCTCGCCGCCGTGCAGCTATGCCGCCCGGGCAGCTGCGACAGCATGCTCGAGCACGCCGCGACCGCTGCCGGATCGGCGTCGATGGCGGTGATCGCCGCACCGGCATGCGCGAGCACGGGCAGATTACGCCCCGAACCGCAGCCGATATCGAGGATAGCTCCGCCACTGGGGATGATGCCCCGTAGGACGAGGTCGAGCAGGTAGATGTCGGCACCTTTGAGCGGCAACCAGGCTTTGGGGATCGGCATGCGCGTAGCCTGACGCACCGACGATGGCCATCCAGCGTCAATCGGCGACCGCTCGAGCCGGGTGCCCCGGCGGCTTCAGGCCAGGATAAGAGGTCGATTCTCGCCGGAACGAACTCACGGCGAGATATCCCATCGTCCGGGAACCTCCTGAATCGATAGGGGTGCGCACCATGGATCACGCGGTGCGGACGTGGACCCGGGATTATCCCGCAACGTCAATGCCCGGATCGCCAGGCGACCCCGTCATGGCGCCGGACGGTCCAGCGTCTGATCGAGATACCGTATATGCGCCCTTACATACGATGCCCGCAAATGGTTTGTATCGATGTAGATCGGATCGCCATTCTCCGATAGCGCGGGGAAGACATCCCCGTTCGCGAGGTATTCCAGGGGATCGATGATTTGCGCTCCGCTTGCCGCGGCAATGGTTCTGACGAATGCACGATCGAAAGCGGAGCGCTCCAGCACGTCTGGCCTGGAGATCCCTTCGGAGCGGAGCGCGAATCCGCCATCGAGAAACCCTCGCTGGTAGATGTAGGCGGGATGGAAATGCTGCGAGTTGGGGTTGTCCTGGAGGATATAGACGCGCTTCCCATCCTTCACGAGCCCTGACAGCAGCTTCTCCAATTCCACCCTGGCCAGCTCCCTTCCTGCGCTGGTATCCAATCGGTATCGGCTATCACCGACCGCCACGACGAATCCCGAAGCAGGGCGGAAGTAGAGCCCCCATTCCGCGCCTATGACGACGCTGTCGACGTTCGTGTCTCTGGCCAACAGCCGGAATCGCTCCTCGTTCTCCCTTTCCACCTCACCCCTCGACTGGCTTCGAACCCCAGGTAGCGGAGGAAGTCCCGCATCCGCCAGGAATATGACCCCCCGATCCCCTTCTTTGCCGTCCTTCACCAGATCATAGATCCTCGGCGCGTACTGCTGGATGTGGCTGTCTCCCCAATACAACGTCCTTTGCCCGTGTCCGCCGGCGATATAATAGGATCGGTCTCCCATCGGCACGGGCGTCATCGAGCCAGGATAGCTCCAATCCTGCGTTGCCCGATGGACCATATCATCGAATGCGCTCACCGCATGGCGCTGATGGATAGTGCCTTGCCAACCGAGCAATCCCAAGATGGCAATGATGATGACTGCTCCGATCAGCCCGACCGTCGATAGCCGCGCGGCATTTCTGCGCAGATGGCGTTCCAGGACATGGTAGGTGAGGATCGATAATGCGAAGCATGCCAGTATTAGGGTGACCTTCACCGACACAGTATCGTCGCCAGGTTCCACGATGGACCAGAAGGACAGCAGCGGCCAGTGCCAGAGATAGAGCGGATAGCTGATCAGGCCGACATAGACGAACAGGCGATTCCCGAGCACATGCTTGGCGATGAGAGATTGAGGTCCTGCGGCGATGACCATCAGCGTCCCGATGACCGGAGCCGCCGCCCTGAAACCAGGATAGGACATGCTGCTGTCGAACCAGAGCGCGGATGCAAGGATGAGCGCAAGTCCGGACCACGAAAGGATGGGCATCATGCGAGATGCATCCCATCGCCTCGATGACGGACTCGGTCGGATTTCTCGTTCCCAGAACGCCAGCATTCCGCCGGCGAAAAGTTCCCATGCACGGCTGCCGATGAAGAAGAACGTGGCAACTGGATATTCATTGATGAAGTAGGCATTGGTGGCGAATGAGAGCATGAGGAGGGCGAGTATCCCGACGATCGCGCGCACACCGCGCCGCCAGAGTACGACGAGGAGCATGGGATACAGGATGTAGAATTGCTCCTCGATCGCCAACGTCCAGAGATGCAGCAGGGGCTTCTTCCCTGAATTCAGATCGAAGTACCCACTTTCATGCCAGAGAGCGATGTTCTCCGAGAAAAGGGCGCTGCAGAAGGTGTGCATCCCCAATCGCCTGAACTCGTCGGACATGAGGAAGGCGTATCCGACGATGAGGCAGGCCGCCAGGACTGCAATCAGGGCGGGGAAGATCCGATGTATTCTCTGCCGGTAGAAGCCCAGGATGGAAAATCGCCCTTCCCTGAGCCTATCCGCGATGATGCCGGAAATCAGATATCCGGAGATGACGAAGAAAACATCGACGCCGACATATCCTCCGGTGAGCAGCGTCGGAAATGCGTGGAAGGCGACGACTGTGAGCACCGCAACAGCGCGCAGGCCATCAATGTCACGCCGGTATGACAGGACCGGTACTTGTGCGGCAACGCCAATCTGCTGGGTTGATGACATGGAGGTGTGCTAGGCTCTATGCCATTGTGCGTACGTCAGCGTCCCACGCGGCGGACTCCTGGTCATTCCTTCCATGGAATGGGCATCCTGGTATCGACCGTTTTCCCCGTTCCAGAAAGCGCGAGAGGTGAGGAAACGATGCTGAACTTCTCCCGTTTCCCTGCCTGCATGAGCGGAAAAAATGAGCATGGGTGATGTCCCTGAACTTCCGTCTGCGAGCAGATGCCGGGCATGGGCACCATGACCGCGAATGAAGGGTATGGCCTTGACGAGCGTGCCGCCCACCGGCCGCATCAGCTTGTCCGTCATTAGTCTGCATGCTCCATGGGGTGCGTTTCGTAAATATCTCCCTGACAAGTCCTTATACCATGGTTCGCGCCCGAAGACAACACCTCCGTGGTATCTGGCTTGATCATCGAATGCTTTCCTATCAGGTGGTACCGGTTCACCACCAGCAGATATAGCGGGGAGATTGATTGCGGGCCGCAGCCGTCGGGGACATGGCGGAGATCCGCTACCCGCTGGTACATGGGTCGGCGTGAATGGAGATTGGCGTTTGGCCAGCATTCAAGCAGGGTGCCGCCGGGCAGGCCTCCTCTGTGCGCTCCTGGCGAACGCCGCGGCCCACGATTGCCAAATATGTCCGGCAGTTCCCGTTTGTCGTCTGCCTCGATCGGCATCACATGGACTGTCATGGCTGGGACGTGGAACCACCGCCAGCTCGTTCCGGCCCTGATCGACCGAGATCTACTCATGACGGGGACATCATGCATGGCCACGCTCAAGTGACCGCCATTGCCGTGGTCGCAGCTCTCCTCGGGACTGCGCTCTTCAATGCCGTATCGGGGAAGGAATCACCATCGGTTGGGGCGTCGATCTTCTGGTATGGCATGATCACCATCCTCTCCGTGTCGCTCTGGAACCCCGTCTTCGCCCTGTCGATCCGCAAGGACCGATCGCCGTGGAATATCGCCATCATCTCGCTGTGGCTGCCACTGCTTGGCGCCTGTATCACCAATCCGCCCTGTGGCTGTGCAGCCTGCATCGCCTATTGGTGGCTGTTCATCCCAATCAGCTTCGCAACCGGCATGGCGATCCTCGCCTTGACCAAGTAGGCGGGAACAAGCCAGTATGATTGAGCCGGAACCGGCATGCCATCATCACAGGCTGAGCGAGACGAGGTGGCGGGAGGCGAGTGCAAAGAGGGACGAGGGCGGGCAAGCAGGCTGCGAGATGAAGGGGAATCGGGACACGCACTATCCGCGATGGGGAGGTCGATTCGCCGGGCAGGAAGTGCTACCTGAGCGTGAGGCCGGGCGACGCTCCCTTCGAAGGAGAGCAGACCATCGCCATCCCATCTAGGAGCACCGTTGAAGTCGTCACATATCGCGCTCATTCTGCTGCTGGCGGTTCTGCTGTCCTGCGGCCCTGTCCCCGATCAGACAGCTGCTCAGCAGGGATCGGGTTTCGCCCTGCACAGTCCCGAAGTCGCCGATGGAGGAGCCCTGCCCTGGGACTACACCGGAGATGACAGTAGCGCGACGTTACCTCTCGATTGGAATGGAGCACCACCCGGAACGACCAGCTATGCCATCATCATGCATCACATCCCACCGGATGGACCGGCCAAGTGGTATTGGGTGCTCTACGACATCCCGGCAAGCGTGCAGAGCCTACCTCGGAATGTCCGTGATGTTGGGAAAGCGGGAAACAACAGTGTCAATCGCGATCTCGGGCATGCACCACCGCACTCCAAGGGCCCGGGCCCTAAGACCTATATCTACACCATCTACGCATTATCAGTGGCGCCTCAGATCGATGTTCCGCAAGCCCAGGTATCCCGAGACGTCCTGCTAGCGGCAATGCAGAAGCACATCCTTGCCAGCGCCGAGCTGAAAGTGGTTTACTCGCGACCGGAGGGCAGCACTGGGGGAAATCCGCGCCCTCCGTGAGCACGTGATCAGGCGACAACGACGATGGCGTGTCGCCTCACTGTCGATGGCGCCAGCTGATCAATGGCCGAATGCCGATTGGCGCGCATCAGGCTTCCGGCGATCTCAGTCACAGCGGCGTTGGACGCTCGGCAATGTCCATGGCGAAGAAGTAGGGCTCGGCATCGTACATCGGATCGCATTCGAACAGATGGTAGACCGTCACCTGCCTGCTGTCGTTGGTGTAGGTCGCCTGGTTTGTGCTCGCGTCGGGTCTCTCCCAGCCGGACTCCAGATATTTGCTGCCCGAGAGGCGGTCCAGCTGCGCCAAGCTTGCCGTGCTCGCCATGACACGGAATTTAACGGTCTTGACCATGCCTGCAGCGGTGAAATCGGCATAGACGGCGAGACGGTGGTCGGCCGTGCTCGCTTCGACGGTGCCGGGCCTCAGGACGCCGTTCTGCAGGCAAGCCGGGCTGATCCGGACCTGATGCCGGTCCAGGCATGCCAGGTACTCCGCCAGCGGCATGCCCGGGACGATGGCGATCGGCACGTAGGGGTAGGCGCTGGACACTGCTTGATGCACCGGTCGTGGCGACGATGGAATGACCGCCACAGCAGCGGCGGCGGCGGCACTCCCCAGGATCATGAACAGGACGGTATGCTTCATGGCCGAAGGACCTCAGGCATCAGGCCGCCCAGGGCGGGGGCGCGTTTGTGGAGGCGCTGGGAGAGGTTCACGGGCGCCTCCTCAGGACGAAGAGCATGCCCGTGCCCAAGAACGAGAGCAGCAGCATGCTGAAGGCGGAACCATGGCCGCAACTGCTGCTCGAACTGCTGCTGCTCGGGGCGGGAGTCGTCGCAGATCCGCTCGCCGTCCAGGTATAGGGATTGTTCGCGGGATCTGAATCGGCGACTGAGACGGTGAAGGACCACGCTCCGGCCGCCACCGGCGTGACAGTGATGGCGAGCGACGTCATGGCGCTGACCGCGAGGGTGCCAGTCGGTGCCGTGGTGAGGGTGGCCGTGCAGTTGGTGAGGCTGCCCAGCGCCGGAGTGCCGATGGTGGTTTCAGCCGCGATGCCGTCGTTGGTCAGGACATAGGTCAGGATATCGGGTGTCGCGACCAGCGATCCGCTGACCACATCCGTACCCTGCGGTCCGATGACCGTGCTGGCGCGGCTCACACTCAGTGCGGAGCCCGACGACGCGGCCGCGGTGCCGCTCACGGTCCAGGTATAAGGATTATCGGTCGGATCCGAATCGGTGATCGCGACCGTGAAGGACCACGCGCCTGCGGCCACCGGAGTCACTGAGATCACGGCCGTGGTGCTGCCGGAGACGCCTATGCTGGCAGCCGGAGCGGTCTTGAGCGTCACCGTGCAATTGCTCTTGGCGATCAGCAGCGGCGTTCCGACGATGGTCTCGGCTTCGGTCCCGGAGTTGGCCAGCGTGTAGGTGAGGGAGTCGCTGGCACCGGCCACCGTGCCCGTCACGTCATCGGTGCTGCCAGGGGCGACGCTGATCGCGCCACGGCTGACCTCCAGCATCGACAACGTCGGGGTCAGGACGTATGCGATCGACGAGGCGCTCGGCGCCAGGCTGGAGAACGAACGGGTGGTCGTCAGGGTCTTGATGGTGGTGTTTGCGCTGATGTTGATCGGAGTGCCATAGATCGCCGTCGTCCCGCTCGGGCCGCTGCTGGTGAACGCCGGAGTGGTGCCATCGACGGTATAGTAGATCACCGTATTGGGAGTGGTGCTCGAGAGCGCGACCGATTGCGCCGACGTGTAGGTGCCGGCCGGGACGCTCGGAGTCGCCGCTGCGACCACCAGCGAGACGGTCTTGCTGCACACGTTGGTGGGCGAGAGGATCTTGTTGTTGCTCACTGCGGTGTCTGGATTGGGGGTGGTGGTGTCGGTCGAGAAGACCGGGGTCGGATACCAGCGGATTTCGCGCACCGTCATCTGCATGGTCGCATTGTTGATCGAGGCGATCTGGAAGGAGAGCAGCGACGTCGGATCCTGCTGCCACGCCGCCGTAGCCGTGGGCAGCGGCGCGGCCGCCGATAGCTGTCCCTTCATGGGCGAGTCCAGGCGAAAGCAGTTGAGCGCGATATCGTTGTTCGGACCGGTATAGGTGTACATCTCGTTGAAGTTGGTGTGGCCATGGAAGTAGGCGACGATGTTGGGGTGGGTCTTGATCCAGGTCGTCATCGCCAGCTGCTCGACCGACGTCCCGGTGCTGCCGACCTCGGAGGGATCGACCTTGTCGGAGACGACGCACTGGTAGGTCTTGCTGGTGAAGGGGCCGGTATCGGGATTCGGGGTCAATAGGCTGGTGTCGACATCCGGGTAGCAGTGGGTGAAGAGCATCACGGGCGTGGTGATCGGGACGCTGAGCAGGTCATTGTCGATCCACGCGCGTGATCCGCTGTCGGGCCAGGCCGAGAGGGAGATGAAGTGGATGCCGTTGATGGTGAGCGAATAGTCGGGCTTGTTGGTGTAGGCGCCGGCGACGTTCTTGGTCGTGAACAGCGCCTCGCTGTACGTGGAGGGCGAGACGCCGGTACCGAGAGTGCCGCCGGTGACGTAAGTCGGTGCATTGGCGACGTTGTAGGACAGCGTGCCACCGGTGGCGATCTGGATCATCGCGCACAGCGAGGTGGCGTCCTGGCCGACGGGGGGCGTGCCGAAAGGGTTGAGGTCGTAGTAGCCGATGGCGTTCGAGATGTCATGGTTGCCAGGCGACAGCAGCAGGGCCGGCGTGGCATTGGCGCTGGTCTTGAGCGCCATGCCGCCGCCGGCTGCGGTGGGGAAGTAGGTGGCGCAGAACTGCTGCCAGCTGGTGGCATCGATCTGCACCGTGTTCTGGTAGGTGCCGCCGTTGTTCTCGTAGCGGTTGGCCATGTCCCCGGTGACCGCGAGCATGTCGATGCCCCCGACCACCTGGCCGGCATTCACCCCGCCGTCGTTGGGGTAGGTGAGCGCGGAGACCTGGTTCAAGGATGCCAGCAGCGCCTGGTTGATGGTATTGGCATCGAAGTAGTCGACGCCTCCGATAGTGACGGGAGCGGCGATGTTGCCGACGTCGGTGCTCTTATCATAGGTCCAGGTGACGGTCCCATCGACGACGGTGCCAGTGGTGACCGTCGGTCCGGCGCCGGACGCCGCGCTGGTGCCAGCGACCGTGCACTCATAGGTATTCGCGCCATCGGTGACATAGTTCTGCCGCAGCGCGTAGGCGGTGTTCACCTGCCAGGCCGGTGTGGCGATGGCGGAAGCCGACACGAATGACCAGGTCGCCGCACCATCTACGATCGCTGTGCCCGTACCGCTTGGACCGCCTGAGGCGGCCGAGGTGCCAGCGACCGTGCACTGATAGAGATTGCCGTTGTTGAGCACAAATGCGGCAGGTGCGGTCACGACATAGGGGGTGCTTGCCGTCCAGCTCGCATAGACCGTGGAGGCGAGGGGTGCGTAGGCGGCGACGTAGATCCATTTGGCGGTGCCATCGGTGACCGCGGTGGTCGCGGTTCCGGTCGGACCGCCGCTGGCGGCCGAGGTGCCCGCGGTCGAGCATTGGTAGACCAGGCCGCCATTGACGACGTATTGCTGGGCCAAGTAGGGCGTCGTTGCCGCCCAGGTCGCCGAGGAGGCGAAGGGGCTCGGGATGTACTGCCAGGTGACCGCGCCATCGCTGATCGTGCCACCGCTCCCAGGGATGGTCGGTCCGCCGGCGCTCGATGACGAGATGCCGGCATGGGTGCAGATGAAGACGTTGAGGTTGGGGTAGGTGCCCGCGTAGACGTAGTAGCCCTGCGTATAGGGCGTCGACGTGGTCCAGGCCTGGGTTACCAGGAGGGGAAAGGTGGTCTGCGGAGGGGTGTCGGCGTTTGCCCGCTCGTAGCCGAAATGGACATCCGAGAGGATGACGAATTGGGTCTCCGCCGCCGGCATCGCCAGCGCCATGCCGATGAACAGCCCGATGAAGAGTAGCCACGACAACCCGAGACGGGGTGCGGTGGAGATGAACATCGTCGGGCGTGGCATGGTGGTTGGCATGGATCTGGTTCCTGGAGGCAAAGGGTTTGGACGTGCGGTGCGGTCATCGCCGACCACGCGGATCGGCTTGTCACTGAGCAGAATGGGGCTTGCTGGACAGCAGGCGCGGGAAGGAGCGGTGAAACGGTACCTGTGCCGAAGGCTTGATGGGGTGATGGCAGGCCGAAGAGCGAAGGCCCACCACCGTCACTGTCGACGACGACGCCGAAAGTGTCCATCAATCTTGTTCAGATGATGAAGACTCAATGTCCATTGATAGAATGCCCGGCACCGCCTGCCTTAATATGATCTGTCGTCGTTGAGGACCGTGTTCACCGATCACGGCCATCGACGATTGCCGTTCCGCTCAACACCATGAGCAGGTGATGGAGAGACGATGTATTTCATATGAATCGTGAAGCCCCTTGTGAATCCCGGCGATGCATACGCTGGTACGGGCCTATGCCCTGTGCTCCAATCAACCCACTCGGGATGCGACCGCGACTGACGGTTGCCGTTCCACTGCTGGCAACAGCGATTCCCGGGACCGCGCCCGGGTGCCGCTGCCAGGCTGAACAGCCAGCGACACGCAGGCCTGGGGCATGCACACCATGACCCCGGCAGCCATCAGACGCATCTTGGGGGGCCTGATCTGCACCGATGGCGCCCTTGCGGGCTTACTCATCGGTGTGGCGCGCGTCAGCGTGGATCCGGCGGTGCGCTTCTGGGCCAGCATGCTCGCTGCTGCGCTCCTGGTGAGCGTGGCAGGCATGCTGCCATCCTGGATGGTGGGCAATCGACGGGCGAGATCGGCATCCGATCTGCGCAACGGCCCGGCCGGCGCGGCCGCGACGGCGCCCTCTGCCACCAGCACCGCGGCCCATGCCAAGGAAGAGGAATGCCATTCCGCATGGCCGCAAGCGTTCGCGGTCGTCATTCCCTCCGCCGTGGTCCTGCTTGAGCTCGTCTGGCATCGGCCTTCAGTCACCAGTGGAGGAAGCGCTGGTGGCGCCCTGGTCCCGGCCGTCATTGCCCTGGTGCTGGTATTTCCGCTGATCGTCGTCGAACTCCTGCTCAGCGACATCCCGCTCGCATTGATGCCGGAACGGGATGCCGTGATGCGGTTGTTGCGGCTTCCGTTCGCCATTGCTCTTTTCGGCGGCAGCTCGCTCCTGGCCTGCCATATGGGCTGGACGGTGGCCTGGTATGCCCAATGGCCGGCCTACCTGCTCGTCGGCGGCGTAGCGATCGAGATGCTCGGACGCACCGCGGTCCACCTGGTGCTCGGCTCACGCGAGCCGAATTCAAGCGCTGACAGCCTGCTGGCCGGGGCAGTGCTGGCCCGCCGCAATCCGCTCGGCGCCTTCAGCGATGGCCTGCGGGTACGCTTCGGCGTGGATCTGCGGCAGAGCTGGTCGGCCCGCATCATCGGCCGCGCCCTGCCCTGGGTGGCTGCGGGCGTGATCATCCTGGGCTGGGCGATGACCGCGCTCACCCTGGTCCCGCTCGGCAGCCGGGTTCTGCTCCAGGGAAGAGCTGGCGCGCGGGTGCTCGCCGCCGGGCTGCATGTGCATGCGCCCTGGCCCTTCATCACCACCCTGGTCATCGAGGATGGCCGCGTCCATGAGACCATCCTCGGGGATCTCGAGATGCCGCTGCCGGCGATCGACGCGCAAGGCGAACCCCCTGCGGCCTATGACCGCCTGTGGGAGATCGCCCATCCCGCCGAGGCCGAATTCATCGTGCCGGCGCACGCCTCCATCGGCGGCGGCCCGGGCTTCCAGGTGGTCTCCGGCGATGTGCGCGTCCGCTGGCGGGTCGGCAGCAGCGATGCCGATGCGATCAGTGCCGTCTCGAAGCTCGACGATGTCGATACGGCGGTGGCACGTGCAGCGCGCCGCGCCCTCACTACCAGCTGCGCGTCCCGACCGCTCACCGAACTCATGGGCGTGGACCGCGACCGGCTGGGTGACCAGCTGCGCGTCCAGGTGCAGGCGGATCTGGACCGCCCGGTCGGCGGATCCAGCGGCATCGTGGTGGTTGCGGTGCTGTTCGACGCCATCCATCCGCCGGTTGGCGCCTCGCCCGCCTATCAGCAGGTGCAGACCTCCGAGATCACCGGCCTGGCGACGGTGGCGCGTGCCCGTGCCGATGCCGCCCGCATCACCGCTGAGGCCGCCATCGATGCCAACGAGCGCAGAACACGGGCGGAAGCCTCAGCCGTCGAGACCCGCTGCGCCGCTTCGGCTGCGGCAGTCCGCTTTGCCGCCGAGAGCGGGTCCTGGCGTGAGCACCGGGCGGCGCTCGCCACCGAGAACTGGTTGGATGCCCTGCAGCGCGGGTTGTCCGGAAAAGCGGTGCTCCTGCTCGACCACCATCTCGACCTGCATGACCTGCCGCTTGCGCCTCTTCAGCTCCTTCCTCCAGGAAGCCAGAAATGACTGCCGCCAATCCCGTCTCCAGCATTCGCCAACGTCTGCTCCTGGTCGCCATCGTCCTCGCCGTGGTTGTCGCCTCCACCGGTGTGGTCCCGCTCAGGGATGGAGACGCCCTGGTGGTGACGCGCTTCGGCGCGCCGGTGCGAATCGTCACCGATCCCGGCTTGACCTGGACCTGGCCGGCCCCGATCGAGCATGTCCAGCGGGTCAACCGACGTCTGCGCACCACTGCCACCGGCAGCCATGGCGTTCTCTCCAAGGACGGGCTGAGCCTGGTGGTGCAGGTCTATGCCGCATGGCGGATCACGGGCGACGGTGACGCCGTATTGCGCTTCGTGCGTTCGACCGGCGGCAACGCCGACGCCGCTGCCGGCCAGCTGCGCACCTTGCTCAATTCAGCGCTCGAGACGGTGTCGGGACGCTTCGCCCTGGCGGACCTGGTCAACACCGATGCGGGAGCGGTACGCATCGCCGATTATGAGGCAGCCGTGCGCGAGCGCGTGGCGGCGGCGGCCGAAGAGACTCTCGGCATCGAGGTGGTGCAGATCGGCATGGAGCGGCTGTCGCTGCCCGAGCAGACCCTCCAGGCGACGGTCGCGCGCATGGCTGAGGAGCGCATGGTCGCCGCCCAGGAGCGGCAGGCTGCCGGACGCCGTGCCGCCAGCGAGGTCACCGCCAATGCCAATCGCGAGGCGCGCATCACCAAGGCCGGCGCCGAGCAGGAAGCGGCAGCCATCGAAGCCAAGGCCAAGGCCGAGGCGGCAACCATCTACGGGACTGCACACGCCGCCGATCCTGGCCTCTATGTCTATCTCCGCTCGCTCGATGTATTGGAAGCGACGTTGGCCGGCAATGCGCGGCTGGTGCTCTCGACTGAGAGCGCGCCGTTCCAGGCGCTCTTGGCGCCGCCGCAGCCGCCGGCGCCGCACGCACCGCCGGCGCGATCGACGTCGCCGTCCACCGCCCCGTCAGGCCCCGTCTCATCAGCAGCTCCACCCTCTGCGACCGCCCTCGCCAATCCGTCTCCGGTGGTGGCGCCGGATGCCGCGGGCAGCGCGCCATGACGGTGACGTCGGCTGTGGACCACGCGGCAACGCGCATCACTGGCATCCTGTGGACGGTCGCGGCCATGGTCGTGGTGCTGTGGTTGCTGTCGGGTATCAGCACCGTCGAGCCCGGCAACCGCGCGGTCATCGTGCGCTGGGGGGCCGTCAACCGGGTGGTGGAGACCGGACTGGTGCTGGCCTGGCCGTCGCCGATCGAGCAGATCGTTCGCATTCCCGGGGCCGAGCTGGCGCAGAGTACGGACATGCGCCGCTTCGCCTCCATCGCTGCGGTCCCCATCGCCACCATTCCCGCTGCCGAAACGCCAGTCTCGCCGGCTGGGCCCGCCATCGCTACCAGACCAGCTGGCACCTTCGCTGCCAGCCCGCTCGGGCACTACGAGATCGACTTCCCAGCAGCAAGCGCATCCAGCGGTTGCCTCTCCGGCGATCTCGGCCAGGTCCATCTCATCGCCACGGTGGTATGGACGGTGGACAACCCCAGGGAGTTCGTCGCCTCCGGCCTCGATGGCACCGGCACCATCGCCCAGGCGCTCGAGCGTTCATTCACCGCCAGCGCCATCGCGGTGGTTGCCCGTCGGAGCATCGAGAGCGTGCTGGTGGTCGGATCGGCTCAGGCGAACGTTGCGGCCGCCCAATCGCGTGAGCGAGTACGAACGGAACTGACCGAGGGCCTCAATGCCCGTCTGGTCGGGCTCCATCTCGGCATCACCGCCCAGCGCATCGACCTCGTCGTCAGCCTGCCGGAATCAGCCAAGCCTGCATTCGCCGCGGTCCTGAGCGCTGGCCAATCTGCGGAGCGCCTGGTCGCCGAGGCACGCGCCGGGGCGGAGCACCTGCGTCAGGAGGCGGCCCAGGCCCGTACCCAGCGGCTGACCCAGGCCACCGCTGTGGCGAGCGAACTCATCAGCCATGCCCGCGTGAGAACCGATACCATCCTCTCCTTGGCTCAGGAGCATGATACTGAACGCCAGTACCTGATGCGCGAACGGATCTTCCGCGACCGCGTCGAAGCCATACTCCATCATGCCGCCCAGGTGATCCTGGTCAGTCCGCAGACGCCGCTGATGGTCTGGTGGATGCAGCTCTGGCAGCCGGGGAGCACGCCGTGAGACCATCGGCGCTGCACCATCAGAACGGCACTGCGTTGCATCGCTATGACGGTCTGCACGCCCACAGCCACGATCACCAGTGCAGCCACGACCATGGAACCGCTCACCACACCCACTCCGGTGCCGGCCATCCAGCGCACAGCGGACACGCCGCTTGCGGCCATCACCATGGCGATGTCAGCCTGCTCTCGGGCTCCGAGCGCTGGCTCCTTGGTGCCCGTCTGGTCACTGCCCTGGTCGCAGTCAGCCTGCTTCTGCTGGCTGCGGTGATCCGCTCCCTGCGCGCGGATGGCCTGGAGCTGTCCCAGTGGGTCGATGCCCTGGCCGCTGTGCTGGTAGGCATTCCAGTCATGAGCGAGGCCTGGCGCTCCTTGCGCGCTCCGGGCCTGCACGGGACCACCGACATCCTGGTCGCCATGGCCTTGGTGGCGGCGTGGGCGATCGGCGATCTCGAGACCGCCGCGCTGGTGCCCCTGGCGATGGTTGTCGGCCATGCGATCGAGGAGCGCAGCCTGCTCGGATCACAGGAAGCGCTGGGAGCATTGACTGCTCTCACTCGCGGCGTGGCGCGGCGGGTGGCCGCCGACGGCACGATAACGTCCATCGATGGCGACGAGCTGATGGCGGGCGAGCGCATCGAGCTGCGGCCAGGCGATCAATGCCCGGTCGATGGCGTGGTCGAGGACGGTGCCTCGAGCCTCGATACCGCTCGCATCACCGGCGAGTCGGTGCCGATGGATGTTGCATCAGGAGGTCGGGTGCTGGCCGGTGCCCTCAATCTCAGTGGCCGCCTCCTGGTCCGGGTCGAACGGACCGGGACCGAGACCGCCCTGGGTCGGGTGGTGGCCTTGATGCAGGACGCCGAGCAGTCGAAGCCCATGATCACCCGCCTGCTCGACCGCTTCGCCGGCGGCTACCTGATGCTGGTCGTCCTCGCTGCGGTCCTGCTCGGCTGCGCGAGCGGTTCGACCACCGTATTGATGGCCACCCTGGTCGCCGCCTGTCCGTGCGCCCTGGTGGTCGCCGCTCCTGCGGCCGCGGTCGCCGCCATCGCCGCGGCTGCCCGGCGCGGCATCCTGATCAAGAACACCGCCTTCCTCGAACGGCTGTCGTCCTGCGATAGCGTCATCTTCGACAAGACCGGCACCCTCACCGAGGGCACCTTGCAGGTCCTCGACGTGCTGGGTGACCGCGAGCGTTCCCTGGTCGGCGCCCTGGGTCGCATGAGCAGCCATCCCGTGGCCCGCGCCTGCGCGCTCCTGGCCGGCGCGGGAGTCCAGCTCAGCGTGCATGACCTGCATGAGGAATTCGGCCAGGGTCTCACCGGGGTGGTGGATGGCACTCGCGTGGTCCTGGGGCGGGCCAGCTACCTGGATGCCCATGGCATCGACGTCCCTCCCGCACGCGAACATGATGGACCGCTGGTCGGCCTCGCTGCGGACGGCGCTTTCGTCAGCTGGTTGCGCCTTGCCGATGCGCCCCGCCCGGAAGCGGCAGGGGCGCTGGCCGAGCTGCGCGACCTCGGCTTGACTCGTCAGCTGCTCTGCACCGGTGACCGGCGCGATGTAGCGGAGCGCATCGCCGCCGGGCTCCACCTCACCGAGATCGAATCCGACGCCCTGCCTGCGACCAAGCTTGCACGCGTGCAAGCGGAGATCGCCGCCGGTCGTCAGCCGCTGGTGGTCGGTGATGGCGTGAACGACAGCCTTGCGCTCAAGGCTGGGGCGGTCGGAGTGGCAGTGGGCGGCGGGCGCTCCGAAGCGGCCGCCGCCAGCGCCGACCTCGTGCTGGTCGATGGGAATCTGTTCCGCCTTGGGATGGCGGTGCGGCTATCGCGCACCTGCAGGTCGACCATCATGGTCAGCATCATCATCGCCTGCGGATGGACGGCGCTCATCGTTCTGCTCGCCACAGCTGGCGTGATCACCCCATTCCTTGCTGCCGTGCTCCACAATATCGGAACCGTAGCGGTCATCGCCAATTCCGGACGCATCATCGCCGCGCCATTGCGCTGAGCGACATGCGAGGTTCGAGCGGCGATGATCGGCAGGCTGCATTTCCAGGTTTCTTGGACGAGAGGCACATGAGCCCCCTCAAGTAAGCAATCCATGAATATACGTAGGAAGAGGGCCGGATGGTCGCTGGAATATTTGGAGCACCTACTGGGTGCCATTTGTGGAATTACCCGGTGAAAGTGATGCAATCGCCCTGACATGCTCCCCAGTGTGCAAACCACTGGGTGTGTGCGGCTACCCAGGCACGTCGACGCAAGCCGGCTTCAGTTGGCACAATCCAACCACGAAGAAGTGGCATGCTTTCTATTCCTATTTACAAGACAGCCACTCGTGATGATTTCCTTGCCAGTTTTATGAGATCTCTAAGCGCCTTGTTGACCGAACTGGCTTCGGGAAACGCGCGCTGGACGTCAGGTTCCAATAAAATCAGATTGGTTCCCTGGCGATACCTTCGGACGTACTTGCCGCGAATGCCCTTAGAAAAGTCATATTTTGCGCGCATATCTACCCTTCGCTAGACTGTCTGATTTCATGAGAATCCGCCTTACGTGCGCTGATAATTCGGATGACATTATCATTGGTTATGTGGGCAGCAACCACGATGCGCAGTTTCCCGCTCGCTCCAATGGTGATTTCGCGACATTCATCACCTGAACCATGATCCGGGTCTGGAATGGTGATAGCGATCTTAACGCTGAAGACCTGACTGGCTTTTTCAAATGAAACGCCGTGCTTAGCCTTATTTGAAATGGCCTTTCGCGGGTCCCAAGTGAATTGCATTCCTCTGTTCACACATGCAGTTTATCATGGCAGTCATTGTGAAAATAGTGCGTTTTCTCCGTGCTTTCGGTTGAAAACGTCACAGCAGGGCGACTGGTGAGGTAGAGCCTGCTATGTGTTCGCCCATGTTACCCCACTTTCCCAAGTCATCCATCCTGCATTTCTCTTGGTATTCGGCCCTCTCAGCCCCCCTCTTCTGACCCTATGCGACTACCCCACCTTCTTCTTGAGCTTGTAGACCAGGCTCAGCACCTCCGCGACCGCCATATACCACTTCGTCGGCATCGCCTTGCCTATCTCGACCTCCTTGGCCAACGTCCGCGCGAGCGAGATGTTCTCCACCTGCCCGATGTCATGCTCCTTGGCAATCGCCTTGATGCGCTGCGCGACCTCGTCGTAGCCCTTGGCGACGACAACAGGGGCAAACATCTTCAGGCGGTCGTACCTGAGCGCCACCGCGACGTGCGTCGGGTTGGTGATTATGACATCCGCCTTGGGCACCTCCTGCATCATGCGGCGGCGGGCCATCTCGCGCTGCAGCCGGCGTATCCTGCCCTTGACGCGCGGGTCGCCCTCCGCCTGCTTCATCTCATCCTTCACTTCCTGCTTGGTCAACAGCAGATTATGTCACAAAATAAGTTCCAACCGATGGTTAGACTGACCAGAATGGCCGAAGACGTCAACTCCTTGGTATCCGGCTTGGTAATCCGGGTACGGGCGGGGGCCGGCGCCGGCGCACTGGCAGTACGGCCAGAGCGATGAGGCGCGGTGCCAGGCAAACAGGCAGTGAAATAGTGAGGAACCGGTACACACCCGCACACAGAGCTTGGGTCAATCTGGTCCCCCGTTGCTTGCGTTGGATATACATGCGGATATACTTCCTGGCATGCCACCTCAAACTACCGTTTTCCAAACCGGGAATAGCCTCGCCGTCCGTCTGCTTGGGGACTGCCGCCTTCCTCGCGGCACTAGGGTCAGAGAGCAGCGAGAGGGCAACCGTATAATCATTGAAACCGTCGATGAATGGCCGTCCGAATTTCTGGCTTTGGCTGGCTCCTGGAAGGAGAAGATTCCACGACCCAAGTGGGGGAAAGTTCGAGACCCATTTGCATGAGCTACCTGCTGGACACCAATATCGTTAGTTTTTACCTGCGCGGTAATCCGAATGTAGTGACGCGATTAAAATCCGAGAAACCATCCAACATCGCGATAAGCGCAATATCTGCATTCGAATTGCGTTATGGGGTCGCCAAGAGGAAGTCACCAAAGCTCAAAACCTCAGTCGACGGATTCCTTTCCCTCATCTTTATCGTTCCATTTGATGATGACGCCGCCCTTCGCGCCGGAACCTTGAAATCTGAACAAGAGGATAACGGTTTCACATTGGACCTACCAGATTTACTCATTGCCGCACATGCCCTTTGCCTGAACAGGATACTTGTTACCAATAATTCCAAACATTTTGCCAATGTTAAGAATCTACGAATAGAAGACTGGTCCACGCAATGAATTGCTTCCCCACTCACGGATATGGGTGCATATTTCACCAGTACTATGGACTCCGCCATCACATTGCGCTGCATCACCCCTTCTTCATCGTCGAGTACTTCTCCCACAGCTTCTCCAAATCGCCCACTGCCTCAACTCGACATTCCCGCAATCACAGCAAATGGTTGCCTGTAAATCTATGAACATGGTTCCATTGAAAAGGAATTTCTTTGGGTTCCAAACGGGCGCGGCTGGGATTGCCCTGTTGGAGTTGGAGTCGTATAGCAGCAGCTCTTTCACCAGCCTAATTCCCTGACACTAAGGCGGCGGTAAAAAATAACTATTGCCATTTTTAGCAGGGGCATACAAACCCACTACATGGTGAAATTT
>PLEW01000240.1 GCA_003136555.1 Planctomycetota bacterium | reverse complement strand
TGATTCGAAAGTGGTATCTTTGTAGGCGAAGAAGGTCAGCTGGCTGGTGGTCTTGAAGCTCGGCAGGGCGGTGCTGGTGGTGGCCGCTCCGGAGCCGAGTTCTTTGCCATATGTTCCGGACACGCCAAGATTCAGATCCTTCAGCAGACTGAAGTCGGTAGTGATGAAGGGCGAGATTATGATGCGTCCTTCGCCGTCCTTGCCCGAATTGGTATCGTTGTAGACATTGGCCGTGCCGTCGATCCCGCCGTTGAAGATGCCAACTTGATAGAAGATGATTCCTTGGGCGATCTTGCCGCTGAGCTGCACACCCTCATCACGCCCGGGCACGAGATTCGAGGCAAGCCCGAGTTCGACGAATTCATTATCAGGGGTGTACTGCAGGTATTCCAGCCCTACTGGGCTCTTGAACTGGCCGACAGTGACGACGAGCGCCGGATTGATGTGGCTTGCCACATAGGCATCGAGTAGCACCGGATTCTGGGTGTAGGTATTGGTATTGGCGGATTGAGTCGGGGCGAATTCGGCGAGGAGGCGGAAGTCGAAGATGTCATCTACCGTTGCAGACAGCTCCGGTCTCGCATGCCTGACATAGAAGGTGTTCGCGCCATTCGCTGCTGATGCGCCAGAGACACTGCCATTCAGGTACTGCTTATCGTCGGAGAAGAAGCGGCCGTCGAAGTCGGCGTAGCCGCCGATCCGCAACCGATTGCTGTGATCGATCGACTCGATCAGGAAGCCATCATCGGAATTCGCTCGGACGACTGCCAGCTGCGCCTGCACACCGGTTGGCTGCGACTGGCTTGTGGCAGAATTGGGCCCGGTGCCCTGTGTCGCGCTCAGCTGGCGCTTGAGATCCTGGATCTCCTGATCCAGTTCCTTGAGGTGGGCATCTACGGTCGGAGAGGCATCGCCATCGGCGGCCGAGAGGAGTGAAGCGCTCGTGACCGCTAAGAACGGTACGAGAAGCGCTGCCAAAGTGGGAGAGCGGAAATGGTGCATGTAGTATGGCCTCGATGCCCTGCCTGCGGATGACCGGTAGGTGGGAGTTGGGGACGTGGTGGTTGGGATGGACCTGCAGTGATCTGCTAGGGGGTTGATGCGGGATTCAGGTGTTCTTGGGCGGCTGGTGACGTTGGCCGATGCGAGCGCGTTCGAGGCGATCGATTTGCACAATGCGGCCATCGTGGATCGTCGCGGTGATCTGGCCGAAGCGCAGAGTGCGTAATTGGCGCAGGACTTCGTCCTCCGAGGAGGATTGGCTGGTGCCGTGAGGCTGTTGATCGGGCATGGGCATGAGGACGGCCTCCTGGACGCGCTGTGAGCGCCCGTAAATATCCTTAACTCCCATGTGTCAAGTAGGAATATGACAGGCCCCAGCGGCGGAATGCAATGAGCCGTGCAAACCTGCTCCGCTTCGCACGATTGCCGCCGCCCAGCACATTAATACCTTCTTCGCAGGAGCACGACCATGTCCGACCCCCAGGTTCCGCCAGCCGCCAACGCCGGGGATTTGCCGACAACGCCGATGATGCGATCAGGGCTGCTCGGCACGGAGGATTGGTGGGCTGTGTGGCTCGGCCTGGGCATCGTGCTCATCGCCTACGCAGTATTTGCAGCCAATTCATCGATCGCCTGGGTCGCGGTCGCACCGGCCAAGTGGTCCACTCTTGGCCAGCTCGCCGATCAGCTCGTCGGCAATGCCGGACGCTATGCCGTGCAGTTCGCCATACTGCTGGGCCTCTTCACCGCTGCGACCGCATGCATCGGCCTGCGACCCAGGGAATTCATCCCGTCCTTTACCTTTATCTATCTCCTCTCCCTGCTGGTCTTTGCCGCGGGGAACTGGGATCAAGCAAGCCGCTACAACCTCGAACCACCCCTGCTCGCCCTGGCCATCGGACTGCTCATCTCCAACATTATTGGCCTCCCGCGCGTCCTGGATGCCGGCTTCAGGGTCGAGTTCTACATCAAGCTCGGCATCGTGCTGCTCGGCGCAACCTTGCCATTCATGCTGATCGTCTGGGCCGGTCCGGTGGCCATCCTGCAGGCGTCGCTGGTCTCGATCATCACCTTCCTAGTGATCTTCTTCGTCGCCACCAGGCTCGGCCTCGACAAGCGCTTGGCCGCCACCCTCGGCGCAGGCGGCGCCGTGTGCGGAGTATCGGCCGCCATCGCTGTGGCCGGTGCAGTGCGGGCAAAGAAGGAGCATCCGCCGATCGCCATCAGCCTGGTGGTGTTCTGGGCGATCATCATGATATTCGTCCTGCCTTTCGCCGCTCGGCTGCTGCAGCTGCCGACCGGTGTCGGCGGGGCGTGGATCGGGACGTCGGAATTCGCCGATGCCGCCGGGTTTGCGGCCGCCCAGGCCTATGGCGGCCTCGCCGGTCATGCGAACGGCATCGAGGGTACCGCCGAGCAGGCCACCGCCGCCTATACGCTCATAAAGGTGATCGGCCGCGACGTCTGGATTGGCATCTGGGCGTTCGTCCTGGCCTACATCGCGGTGACCCGGTGGGAGACCACCGGGATCGATACCAAGGCGCAGGCCAGGCAGATCTGGGGGCGGTTCCCGAAGTTTGTCATCGGCTTCCTGATCGCCTCCATGCTGACCAGCCTGATCGTGCACGCCTACTCCCTGAGCGACTACAACACGAAGGTGAAGCCGGCTCTGATCGGGCCTATTACGGCGCTGCGCACATGGGCCTTCACCTTCAGCTTCCTGAGCATCGGCCTGACCACACGCGTGCGCGACTTCACGGCATCCGGCATCCGGCCCTTCATCGCCTTCACCGCGGGAGTCATCGTCAACCTGATCATCGGCTACGTGCTGTCGGTGCACGTCTTCGGCTCCCATTGGGCCGCGATCACGACCAACTGACGCATGGATGGCTCCAGCCCACCCCCAATAGCCCGGTGTTGCGGCAACTGCCGCCATTTCCGCAATGAGCCGCGGCAGATCGAGGCGGCCTTCCAGGGCCTGACATCGTTGAGCTCGGGATTCGCATCGGTACGTGCGCAGGATGGCCTCTGCTCACTGCATGGCATCTATCTCTCGTCCTGGGACGGCTGCCCCCGCTTCGCACCCTCTGGCGGCGAGATCGACGATGCGCGGATGTAGGAGCGCCCCAGGTCTGTCCGCGTTGGCGCCGGCGTGCAGCCGCTAGGTACGCACCTTCTTGCGATGAGGAGGGACAGTGCGGCGGGTCATCTTGAATAATGGTGGCTGACGTAGCGACCGCTGATCTGATGCGCGTGCCAACCACGGAGATTGCCCATGCCCATGCCCATCGTCGGCGCCCCGGCACCCTGGCCGACGGGCCTGGCCACCCAGGACGGCGCCCCGCTCTTGCTAACCGCTTTGCGCGGCAAGCATGTCCTGCTGTATTTCTATCCCATGGATGACACGCCGGGCTGCACCATCGAGGCCTGCAATTTCCGGGATCATGCCCCGGAATTGCCCGGATTGGTGGTGTTGGGCGCCAGTGTCGATGACGCGGCGTCGCACCGCGCATTCAAGGCGAAGTTCGCCCTGCCCTTCGATCTGGTGGTCGATCCCAAGCGTAGCTTGGCTGCGGCCTATGGAGTTCTGCCCGATGGCGTCCCGGCAGATAAGGCAAAGACCACGCGTGCGAGCTTCCTCATCGCACCTGATGGCATGCTGAAAAAGGTCTGGCCCAAGGTCGACGCCAAGACGCATTGGCTGGACGTGCAGCAGGCATTGTCTGGCTGATGTAGCCGATCGGGCATTGCGCAGACAGCGCCTCCGGCGATGGAGGGCTGCGCTGCCATGGCAAGGGAGGTACAGCAGCTTGGAGCCAACAGCCCGAGCCATAGCCTGGCTGCATTCCGGCACTAGGCGGCGTCATCAGATTCGTGCGTTCGTCCAACTCCATCACAGCGGAAATAGCCATGCCCACCAAGTCCGACATCACCAGCTCCATCGCCAAGGAACTGCGCATCATCACCCACCTGACCGGCAAACTGCAGGCTGCGCATCTGTCCTACCGCTTCACCCCGGGTCAGCGCAGCATCCAGGAGCTGCTCGAGTACCTGGCGATCACATCGGAAGGCGCGATCAGCGCACTGCTGACCGGGTCGTGGTCGGTGTGGGAGAAGCGTGCGGAGGAGGTCAAGGGCCTGGAGCTGGCGCGATTCCCTGCCGCCTTCACCGCCCAGCAGCAGGTGGTCGAGCATCTGCTTGCCCCTTTCTCGGAGGATCAGTTCGCGGTCAAGCGGGTGATCAACCACCAGGGCAAGGAGGTGGCCCTCAGCGACGCGCTTTTCGAGGGCATCGTCAAGCAGCTGGTCGGCTACAAGACCCAGCTCTTCCTCCAGGCNNCTAGCTGCTGCGCATCGCCAAGCTGGTCGAGCGCTTCGCCACCGCCGAGTTGGATGCACTGATCGGCGACATGCAGGAAACCATGGTCGCCGCCGGCGGCGTCGGCTTGGCGGCCCCTCAGATCGGCGTCGATCTGCAGGTCGTACTGTTCGGTTTCGAGCGCAGCGAACGCTATCCCGAAGCGCCCCCGATCGAACATACGGTACTGATCAATCCCATCATCACCCCGCTGGGCGATGGCGAGGAGGAGGACTGGGAGGGGTGCCTGTCGGTGCCTGGCCTGCGTGGCATGGTTCCGCGCTGGACCACCATCCGCTACCAGGGCTTCACCCCGAGGGGAGAGGCCATCGACCGGATTGCCACCGGATTCCATGCCCGCGTGGTGCAGCATGAGTGCGATCACCTGATAGGCCGGCTGTATCCTTCCCGCATCCGCGATTTCACCCGCTTCGGCTTCACCGACGTCCTGTTTCCGCAGAGTGCCGAATCCAAGGACGAGTGACGCGCAAAATTGAGGTCTGATTGCCGATCGGGGTCGGATTTCCGTTTGTGGCCTTCCCCAATCCCCTAGCAACATCCAGGTCCGTGGCGACCGAACCCCCGCTCAGACACGACCGCCAGGGAAACCCATTGCCGAGGTGTTCGCCACGTTCCTGCTGCTGGGCTGCACGAGCTTTGGCGGCCCAGTCGCCCATGTCGGAATCTTCCACGATGCGCTCGTGCGCCGCCGCAGCTGGCTGACCGACGAGGCCTATGCAGGGCTGGTCAGCCTGTGCCAGTTGCTGCCAGGCCCAGCGAGCAGCAAGCTGGGCTTCATCATCGGTTACCAGCGTGCGGGGATGATCGGGGCCGTCACTGCCTGGTTTGCATTCACGGCGCCATCCTCGCCAGCGCTGGCCTGGTGGTCATGCGCTGGTCATGCGTGTGGGTGGTGATGGGCTGCACGATCGTAGTGGCAGCCCGGGCGCAGATGATCTGAAGGGGGGACCGACCCTGCGCCGGGGTGCGACCAAGCCCTGGAGGCAGCGCCGACCGCTGGCCACATGCCATCGGCAGGCTTGCACGGAGGTCGGGAGCGGTCGGTGACCAGGTGCGCATTCAGCAGCAGTTGCGCTGGAGGGGGGTGGCCCAGAATGCGCCTCAATGACAACGCAATATGCCGTGATGATGGTCACGACGTCGACAGACAGCTGGCAGAGCCTGGTGGCCGCGTGCCGAGCACTCTCCGTCGCCTGCGCTATTGAGCAGATCCACTCCGGCGAAGATGCCCTGCAGATCATCATCGATGGATTCAATACGGATTGCGGACCCGACCTGGTCATCATCGATATCCAGCTGCTCGGCGATGCCGGGTACACCGTCCTGCATCATGTCCGTGCGGACCCCATGCTCCGGCGCCTGGCGGTCATCCTCATGGCCGATATCATCACCGATCGGGATCGGGAGCAGGGCCGGATGGCGCACCAGTTCCTCACCAAGCCGGGGCCAGGAGGCACATGGCATCAGATAGCCAGCGCGATCGCCAGAGAACTGGCAAGGGGGCAGGTCGTCGGCATGTCCCGAGGAGCCCATGGGCGAAAGCGCGCGTCGCGAATCGGCATCGTGCATGTAGCGGGCGATGAGGTCGACCGTGAGCGGTTCTACCAGGCGTTCACCCTCAGCGAACTCGGCTGTGAACTGCGCGGTCTCGGCAGCGCCTCGGAGGTCCTGCTCTACCTCAACCGCATCGAACCCTATGCCCAGGCCTTCCGGCCCCGTCTCATCGTCCTCGACCTATCCAGCCCACGCGTCAATGGCCGCTCGGTGCTCACCATGATCAAGACCACCGGTCGCTTCGCCTCGATCCCCGTGATCATGCTGCTGCCGGCGGCCCAGATTGCCGAAGCCACCATCTACCAGCCTCTGGGGGCGGTAGAATGCCTGGCCAAGCCTGACGATCTCCATGCGCTGGCCCAGCTGATCGCCTCCTTCAGCCATTGGCTGGTGGGATCATCGACGGGTCTGTCAACCCGGCGATAGGCTGCCTGGCAGCCATCGGCAGGACTCTCGAGCGGCCTCTGCCGTGAGATCTGCTATCATGCCTAGCGCGTAGCGACAACGGTGCGGCATTCCCTTGATCCGATCGAGTCGCAGCGCTGCACCTTCCGATCTGTGCGAACTCCCGGCCAGCGTCCGTCTCTGACACCGCTGCTGAGATGGGCCCAGGGCGTCCCGGTGGGCAGCGAGGCGACGCATGCTCGGCTGCTTTGCGCGCCAGGGCATTTGATGGTACGCTCCCTGCAGCCTTTCCCGCTCGCATGCCTGCTCAGGACCGTTATCCGCTGGAGTGTCCATGTCTTTGTACAGCCTCTGGGATATCGAGCGACTCGTGTGCACGGCCCTGCTTGTCGCCCTGACCCTGATGTCCGCTATCCAGGGTGAGGATGGCATCGATGCAACATCGATCCTCATTGGCCAATGCGCTGCCTTTCAGGGACCAGCCGCAGGTCTGGGTACGGGCATGAACTTGGGATTGAAGGCCTGCTTCGCCGAGGTCAATGCCGGCGGAGGCATCGGTGGTCGCACGCTGAAGCTGATCGAGGTCGACGACGGCTATGATCCAGATCGCTGCGTCGATGGTACGCTGAAGCTGATCGACGAGGATAAGGTCTTCGTCCTCGCCGGCTATGTCGGCACCCCGACGGGCAAGGCGGCCCTCGATCTGGTGAGCGACAAGAAAGTCCCCCTGATTGGATTGTTTTCCGGCGCCATGGTGTTTCGCCTCCCGGTCAACCACCTCGTCTTCAATCTGCGCGCTTCCTACAACGATGAGACCGAAGTGCTGGTCGAGCACCTCACCAAGGATGTGGGCGCGACCAAGATCGCAGTGCTCTACCAGAACGACTCTTTTGGCAGTTCAGGTCTCAGCGGAATCGAGAAGGCATTGAAGAAGCGATCGCTGACGTTGGCAGGGAAGGGGACCTTTGAGCGCAATACCGTGGCGATCAAATCCGGGCTGGCGGGCATCGTCGCGAGCGAGCCTGATGCAGTGGTGGTGATCGGACCCTATAAGCCGGTTGCCACCTTCATCACCGAGGCGCGCAAGATTGGCCTGAAAGTGCCTATGGCCACCATCTCTTTCGTCGGAACAGCGAACCTCATCCATGAGTTGGGCGATGCCGCCCAGGGCGTCATCATCTCGCAGGTCGTCCCATCACCGGCCGATGCCACCATACCATTGGTCAAGCAGTATCAGGCCGCCCTCCACCAGGTGAGCCCGACCGCGGCCCCATCCTATACCAGTCTGGAAGGATACGTGTCCGGGCGTCTGTTGACGCTGGGCCTGCAGAAGGCAGGCACCATGCCGACACGTGAAAAACTGATTAACGCCCTGGAATCCCTGGCCGAGACCGATCTCGGCGGGATGACGGTGGCGCTGTCCAAGGACAGTCATCAGGCCAGCAATCTGGTCTTCCTCACCCAGGTATCGGACGGCATGGCCGTGCAGGTGAAAGTGCTGTCGAAATGACAGCGGACCAGTCATTCAGAATGCGCAGCAGGCAATGGGGAGGTGGAGTCTGCCGCTGCAGATTCGCATCTGCTTCATCTCGCTGGCGGTGGCAGCGCTGTCCGAGATGGCGGTGACCAGGCTGGTGTGCGGCATGACCACGCACCTGGCGGAGGAGATCTCGCCACGTCAGATCGGCATGTCCCGGCTGTAGGACGAGATCGAACGCATCGCGCATCGCTTCACCCGGATAAGCGTGCTCAGGACTCGCCGACCACGATGAGGGTGAAGCCGTCGTGTCCTTTGCTACCGACGGTCTGGACGCTGGTGGCACTGACGCGCTTCTCGGCCGCGATCAAGTCATTGAGCCGGCGCACACCGATGACGTTGGCATCTGTGCTCGAAGCATCGGCCACTAGACCTCGCCGTACGACATTGTCGACGATGATCACGCTGCCGGGTCTGGTCATCGCCAGCGCCCAGGTAAAGTACTCGGGGTTGCTCGGCTTATCGGCATCAATGAACACAAAGTCGAAGGGCGGGGTCGATACCGATGCCATTGCCGCCAGGCTTTCCACTGCCCGGCCCAGGCGCACTTCCGCCACATCCGACAGCCCAGCATTCGCGAGATTGGCGCGCGCGACCGTGGCATGCCTGGGGTCGATCTCCAAGGTGATCAGCCGGCCACCCGGGGGGAGGGCCCGAGCCAGCCAGATGGTGCTGTAACCGCCGAGGGTGCCGATCTCGAGGATACGCGTCGCACCGCGGATGCGCGCCAGAAGATTCAGCATCTTGCCCTGGTTGGGAGCGACATGGATGGCAGGCAGTCCGGCTACCGTACTCGTGCGCAGCGCCTCAGTCAGCGCGTCATCCTGCGGTACCAGCTGCGCGACCAGATACTGGTCGACGATCGTCCATAAGGGATCTGGACCAGGAAGGTGGAGTGCTGGTCGAACCTGTCCCCGTGCAGATGAATGCACCCGCCGAGCGGTTGTGGGGGCTTTCGTTGACGATTGGTAGGCGCTCCGCTGCACGGCTGACGTCCTACGGGTGGGGGTGGAGGTCGGCTTCGAGGCCGTGCGGTTCCTCTTCTTCTTCCCTTTCTTCTGCTTTCCCGGCGATGAGGACTTGGCGGTAGTTGTCGCTTTTACCATTGGTCGACCTCCTATTGGGCAGCTGCGCGGTGATGTTGGAGTGCGTGACCGCTTCGCATGGCTGCCAAGCCTAGGACCAGTCCCCAAGCCAGCAATGCTCCGGGGGATGGCAGGGCTGATAGCGGCGTACAGCAAGCTCGACTGTGCCAGCCAGTTCGCACGGATCGATTCGCTCGTGGATCAGCCCGCCTTCTGGAGATCGATGAGGTCGGATCTGCAGCAGGGATGAAGTGGCCGCATTGGCTGGGCAGGCGAAGGACGCAGTCCCTAACCTCTTCGGGGCATTTCGCTTGCAGGGGAATCTACGGCAATCCCCAGAGTGGCGTCCTGCAACGTTGGCGACTTTGCCGCAATAAAGCATGAGCGTTGCGAATATAGGGAGAAGAGGACCGGGGTAGGCGGAGCGACCGGGTCCCGCAATGACTACCCAGTCGCCGACCAGACGCATCATCCGGCTCCCTGCATCCTGGCGGCAAGAATCGCGGAAAGGTGTGCGACCGTGTCCCACACAAATGACATCATGAACGATACAACCGGGCAAGGGAAAGGGCAGGCTGAGCGATTCATCCGCATGGTCGAGCCACTCAAGCTGAGCCTGAATGCTTTCTGCAACCGCTCGATCAATGCCGCGTTCGACCGCGAGGATGTGCTGCAGACGGCCTTGATGACGGCCTTCTCCACGTTCCACCTGTTCCAGGAGGGCACCAACTTCCGCGCCTGGATGTTCAAGCACCTCCAGAACGCCATCTGGAATCAGCATCGCAAGGCGCACCAACGGCCGGGATCGCTCGACGCGTACGCTGAGGAACTGGTCGCCCGCGGAGACTTCGGGGTCCTGAGCAGTGAAGTGGCCTACCATGAGATGCTTCAGCATCCTGACCGCCTGTATGATCACTTCGACGACCGCATCGCCTCGGCGCTCCTTGCCCTTTCCCTTCCCGAACGGACGACCCTCCTGCTGCGGTCGATCGGCGATTTCAATTACCGAGACATCGCTGCGATCATGAACATCCCCATGGGAACGGTCATGTCCCATCTGTCTCGGGCACGGGAGAAGATGCGCGAGCGTATCGCAGCTTCGTTTCATGTGGGTGCGCCTGCAGCTGAGCCATGTTGGGAAGAAACCGACCAGAGGGCTGTCCCATGAAATGCACCGATGTCATCGCTTTCATCGGACTCTATCTCGATTCGGAACTCGAATCGACGACCACCTTCCAGATCCAGGCGCATCTGGCGCACTGTGCGCGGTGCCGGTTGCGATATGCGCAGGAACATGAACTCGAGCGTCGAATCTCTGCCAGTCTGCAGCAATCAGAGGGCGGTAATGACGACCAACGATGGACGAAGATTGTGCACCGGGCGCTGCCGCAGCAGCGTGGGCTGGATCCGGTACGTGCGTCGTTCCGGATCCGGTTCGGCAGTGCGCATTCGCAGTGGATATCACTAGTCGCATCCCTCGTCTTCCTCGCGGCGCTGGCATCTGCGGGTCTCGGTCTAAGGCACAGTGGGCGAATGCCGCTGCCATCATGGCATCATGCATTGCAATTGCAGACGGGTGGCATCCAGATCGGCTGCTGCTCGCCCCGGCAATTCCCGGCTCCAGGAAGGTGTTCCCATGGTCTGCGGTACAGCTGATGGCTCATGGGTGCGGTGCCGATTGCTGCAAATTCTTCGCGGTCGGCTCGTCGAGCGCCCCATGCGGGCAGGGGATGCTTGGCGTGGAGCGATTGGCGTCGGCGGTCCGCCACGCCGAGGCCCCGCATCATGTGCAAGCGGGATCGGCGCACCGTCCAGGATGAGCCAGCTTGATCGCGAGCTGGTCTTCCCAAGTCCATCGCCTGACGACCATCAGCGGCTGCATCCTCTGAAGCTCTTGATAGGGCGACATCGCTTCTGGATAACGCGATCCCGATCCAGAGGCATGGCCTCGTGCTAAAAATAGCGTCTCCTGCTTCGAGGGACATGCCCGTGTCGCTACCTTGCGCCTCAAGTCCGCATTTGACCAGATCTTATCCGCCCTGGACCTTCAGGGCCGGGAGGCTCAATGATGACTGGAACATGACGATGAGCGGTACGGACGATGAAGCTCGCATGAATCTCCCTCATCTACCATGAATAGAACACGCCGGCCATTGCATGCCTGTGCTGCGCCGCTTGGCATGCGCTGGCATGCCGCTATGGACGTGGAGAAGCCCAGGCAGCCCAGCGATGGGAGATGGGCAGCATTGATGCAATAAAATGGTCATTTGCTGACTCTATAGGGCGGATTGTACCCCATTCTCCTCCTTAGGCCCCCATCGGGAAGCTTCATGAATCGTTGCCGGGTCGTTTTGCTCGTAGTATCCGTCGGAGCGCTGTTGGCCGCCTGCACGTCCCGTCAGGCGGATTATGGCTGGACTGGAGCGCCACAGGCAGCCAGCGCCGGCGTCACTATGGTGGTCCGGACGGTGTCACAGATAGGCGACCACTGGCAAGCCATCATCTTGATTCGCAATCTCACCGATCGCGACTGCTCGTTCCAAAGCCCTCCCCACCAAGGTGATCCTGCATGGCTCACAGCGTCCTGCGGTCCACGTGAAGTCGACGTGACGGCCAGCCTGGTTTCGGTGGCAGAGCCGCACGCTCTGCAGGCATTCAACCGCCGCGTAATGCCGATCGCAGGACCTCTCCGGGTACAAGCGCACTGCGCACTGATCATCCGCGTCGATGGCGACTGTCCGGTTTTGTCCCAGGAGGAGGCCATCTGGACCGTGCATCTCCTGGGCACCTGGACCGGTGGCGGATCGCTCTCGCTGAGCCTCTCCATCCCAGCTATGCAATCCGGCTACCCGGTGCCAGAGGGGGTTCCGGCCTATGGCTGATGCGCATGCGGATTGCGTGGACAGGCACCCGCGAAGACCATGCTGCTGCCAGCGACATGCCACCCATCACCCCTCGTCACGGGCATTCATCGGGACCTTCCTCCATGTCTGAACCTCTCGACCGCCTTGCTCCAGCAGAGCCATCCGATCCACCTGCGCTCCCGCAAGGCGGCACTGCCGCAGCATCTGCCGGCCCGTCCTCAGCGCGGCGAGTCGGCTGGGTGGCGATCCTGGTCATCCTGATCGTCGCCTCGGCGGTGGCGTGGAAGGTCATGGGCGCCGGATCGACGTCGTCCAACGAGCGAGCGCAAGGCGCACCGGCGGCGTCCATCCCGGTCGCGGTGATGAAGGTGGCGCGCGGTGAGGTGGCTCGGTATGAGGTATTCGAGGGCGAATTCCTGCCGTTTCAGCAGGTCGAACTCCACCCGGAGATTGCTGGCTTCCTCACGGCAATCAGTGTCGACGAAGGCGATCGGGTCAAGGACAAGCAGGTGCTCGCGACCCTGGATGTCCCTGGGCTCGATGAGGACATCGCCAGGTCCAGGGCGCAGGCCGAGCATGATGCCCATGTCATCGCGACGGCAGAGGCCACCTTCGAGCAGAACCACCAGACCTACCTCAGGCTCTTCGGCGTCTCCCAGCAGCAGGCGCATCTCATCGCAGAGCAGGATATAGATGCTGCCAAGGCGCTCGATCTCAGCAGTCAGGGCACCTGGAAGGCGGCAGTGAGCCAGGAAGCTGCGTCGAAGGCCGAGACTGCCAAGCTGCTCATCTTCAAGCAGTGTTGCACCATCACCGCACCCTTCGCTGGAATCGTCACCCGTCGTTATGTGGATACTGGAGCGCTGGTCGAAGGTGGCGTGGCGGCTGGTGTGCAGGCGACACCGCTCATCCAGCTCTCACAGGAGGATCTCCTGCGCCTATCCTTCCCGGTGACGGAGTCCCTGGTCGCCCTTATCCATGCCGGCTTGCCCGCCCACCTCCACGTCGACGCGGTGCATGATGACATCCAGACCAGCGTGACGCGTGTGCGCAGTAAGGTCGATGAGGCGACCCGGACCATGGAAGTCCAGATCGACGTCCCCAATCCCCTGCTTCTCATCACTCCGGGTATGTATGCTTCCGTGCAGGTATGCGTCGATCGTCATGTGGATGTCCTGATCCTACCGCACGAGGCGATACGGCGACGAGCGGGAACGCATCTGGTCTATGTCGTGGGAGCGGACGACCAGGTCCAGGAACGACCCATCACCATCGGCATCGAGAATCCGGAAAGCATCGAAGTGCTCTCGGGCGTGACCGCTGGCGAGTTGGTGGTCTATGGCAATCTGGACATCATCCAGCCTGGTCAGCGCGTCGATCCCAAGCCGGTATCGCTGACGGGGGGCGCTCACGCGCCATGATGATGACCACGCCACACATTCCCATGATCCGCATCTCACGGCAACGCACGACCATGACCATGCAGTTGGACGGCCATCGCCTTCGCGTGCCTGCGACAGCCGTGACCGTCGCCCGGAGTTCGCGCACGTCCCCGTCTGAGGCGCACGCATCCCACATGACTGCTGAGATGTTGAATCAATTCAATGCTGTGAAGCGACCCCGACCATGACACGATTCTCGCTGAAGTACCCCTACCTCATCGTCGTCCTGTGCCTGGTCATCGGCGTGGTGGGAGTCTCGCGCCTGATGCGCATGCCCGTCGACCTCTTCCCCGCGATCAACATCCCGGTGGTGGTGGTCGCCACCTTCTATTCCGGCATGCCGCCGGAGCAGATCGAGAATGATATCACAGGCCGCTTCGAACGCTTCTTCACCCTCGGCAGCGGCATCGACCACATCGAATCGCGCTCACTGCCGGGCGTCAGCCTGATCAAGGTGTTCTTCCAGCCGGGCACCAATGCCGATACCGCGGTGAGCAACATAGCCAACCTCGCCGGTGCCCAGCTGCGCCGCCTGCCACCTGGAACCCTTCCGCCAGTGGTGCTCAAGTTCGACGCTTCTAGCCTACCGGTCTGCCTCATCACCCTCAAGGGTGAGGGGCTGGACGAAACCAAGCTGCGCGATCTCGGGCAATTCGCCGTTCGCAATCAGGTTGCCAATGTACCGGGGGCGTCCGTGCCGCAGCCTTTCGGCGGACGTTATCGTCAGATCATGGTCTACGTGGATCCGCTGAAGCTCGAGGCGCGGCAGTTGAGCGTCATGGATGTGGTACGGACGGTGAACGATTCCAATCTCATCCTGCCCGCCGGCGATGTGCTGATCGGGGACTACGACTACAATCTCTATGCCAACAGTCAGCTCAATACCATCCAGGACATCAATCAGCTGCCGTTGAAGACCAAGGGCAACGCCTCGGTCATGGTCGCCGACATCGGCGAGGCCAAGGATGGGGCGCAGATCCAGACCAATGTCGTGCATGTCGATGGGCAGGCATCGGTCTACCTGCCTGTGCTCAAGCAGGGCGGAGATGCCAATACCATCGCGGTGGTAGATGGCATCAAAGCCGCTGTGGCCGGGCTGGTCGATGTCCCCAAGAGCTTGATCTCCAAAGTGGTCTTCGATCAGTCGATCTTCGTGAAGAATGCCATCGAGAACCTCATCCACGAGGGCGCCATCGGTCTGGTGCTCACCGGATTGATGATCCTGCTGTTCCTCGCCAATGTTCGTGCGACCCTGGCCGTGTTCCTCTCCATCCCGCTCTCGGCCTTGGCGACATTCATCGCCCTGTCACTCGGCGGCGGTACGGTCAACACCATGATCCTGGGCGGACTGGCACTGGTCTTCTCGCGCCTGATCGACAATTCGGTGGTTGTCCTGGAGAACATCTTCCGCCATCTCGAGCTGGGGTCGCCACCGGCTCTCGCCGCGCAGCAGGGTGGACAGGAGGTCGCCTTGCCGGTCCTGGCGGCAACCCTCACCACTGCGGTGGTGTTCTTCCCGGTCACGTTCCTGTACGGGGTCAGCCAATTCCTCTTCACCGCCCTCGCCCTGGCGGTGGTCCTCGCGCTGTTCGCCTCCTACTTCGTGGCGATGAGCGTCGTGCCGCTGTTCTGCGCCCATTTCATCCGCGCACCCCACGCTGCCGGCGATGGTGCGGGTGGGGGCCACCATGCGGCACCATCCGGATTCTTTGCCTGGTTCAATCGCCGGTTCCAGGCCATGGTTGCCCGCTATGACCGGGCGCTGGCGCTCGCTCTGGCGCGACCGCTGCTGACGGTGCTCTCCATCAGCAGCCTCTTCATTGTCAGCCTGGTGCTTTACCCCCGGATCGGCGTCTCCTATTTTCCGCGCACCGACCCGGGCCAGTTCGTCATCAACATCAAGGCTCCGACCGGGAGCCGCATCGAAGTGACCGATGCATTGATCAAGCAGGTCGAGGGCATCATTCGCAAGGAGGTCGAGCCGCATGACATGGGGGTGCTGGTGGCGAACATCGGCATCACCCCCGATTTCTCAGCGATGTATACCTCCAACGCCGGACCGCACACGGCCTTCGTCCAGTGTAGCCTGTCCGAGGATCACCGAATCGGCAGCTATGAGTACATGGAGCGAGTGCGCAAGCGGCTGACCGCCGAGATGCCGCAATTGACCACCTACTTCCAGAGCGGTGGCCTCGTCGATGCCGTGCTCAACCTCGGCCTGCCTGCACCCATCGATATCCAGATCAACGGCAGCGATCTTGCGACGACCCATCATCTGGCGACCACCCTGGCCAGGGAAATCCGCGGACTGTCCGGGGTCAGCGATGTGCTGGTACCGCAGGATGTCGATTACCCCGCGATCAAGGTCGACATCGACCGTGAGCATGCCAGCAAGCTCGGCTTGACGTCGAAGGAGGTCGTCGGCAACGTCATCACGGCACTCACATCCGATGGCATGATCGCCCCGAGCTTCTGGATCGACGAGAAGACCGGTAACGACTATCTGCTGACAGTGCAGTACCATGAGAACCAGGTCAAGAACCTGGAAGATCTCAAGTCCATTCCGCTGCGCTCGCCTGAACGGGCTGCTGCAACCCGCCTCGATGCGGTGTGCACGCTCAGCCATGCGCTCTCGCCGACGGAAGTCGATCACTACCAGCTCAGGCGCGTCATCGACGTCTATGTCGCTACGAGAGGCGAGGATCTCGGGCAGGTGACCGCGGAGATCAATAGCATCATCGCCAAGGCATCGATGCCGGAAGGGGTGCGGGTCACCTTGCGCGGGATGGTGCGGGGGATGCAGACTTCGTTCGCCAGCTTCGCCATGGGCCTGATCCTCGCGGTCATCCTGGTCTATCTCATCTTGGTCGCACAATTCCGCTCGTTCATCGATCCCTTCCTCATCCTTCTCGCCGTGCCCACCGGGCTCACGGGCGTGCTAATCATGCTATGGGTGAGCGATACCACGCTCAACATCATGTCACTCATGGGGGTGGTGATGATGGTGGGCATCGTGGTCTCCAACAGCATCCTCATCGTCGAATTCGCGCATCGCCTGCGCGAGACAGGGAAGAACGCCTATGACGCCATTTCGACCTCCTGCCAAGTGCGCCTCAGGCCGGTGCTGATGACGTCCCTGGCTACGCTGATCGGCCTGATCCCCATGGCCGCCAAGATGGGCACTGGCACCGAGGCCTATGCACCACTGGCGCGGGCGATCGTCGGGGGGCTGGCGGTTTCGGTGGTGCTGACGATGTTCATTGTTCCGGCCGCCTATCTCCTGGTCTATCGCCGCCGTCCCTCCCACTCGCCTCCGACCGAGCCTGAGTTCCACGCCCAGGAGACGGTGCCATGATCCCGCCAATCGGCAGTCGCCTTCTGCTGGTCATCGTCATCTGCTGTGTCCGAGACGGTTATGCCGAGGAGCGCACGGAAGTCCTTACCCTGGAGCGCGCCCATGAATTGGCGTTGCTCAATGCCCCGCGCATCAGCCTGGCACAGCTTCAGGCCGTTGCCTCGCTGGATGAGATCGCCGTGGCCCGCTCCGCCTATCTGCCGCAGCTCACGGGTGCGATGACCATGGCCCGTGCCGCCAGCGACAACACCCGCATCGCCGCCGGGGGACTCAACAATCCATCGGTCTATGATCGCGAGGCTGCCGGCGTGGTGGCGAGCCAGCTGATCACCGATTTTGGCCGCACCACCAGCGCGATCGATGCGGCGCGGATGCACGCATGGGCCGAGGACAAGCGCTCGCAGGCGGCGATCGATGCCATCCTGCTGGAGGTCGACCTCGAATACTACCGCACGCTGCAGAGCCAGGCGCGGGTCGCAGTCGCCCAGCAAACGGTGACGGATCGCGAGCAGATCGCGGCGCGGGTCTCGGGCATGGTGCAGAACAAGCTCAAGTCCGAGCTCGACCTGAGCTTCGCCCAGGTCACCCTCGAGGAAGGGCGCATGCTCGAGGCGCAAGTGCAGAACGAGCTGGCGATCAACCACCTCACCTTCGCCACCCTGCTCGGGTTCGATGCCCCGCAGCCATTCACCCTGACCGAGCAGGCGCTCACGCCGCTGCCGACAGCCAGCGACGAGGAGCTGGTGGCCGAGGCGCTGCGGGACAACCCGGTGATGGCGCACCTGCGCTTCGAGATCTCAAGCTCCATACGGAACGCTGATGCCGAACGGGCGCTGGATTACCCGACGGTGTCGGCGATCGGCGCTGCGGGAGTCATCGTGGATCACGATCCCCGTCTGGCCAGCAGCTACGCGGCAGGCGGATTCAACCTCTCCCTGCCCCTGTACTCCGGCAACCTCATCGCCACGCGCCAGCACGAGGCCCTGATGCGGGTGGAGATGGCGCAGAAGGCCCTGCGGATCGCCGAGGACGATCTCGCACGCGATGTGCGCGTGGCCATCGCCAACGTCACCTACACCCACGTCCGCCTCGAGATGGCGGCCAAGCTGCTGGTCCAGGCGCGGTTGTCCTACGACCTGGCCAAGTCGCGCTTCGACCTGGGCCTGAGTTCGATCGTCGACCTCGAGCAGGCCGATCTCAGCCGCACCGGTGCAGCCATGACCGAGAGCACGGCCAAGCAGGATTACCTGATCCAGATCTCGGTGCTCGACAACCGCCTAGGCGTGCATGTCGTCGCGGCCGGCACTCCGACTCGGGTTAGGCAGTGATGAGGGGCGGCGAGGTCCGATAGTGGACTTCCATCACAGCGGTGGGGCGGGCCCTATATCTAGTACGACGTTCCGTAAATTC